>NZ_JCAQAV010000019.1:0-97399 GCF_059617925.1 Janthinobacterium sp. JF4 | reverse complement strand
CCGACAGCGAGGTCAAATCGCCGGCGCTGGCGGTATAGGCCAGGGTGCCGTCATATACCTTGCTGATGGCAGGCGCATTCAATGTGATGGCTTTTGGCGTGATCACGCCGCTGCCCGTGGCCAGGGTTGGCAGCAAGTAGTTCGACAGGGCCGTATTGGAGCCAGCCGTATAGTCGGCGCCGGTCAGGCCGAGGCTGACAGTACGGTTGCCCGCATTGCGGCTGTCGAAACTGCCCGCCGTCTTGTTGACAAGGACCGACTCGCCGCTGACCAGGCCCGTGAGGGCATAGCTGGCGGCGTCGATTTGCGCGGCGCTGCTGCCGTCATAGCTGCGCGTGGTCGCGGTGACGGGGCCGAGCGTCAGCTGGGCCGGCGTAATGCTGCCCGTCAGGCCGGCTTGCTGGCCGATGGCGTAGTTGCTGTCGCTGGAGGTGAAGCCGGAGACGCTGATTGCCTTGCCATTGCCCGCGTTCTTATCGGCGAACTGGCCGGTGCCCGCGCCGATCACGGTCACGGTTTCCTTGCCGAAGCCGCTGACCGTTGGCGCACCGGTGACATTGACGCTGGTGCTGCCGTCATAGGTCTTGCTGATGCCCAGGTCCAGTCCGGACAAGGCCAGCACGGCCGGTGTGACGGTGGCGCTCAAGCCGGTCGGCTGCAGCAGCACATAGTTGCTGTCGCTGGAGGCATAGCCGGAAACCGTGATCGCCTTGCCTGTTCCGGCATGTTTGTCGGCGAACTGGCCGGTGCCGGTGCCGGTGACATTGACGATGTCGTTGCCCAGGGCAGTGACCACGGCCGTGCCGGTCAAGCCGGCATTGCGCGAGGTGTCGTAGCTGCGGTCTTGCGCCGACACGCCCGTCACCTGCAGGGTGGCCGGCGTGATGCTGGCCGTCGTCGTGGCCTTGGTGGAGGCAAGGCTGTAATTGCCCGCATCCGCGCCGCCGGCGGCGATGCCGTTGACGGTGACGACCTTGTTGCTGCCCGCGTTTTTGTCGGCGAACGTGGCCGAGGTGTTCGACAAGGTCAGCACGTCTCCGGCGATACGGTCGTCCTGCAAGGTGACGCCGGCATTGGTCGAGGTGTCGTACACGCGGTCGACGCCGGTGGCGCTGGCGTTCAGCACGCGTGGCGTGATGCTGCTGGCGCTGTTGCCGGCCAGGGTGACGCTGTAGTTGGCGCCGCCATTGCCATCGTTCAAAGCGACCTGGTTCAGGTTGGCCGCCTTGTTGCCGTTGCCGGCGTTCTTGTCGGCATAGCTGAAGCTGGCGCCGGTGACGGTGTCACCGCCCACCAGCGCACCCGACAGCGAGGTCAAATCGCCGGCGCTGGCGGTATAGGCCAGGGTGCCGTCATACACCTTGCTGATCGCGGGCGCATTCAACGTGATGGCTTTCGGCGCGATGACGGCGGTTCCCGCAGCGCTGGTCGGCAGCACGTAGTTGCCCAGCAGTGTGCCGGAGCCGGCCGTGAAGTCGTTTCCGGCCAGGGTGGCGCTGACCGTGCGCGTGCCCGCGTTGCGGCTGTCGTAGCTGCCATTGAGCGTGCCGACATGGATGGTTTCACCCGCTGCCACGCCGTCCAGTACAACATTGCCGCCCGTCAGGCTGGCGCTGGCCGTGCCATCGTAGCTGCGGCCCAGCGCGCCGGTCAGGCTGGCACTGAGCGACTTGGCGGCAATGCTGGCGCCGCCGCTGGCCGATAGCGGCAGGCTGTAGTTCGACAGCGTGGTGCCCGAACCGGCGGCGAAATCGCCGGCCGACAGGCTGGCCGTCACGCTGTTGGCGGTGGCGACATTGACGCTGTTGTAGACGCCGGCCGTTTGCGTGACGCTGGCCGACTGCGCGCCGACAAAGCCCGACAGGCTGAAATTGCCAGCACCGAGCAAGGCGCCGCTGCCGCCGTCATAGGTCTTGCCGATCGTTCCCGTCAGGCTGGCGCTCAGGGCTTTCGGCGTGATGCTGGCGCTGCCGGTGGCCATCGTTGGCAGGATATAGTTGGCCAGCGAGGTGCCGCTGCCTGCCGCGAAATCGGCGCCGGACAAGCTGGCGCTGACGCTGTTCGCGCCCAGCACATCGGCCGAGTTGTACAGGCCTGCCGTCTGGCTGACGCTGGCCGACTGGCCGCCGACCAGACCCAGCAGCTGATAATTGGTGCCGTTCAGCACGGCCGCCGTATCACCGTCGTAGGCCTTGCTGACACCGGTGAGGGTGGCGGTCAGCGCCTTGGGCGTGATGCTGCCGGTGCCGGAGGCCGATACCGGCAAGATATAGTTGCTGGCAAAGGTAGCCGCGCCGGCGCTGAAGTCGCCGGCGGCCAGGGTTGCGCTGACGCTGCTGGCGCTGATGTCGCTCGCGTTGAACAGGCCGCTGGTCTTGGTGATGCTGAACGATTCCGAGCCGACCAGGCCGCTCAATACATAGTTGCCGCTTGCCAAAGTGACGGCATTGCTGGCGTCATACACCTTGCTCACGCCAGTCAGGCTGGCCGTCAGGGCCTTGGCCGCCACCGTGATGGTGCGCGGCGTGTTGCTGCCCAGCGCCACCGCATAGCCGTTGTTGCCGGTCGCGCCCGACAGGTCGACCGTGATGGCGTACGGGCCGCCCGCGACGCCGGCATTGGCCGCCGCGCCAGCGGACGTTGCGGTGATGGAGCCCGACAGCGCGGTGGCCACCGTGTCGCCCAGATAGGCGCCGGCCACCGCCGCTTGCGCGCCGGCCAGGCTGACCACGCGGTCGGCCAGCGTGGTGCCGGTACTCAGCTCTTCTCCATACGTCTTGCTGACGTTTTGCGTGCCGACGGTGATGGTGGGCTGGTAGGCGAACAGATAGCGGTTGCCGCTCTGTACCGGATCGCTGCCGTTGTAGCTGGCGTTCCAGATGGCCGTATTCTGGCTATCCAGGCCACCATACGTGCTTCCGCCCGGCGCATTGGCGTACACCAGCCAGCGCGCCGCGGTTCCGCTCATGGCGATGCTGCCGGCGCCATTGCCGGAATTGTTGTTGAAATTGCCCTTGGCGGCCAGGGTCACGGCCGTGCCGGCGCCGCTGGCGTTCAGGATCGCGCCCGCGTTCAGCGTGACGTCGGCGCCGATGCCGCGATAACCGAGGTCGAAGCCGCAGCAGTTGGCGGCCAGGTTCGGCAGGTCGGCCAGGGTACCGGCGCCGTTGCCCTGGTTGAGCAGCTTGATGGTGGCGCCGGTGATGCTGTTGACGCTGATGGAGCCGGCCATATGGTTGGTCTTGTCGCTGCCGTCCGCCATCAGCAGCGACACGTTGCCGGTGCCGGCGTCGATTTTCGCCGCCACGCCCTGCTTGTCGATGCCCATGCTGAGGGTGGCGATGCCGGCGTCGCGGTAGGCGTCGTTGACGCCGTTGGCCAGACTGTCGTTGGCGGTCAGGTTCAAATCGCGGTTGCCCGTGATGATGTCGCCCAGCACCGTGATGCTGCGCCCGGCCTGCATGGTGAGCGCGCCGCCGGCCACGCCGCCAGTGGCGTCGATGCCGTTCTTCACGAAGATGTCGTTATTCGCCTGCAAGGTCACGCTGGTGCCCGTCTTCAGCACGCCGGCGATATGGTCGGGGGTCATGGCCTGGGTTGCACCCTGTGCATCGCCGTACTGGGTGGCGCCCGGCAGCGTCATGGCGCCCGGCGTGGGCATGGTGGGCGTGAGCAGCACCACATGGCCATTGTCGCCGGTGAAGGTCACCGTCGCGGCGCCGCCGGACGCGAGCGAGATATTCGGACTATAGCCCAGGCCGCCCCAGAAACGGCCGTTCGGGTTGCCGACGGCCGCGTTGCCGCTGCCGACCACGCCGCTCAGGGGCACGCTGGCGTCGGTGATGTAATTGACCGCGCCGCCGCCGCAATTCCAGTCCGGCGAAATGATGAAGTAGCCGTTGTTGGCGTAGTCGGCGCTGTTGAGCGCATAGTAATTGGCCGGCGCCAGCACGGTGCCGACGTAGTCGTTGGTGTGGCTGCCGACCAGCGCATTGGCGGCAGACATGATGTTCTGGTTGCCTTGCGCTGCATAGTCGTTCAGGCGGCCGGTGGTTCCATCGACCCAGCTGACGGCGCCGGCGTTGACCACGCCGTTGACATCGAGAGTCGGGTTGGCCAGCAGGTAATTGCCATTCGCTAGCGCAACGTAATAACTGCCCAGGTAGTCGTTTTCCTTTTCGCCCACCTGGCTGTTGGCGCGGCTGATGTCGCCCTTGACGCCGGTGGCGCCGCTGCCCCATGTCACAGCGCCGGCGTATTGCTTGGTGTCATTGGTCCAGTTGTACGTGACCGCGACGTAGTTGCCGGTAAACCGTTGCCTGCCGTTGACGCTGTCGTAGTTGTACAGGTAGTCGACGGTGCCACCGACGTTGTCGCCGGTGTGGCTGCCGACCAGGCTGTTGGCGCCGGAGACGAGATTGCGGTTGCCTTGCGCCGCATAGTCGGACAGGCGTCCCGTGCTGCCGTCGACCCAGGTCAAGGCGCCGGCGGCAATGGCGGCGCCATTGTCCCAGTACTGGTTCTGGATCAGGTAGTTGCCGGTGGTGGCCAGCGGGGTCACGCCCCAGTTTTTCACGTCATCGGTTTTCAGGCCCAGCACGCTGTTGCTGTCCGAGATGGTGCCGGTCAGCGCGGCCGTGCCGCTGCCCCAGGTGACCGCGCCGGCGTCGGCGATGCCGCCATTGTTCCACTTCACGCTGGTGACGACATAATTGCCCGAATACGTGGGATTGCTCACGCTGTCGTAACCGTTCTCGAGCAGCTTGATGCCATAGGCATTGTCCCTGGCCAGGCCCACCATATCGTCCTGCACGCTGCCGACCAGGCTGTTGCTGGCGGAAACCAGGCCCACCGTCGGCGCGCCGGCGCCGTCGCTCCATGTGAGCGCGCCGGCGCGCAGGGCGGCGCCATTGCGCCAGTAAGTGCTGACCGTGATGTAGTTGCCGTTGGACAGGGCCGTGACGCCGTTCGAGATCGCATCGTAGTGCGTGGTGGCGCCGGTGCCGACATTGGTGATGACGTCGTTCGGGGCCACGAAGCCGCCGATGAAGTCCCCGGTATTGTTGCCCACCACGCTATTGGTCGCGCTGATGGTTTGGGTGGCGTCGACCGTGGCGCCGGTGGCGCCGTTGCTCCAGGTGACGGCGCCGCGCGTGCCGTTGAACATCGGGCTGCTGACGACGTAGTTGCCGTTGGCCAGCGCCGTGACGCTGCTCGATTCATTCAGGAAAGCATTGGTGTTATTGTATTGATAGTAATTATACTGATAGCTGCCGATGCGGTCGTTGGCATAGGTGCCGACCAGGCTGTTGCTGGTGCCCACCGCGCCGACGCTCGGCGTGCTGCCGCTCGACCAGGAGACGGCGCCGGCCTTGGCATTGCCGCCATTGGCCCAATAGGGGCTCAGCACCAGATAGTTGCCATTGCCTTTCAGTTCCATGATGCCGCTGGAACCGACCAGGTCGTTGGCTTGCGTGCCGACCAGGCTGTTGGCGGACGTGACGCCGCCCCCCTGGTCGGCCTTGGCCTTGCCGGTGCTGCCATCGACCAGCGTGGCGGCTCCCTTGCCGCTGCTCCAGTTCGGACTGATCACCACATAGTCATTATTGGCCAGCATGGTGATGGCTTTGCTGCCGACGCTGTCGCCGGCGTTGGCGCCCACCACGCCATTGCTGGCCACGTCGATGGTTTTCACGTCGGTGCCGAAAGGCACCCAGGTGGCCGCGCCGCGCCCGCCATTCCAGTTGGAGCTGCTGATCACGAACGCATTGTTCGATGGCAGCAGGGTCAGGCCGCCGCTGGCCAGGCTGTCGCCGGCATTGCCGACCAGGCTGTTGCTGGCCGATACCAGGCCGGTGACGGGCGTGCTGCCGTCGAACCAGGTGACTGCGCCTGACGAATTTTTCCAGTCCGAGCCGTAGACCACGAATTGCGAACCGGTCAGCACCGTCAGGTATTTGCCAACCTTGTCGGTGCCGGTGCCGCTGCCGGTGGAGTCAAAGCGGGTGGAGTCGCCGATCAGGCTGTTGGAGGAACCGACCACGCCCTTGATGCCGGTCGTGCCGGAACCCAGCGTGACGGCGCCCACGCCCTTGTTCCAGTTCGCATTGGCCAGGACGTAGTTGCCATTGGCGAGCACCGTCACGCTGGAACCGACCTGGTCGCCATATTTGTATTGCTTGTAGCCGTCGGCCGGGACGATCGTCATCGCCGTGCTGCCGACCAGGCTGTTGGCAGAACTGACAATGCCGGAGACGCCGGTGCTGCCATCGCCGAAGGTGAGCGCACCGCGGTTGTTGTTCCAGCTGGCCGTGCCGACCAGGTAGTTGCCATTGTTCAGCACCGTGATCGCGGCGCCGCCGACATTGTCGGAGGTTGGCTGGTTCATGGTGCTTTGGTGGGTGCCGTTGCTGCCGACCAGGCTGTTGCTCGATGAGACCGCCAATGCGCCCGCGCCCCAGCCGGTAGTGCCGTTACCCCAGGTGACAGCGCCCATGCCATTGTTCCACAGATTACTGGAAACGACGTAATTGCCGTTGGTCAGGGACGTCACGCCATTGCTGCCGACCTTGTCGCCCGCATGCGTGCCATACAGGGTCGAGATCAGCGCCTGGTCGCTCTGGCGGAACAGGTAGGCGGCGCCCGAGTCGGTCGCGCCGAGGTTGTCGTCGGGATTGGTGACGACGATGTAGCCGGTGCGCGTGACGGTGCCGCCCGAGGTGGTGCTCAAGGCCGTGGTGTTCTTGCCGAAGCTGCCACCGGTGGTCGGATGCGGATCGACCAGTTCCAGTTGGCCCGACAAGTCGCTGTCGATAAAAATATCCTTCGGGTCCAGCAGCAGGGTGCCCGACTTGCCCTTGGGCGCATGCGCATCGGCGGTGCCGCCGAAATACAGGGTTTCCTTGCCCGAGACTTCCAGCACGCCGCCGTCGCCACCGGCCGCGCCGCCGCGCGCGCTGACCGCGCCGGCGAACACGGTTTTTTCATCGGACCAGACCACCACCTTGCCGCCGTCGCCCTTGCCGGTGGCGTCGGCGTTCAGCGTGACGCCGCTGCCCACGGTGGTTTTGGCGGCGTTGCGCACCGCGGCATTGCCGCCCTGGTAGTCGCCGCCGACGAGGATGGTGCCACCCTTGCTGGCGCCGGTGGCGCTGACTTTCGCGCCCATCAGCGACACGTCATGGGCCGTGATGACGACCTTGCCGCCTTGCTCGCCGTCGGCGCTGTAGCTGCCCGAGGTATACACCTTGCCGGCGCCGCCATCGATGCTGATGCTGCCGCCGCCCTGGGCCGAGATCACGGCGCTGGTGGTTTCCACCAGGCCATGGGCCAGCGTGCTGACGATGGCGCCGCCGCCATCGGCGCGCACGCTGCCGCTGCTGGCCATGCGGTCGCCGGTGATGGCCACCTTGCCGCCTGCGCCCGAGGCATCGAGGCTGCCGCTGTTGTCGACCAGGCCCGAACTGTCGAGCACGACCTTGCCGCCGCGCGAGGACAAGCCCGTCGCCGCCACGCTGCCCGTATTGCGCACCACGCCGCCCTGCAATTCATTGGCGGCCTGGGCCGACATGATGATCATGCCGCCCGGCGCCTGCACCGCCGAGCCGTTCTCCACCAGCGCGGCAATCGCCGAGGGCGACACCAGCACGCCGGCCAGGGTGCGGCTGTCGCTAAACTGCAGGGAAATCTGCTCGCCGGCGGCCATCGCCACCGTGCCCGCCTGGGCGATCACGATGCCGTTGTTGCGCACCTGGGGTGCCAGCAGGGCGATATAGCCGCCCAGGGCGGCATTCAGGCTGCCATCGTTGACGACGCTGCCGGTGGCGCCATTGCGCGCGAAGGCATTGCTGCCGGCCATGAAGTCGGCCGTGGCGATGCTATGCGTGGTGGCCACCAGGCCGCCCACGTTGACGGACGAGGTGGGACTGAAATACACGCCATTCGGGTTGCTCAGGAACACCTGGCCATTGGCCGTGATGCGGCCGAAGATCTGGCTGGCCTGGCTGTCCTGCACCCGGTTCAGGGTCACCGAGCCACTGTTCGGCTGCTGGAAACTGACCTGTGCCTGCGACCCCACATTGAAGGTCTGCCAGTCGATCGCGCCGCGCTGGGTGGCCTGGCTGATCGTCATCTGGCTGCCGCCCTGGGTGATCGTCGCCGCGCCACCCACCACCTGGCCGCCGGTCGGCAATTGGCTGGCGCCCGGCGGCCCTGCCCAGGCGAAGGGCGCCAGGCCCAGCCCCGCAAACAGCGCGGCCATGAAGGCGCCGCGCCCGCTGCTCTTGCCGCGTCCGCGCACATTTTCGGCGACGGCAACCCAGGCGCCCTGTTTTTCACTCCAGATCAGGCGATAGAAGCGGTTGATGGTGGCGTGTCCGTTCATGTGGATTCTCTCTAATTATTGTAATAGGGCGACAGGGTCAGAAAGGCAGCGAAGCTTGCAGCCAGAAGCGGCTCTTGCGCAGCGTGCCGTCCTGGTCGCTGCCGTTGATGTTCGCATTCGCATTGGCGCCGATGCGGCGTGCCCACGCGGCCCGCAGGTTCAGGCGGAAGTCGCTGACCCAGTTCACGGCCAGGCCCGCGCCTTTCAGCTGATAGCTGTTGACGATGGCCGCGCCATTGATGGCGTTGTCGTGGTTGACTTTCACGTGGCCCCAGTCATAGAAGCCGGTCAGGCCGAAGCCGGCCGGCAGGCGCCAGCGCAGTTCCAGGTTGAGCAATTGGCCGTCGCTGCCGCCCGCTTCGCTGGCAGGATAGGCGCGCACGCCGTAGTTGCCGCCAAGGTAAAACTTTTCAGAGGAATCGAGATTCTTGCTCGCTTGCTGGCCGGACAGGGCGCCATACAGCGACCAGCTGTCCGTCAGCGACTGCTGGCGGCTCAGGTAGTAACGCAGCTTGGTGAAGTTGCCGGCCGCGCGCGTCGTGGCGGCGTCCGCCAGCTGGTTGGGCGAACCGTCCAGGTCCAGCTTGCCGTGCATCAGGCTGAGATTGGCCGCATTCGCGCCGCCGCCTCCCAGGTTGTCGAACAGATTGCCCGACAGGCCGGCCGAGAAGCCGCGGATCGTGTAATTGCTGCTGGTGGCGCCGTTTGCCTCGTTGTCGAAACGCTTGTCGTCATAATTGAGTTGCAGATACAGATTGCGCAGGCGCGAGCGCAGCAGCGGGTAGCTGGCGTCGACGCCCACCGTGTTCGAGCTGCCCTTGGCGTGCAAGGCGGCAAATTCATCGGCCGTCAGACGGTACGACAGATGCGAGCCGCTCACGCCCGCACGCCAGCCAGCGCTGCCCAGCGGCAGGCTGTAAGCCAGGCGCGCATAGTCGCTGCCTTCGGTATGGATCAGGTTGGTGATCAACTGGTCGCCGATCCGCAAGGGGCTGTTGAGGGCCAGGTTGAGGCTGGCGCGGGTGGTGCCGGTGGAGCGGTTGCCCGTGTTGTCGACGGCGGCGTCGCCTGTCAGCCACGCTTCGTCTTCCAGCTTGACCACCAGCTCGGTTTCGCTTTCCTGCTGGCCGGCGGCCAGATTGCCGCTGGCGCTGATGCCCGGCAAGTCGTCAATGATCAGCAAGGCGCGGTCGAGCGCATTGGCGTTGAGTGGTGCGCCGACAGCCTGGGCGCCGGTGACATACGGCGTGATGCGCGCCAGCGGCATGCGGGTGGTGGCCTGGTCGCCCGGGCCGACGCGCACGCCGCCAAACACGGCTTCCACGATCTGGATGGTGACGGTGCCGCCATCGATTTCCTGGCGCGGCAGGTAGGCGCGCACGATCCAGCCGGCCTGGCGATAGGCGGCCGCCACGGCCAGCGCCGCGTTTTGCAGGTCCTGGAACGATAGTGGCCGATCCAGGTAGGGCGCCACCGCCTGGGCCAGCACGGCTTCGCTCAGCAAGGTATTGCCCTGGAAACGGAACTGCCTGACGGTGACGGACAGTCCCTGCACATCCTGCATCGGTGGCGGCGCCGGCATCAGTTCCTGTGGTGACTTTTTCGGCAGGACAGGGGCGCGGCCCCTTTCCAGTTGCTGTAACAAGGAGCCGGCGTCGGGCGTATTTTGTGCGTAGGCCAGGTTAATTGACGCAAGCAATAAACTGATGAATAGCGGTTTATGTGTGGGCATGTTTTTCACAGTCAGGATGCAGCCCTTTGCGGGGCGGAGGTTTATTTCTCCAGATAAAATAATTTTAATGCGAGGTGATTTAAATTACTATTTATTGAATCAAATAATGTGCTCTAGAGCAACATTAAATTGCATTAAAATTAATATTATAAATATAAAAAATAAGGTAAATGTATTATATATAATGATAAAATAAATATAAGTTTTCTTTTTTTGCAGTATTGCAACTGGCCGGAAATATCGGTTTGCTATCGCATGGGGGGCGGCGCACCGTATAATCGACGGGCATTCATCTATCCTCATGGAGTTCCATTTGCACTTGCCGATCCGCTACCCCAATATGCCGCAGTTGCTGCTCAAGGCCCGCGACAGCCTGCTCCAGCATTTCCGCCCCATCCTCAATCACTTCGGCGTGACGGAGCAGCAGTGGCGCATCATGCGTGCGCTCAACGAAAGCCCGACCCTGGAACCGCGCGAGCTGTGCAAGATATGCCAGATTTCCAGTCCCAGCATGAGCGGCATCCTGGCGCGCATGGAAGAAATCGGCTTGATCGGGCGCAGCAAGTTCGAAGGCGACCAGCGCCGCCGCAAGGTGCACCTGTCGGAAGCGGGCGCCAGCCTGCTAATGCAAATGGGCAAGTTGATCGACCTGCAGTATGCCCACCTGGAAGCGGCCTACGGCAAGCAGGTATTCGAAGACATGCGCCGCGCGCTGGAAGCCTTCCTTGCCCTCGAAACCCTGCCGGTGGCGCCCGCCATCCTGCGCTGAGCTCCGCTCCATCCCCCCATTTTCCCTGCCTGAGCATTGATCTGGCGCGTGTTTTTCAACACGCGCCGCCGCTGCTTTCCCCATGCCCGTTCCGCGCATTGCAGCCGCTTGCCGGGCGTGCGACTGCGCGTCTGCCGGTTTTGCTATAAGACTACGCCTTACAGTCAATCACTTACATGTGAGTAAATAAGCGTATAATTTGTGTCACTTGATCCAGATCAAGAAGAAAAGCGGACGCCCCGCTCATCGGATGGGGCGGCAACGCGGCGCCACGCCGGTATGTCGCCGTCACGGCGGCAATGCTTGTCGGGCGCACAACAAAACAGGAAAGTCAGGAAGAAAATGAACACACCATGCATGCGCGCTGCGGCGCTGGCCGTCTCCACGCTCATCGGCGCAAACGTTTGCGCCCAAAGCAATGTCACCATCTATGGCGTAGTCGACGCGGCCACCGCCTACGCGAGCAATCAGGGCGGCAAATCGAATACCTACATGCGCAGCGGAAGCTTGTCCGCCAGCAAGATCGGTTTCCAGGGCGTGGAAGACCTGGGCGGCGATCTGAAAGCGCTGTTCTTGCTGGAAAACGGTTTTGAAAGCGATACGGGTGCACAAAGTTCGGCCAGCTCCCTGTTCAACCGCCAGGCTTACGTGGGCCTGCAATCGACAGCCTACGGCACTCTGACGGCCGGGCGCCAGTACACGCCGTACTATCTGCTGGTGGGTTCCTTGGCGTCGAGCAACGTCTTGACGGGCGCGACCGGCGCCCATCCTGGCGATATCGACGGACTCGATACGACCGTGCGCATCAGCAATTCCGTCACCTACAGCATGCCCGCATGGCGCGGCCTGCAGGCGAGCGCGCAATACGGCTTCGGCGAAGCGGCCGACGGCAATGCCGCGGGCAGCAGCTTCAGCGCCGCCGTCAAGTACAGCACCTCGCCGGCCGAATTCGCGCTCGGCTACCTGAAACTGAAAAATGGACAGCATGGCGCCGGCTGGAGCGACAACGCCTCGGGCAGCTTCGGCATCTCCGCCATCAACCAGGGTTACGCCTCGGCGGAAAGTATCGAATTCATCGCCGCCAGCGCACGCTACACCATGGGCAAGTGGATGGTGGGCGCCAATGCCAGCAACGTGCAATACCAGGCCGGCAGCCGCTCGGCCTTCCGCGACACGGCCATCTTCAACACGGCCGGCCTGATCTCGAGCTACCAGCTGACGCCGCAGTGGTTCCTGTCAGCCGGCTACAGCGACACCTTCGCCAGCCACGCCAACGGCGTGTCGGACCGCGCGCGCTACCGCCAGCTGTCGTTCGAACAGCATTACGCGCTGTCGAAGCGCACGGCGATCTACCTGATCGAAGCGCGCCAGCTGGCGCGTGGCCAGACCCTGGGCCAGGGCGGAGCCATCGTCGACGCCGTCGCCTCGGTCGGCGATGCGCAAAACGGCACGCCGTCGTCGAACGGCGGCCAGACGGTGGTGATGGTCGGTCTCAAGCATTCTTTCTGAACGGTTGCTGAACTCACGGGAGCTTCAATTGGACGCTACACATCACAAGGAGGGCTGCGGTCCTCTGAATCCCGGCCGCCGCATGGTGCTGGCCGGCCTGCTGTCGGCTTCGGCCGCGGCGCTGATCCCCTGGGCGCTGGCCGAACCGGTCGCCAGTGCGGAGCAGGGCGCCTTTTTGGGCGTGTCGGCCATGCTGGTGGGGCGGCAAGTGCTCGACCCCGTGCTGGCCAAACGCCTGTACCACGCGCTGGTGGCGCAGGACGCGGCCTTCCCCACGAAGGTGCGCGCGCTGCTGGCCCTGATCAATGCGCAGGGCCTGCAGGCGGCCGGCCTGCAGGAAGCGCTCGACGGGCTAGCTCCGGCCCAGGCGCCGCTGGCGGCCTTGCCGCGCCAGATTGCCAGCGCCTGGTACCTGGGTATCGTCGGCACGGGCGAGGCGGCCGTCTGCGTCGCCTACGAGCAGGCGCTCAACGCAGCCGTCGTGGCCGATGTGCTCAAGCCTCCCACGTATTCCTACGGCGCCTACGGCAGCTGGGCCAGAAAACCAATTTAAGGAGCCATCATGGCTGAAGCACTCTCCGCCGATTACCTCGTCATCGGCTCCGGCATCATCGGCTCGCTGGCCGCGCGCAAACTCGCGCTGGCGGGCGCCTCGGTGCTGATCCTGGAAGCGGGTCCGCGCGTGTCGCGCGGCGAAATCGTCGCCCGCTTCCGCAACACGACGCGCCGCAGCGACTGGATGTCGCCGTATCCGTCCGTGGACACGGCGCCGCACCCGATCTACCAGCCGAAAGATAACGGCTACCTGGTGCAGGCCGGCCCGTATCCGTACCCGGCCGAATACATCCGTCAGTTCGGCGGCACTTCGTGGCACTGGGCCGCGCAGGCGTGGCGCAACGTGCCGAACGATTTCCGCATCCATTCCTTGTATGGCGTGGGTGTCGACTGGCCCATCAGCTATGCAGACCTGGAGCCGTTCTACCAGGAAGCGGAAGATATCATGGGCGTGTCCGGCGCGGACAACACGGGTTCGCCGCGCAAGCAGGCATTCCCGATGGACCCCGTGACGGAGCCGTACGCCATGCGCCGCATCCGCGAGCGCCTCGACCCGTCGTTCAAGGTGGTGGGCAACACGGTGGCGCGCAACAGCGTCGGCTATGACGGGCGTCCGGCCTGCTGCGGCAACAACAGCTGCCAGCCGATCTGCCCCATCGACGCGCAATACCACGGCGGCATCGCCGCGCAGCAGGCGGAAGCAGCGGGCGTGAAGATCGTCTGCAATGCCAACGTCTACAAGCTGGAACACGACGCGCAGGGCCGCATCACGGCCGCCCTGTACTACGATGTGGATAAAAAAAGCCACCGGGTCACGGCCAAGACCTTCATCCTGGCCGCCAACGGCATCGAAAGCCCCCGATTGCTGCTCGTTTCCGCCTCGGACAAGTACCCGAACGGCCTGGCCAACAGCAGCGACATGGTGGGCCGCAACCTGATGGACCATCCGAGCACCTCGATCACCTTCGACGCCGATGAAGACCTGTGGCTGGGCCGCGGCCCGCAAAGCCCCAATTCCATCAACACCATGCGCGATGGCGATTTCCGCAGCCAGCATTCGCCATACCGCCTGGATTTCACGAACATCTCGCGCGTGGATGGCGCCACCAGGGAATTGATCGGCAAGGGGGTGTTTGGTGAAGCGTTCGAACAGCAGCTGCGTTTCCGCTCGGCCCGCGAAATGAGCCTGAAGAACGTGCTGGAAGTGCTGCCGAACCCGGAAAACCGCATCGCTCTCAGCAGCGAAAAGGACGCCATGGGCATCCCCAAGCCGCAGGCGCATTATGCGATCGACGAGTACACGAAGCGCGGCCACGAGCGTTCGAAGCAGGATTTCGAACAGATCGCCAAACTGATGGGCGGCACCAATCTGCGCCACAGCAAGGAGGGCGTGTTCGCCAACAACCAGCACATCTGCGGCACCCTGTCGATGGGTTCCGACCCGGCCAAGGCCGTGTGCGACCAGTGGGGCCGCACCTTCGACCACGCCAACCTGTTCCTGTGCAGCACCGGCGTGCTGCCCACGTCCGGCACCTGCAATTCGACGGAAAACGGCCTGGCCGTGGCCCTGCGCACCGTCAAGCATATCCTCGACGAACAACAGGGAGGAACGGCATGATGGCGGCTTTCCGAATGGCGGCGGGCGCTGCGCTGCTGTCCCTGGCCTTGCCCGTGCTGGCGGCTGACAAGGCCGCGCCCGATGCGGCGGCGATCGAACGTGGCCGCTACCTGGCCACGGCCGGCGACTGCATCGCCTGCCACAGCGTGCCTGGCGGCAAACCGATGGCGGGCGGCCTGGCTCTGGCGACGCCATTGGGCGCCGTCTATGCCACCAACATCACGCCATCGACCACGCATGGCATCGGCAACTACACGCTGGCGCAGTTTTCAAGCGCCGTGCGCCACGGCGTGCGGGCCGACGGCGCCAACCTGTACCCGGCCATGCCCTACACGGCTTACGCCAAGGTGACGGACGAGGACACGGCCGCCCTGTACGCCTACTTCATGCACGGCGTGGCGGCGGTCGATACGGCGCCGGCGCACAAGACGGACTTGCCGTTCCCGTTCAATATCCGCCTGTCGATGGCGGGCTGGAACTGGCTGTTCCTCGATAAAAGACCGTTCGTGGCCGATGCGGCCAAGAGCATGGAGTGGAACCGCGGCGCCTACCTGGCGCAAGGGCTGGCCCACTGCACCACGTGCCATACCCCGCGCAATGCGCTGATGGCCGAGCAGCTGTCGCAGGAGCTGGGCGGCGCCGACCTGGGTACCTGGCATGCGCCGAACATCACGTCGGACGTCAACAGCGGCGTGGGCGGCTGGAGCCAGCAGGAGCTGGTCTCCTACCTGCGCACGGGCCGCGCGGCCAACAAGGCGCAGGCGGCCGGCCCGATGGCCGAAGCCATCGACCATAGCCTGAAGCACCTGAGCGATGCGGACCTGCACGCCATCGCGCACTACGTCAGGAGCGTCCCCGCGATCCGCGACAAGGCGGACGTGAAACCGGTGACGCAATGGGGCCAGGCGGGTGACGAGTTGAATGCCATACGCGGCGTGCCGCTGCCGCAAAACTTGAACAAGATGTCGGGTGCGCAGCTGTACGATGCGCAGTGCGCCAGCTGCCACCAGGCCAGGGGCGAGGGTAGTTTCGACGGCAGCCTGCCGCCGCTGTTCCACAACTCGGTGACGGGCCGCAGCAACAGCAACAACCTGGTGATGGCGATACTCGATGGGGTGGCGCGCCAGGATGGCAACGGTAGTCATGCTGCAGGCCACCTGATGCCGGCCTTCCGCCAGACCCTGTCGGATGAGCAGATCGTCACCCTCGGCAATTACGTGCAGAAGATGTATGGCAACCCCGATGTGACAGTGACGGCGGAACAGGTGACGACCTTGCGCAATGGCGGCGCGCCGTCCAACCTGATCGGCCTGGCCCGCGCGGGCATCATCGTCGGCGTGCTGGCGTTGCTGGCCTTGCTGTTGTGGTGGCGGGGACGGCGGCGCAAGGCGGTGTAAGCGTAATCCCATGGCAAATACTGGGGTCGGATTCGAAAGGGTCCGGCCCCTTTTTCATGCCGCATGATTGCAACTCGTTTGCATGTGCGAGGAATATGTACTATCATTAGTTACATGAGGCGCGACAGCAAACTATCATCGATCCTCCATGTGCTGCTGCACATGGCCCACGCGGGACGCCCGATGACGTCCGAGGAACTTTCCGGCTACCTGGACACCAACCCCGTGCTGGTGCGGCGCGTGATGGCCGGCTTGCGCGAACGCGGCTACGTGGCGTCGGTCAAGGGCCATGGCGGTGGCTGGCGCATCGTCTGCGACTTGCACAGCGTGACCCTGCAAGACATTTACGTGGCCGTGGGTTCGCCCACCGTCTTCGCCATGGGCAACCGCGTCGACCAGCCGGGCTGCCTGGTCGAGCAAGTGGTGAACCAGGCGCTGGCCGGCGCTTTCGATGAAGCCGAGGCGCTGCTGATCCAGCGCTTTGGTGCTGTCACCCTGGCCGACCTGGCCGAACGTTTCAGCCAACAGTACGCCTTACACCGAGGAGCAGCACATGCACATTCCTGAACCGCACAGCGCCACGTTTGACGCCATCATCATCGGCGGCAGCTATGCTGGCCTGTCCGCCGCCACGCAACTGGCGCGCGCCCGCCGCCGCGTGCTGGTGATCGACGGCGGCCAGCGCCGCAACCGCTACGCCAGCCATTCCCACGGTTTTCTGACCCGTGATGGCAGCGGGACAGCCGCCATCGCCGCCAAGGGCAAGGCGCAACTGCTGGCGTATGCCACCGTTACCTGGCGGGACGGGACGGCCTTGCAGGCGGCCAGCAGCAATGGCGACGGCTTCGACGTGACCCTGGCGGACGGCAGCGTCGTGCATGGCCGCCGCCTGGTGCTGGCCACCGGCGTGATCGACGAGCTACCGCCCGTCGAAGGCCTGGCCGAACGCTGGGGCAGCAGCGTCTTTCACTGCCCGTATTGCCATGGCTATGAGCTGGAGCAGGGCGCCATCGGCGTGCTGGCCACGGGGCCCCTGTCCATGCACCACGCCCTGATGCTGCCCGACTGGGGCACGGTCACCTTTTTCCTGAATGGCGCATTCGAGCCCGATGCGGCGCAGCTGGCGCAACTGGCCGCGCGCGGCGTGACAGTGGTGCGTATGCCCGTGGCGCAGATCGACGGGGTAGCCGATGTGGTCATGGCGGACGGCAGCCGCCACGTCATGGCCGGGCTGTTCGTGGCGACTCGCACCCGCCTGGCCAGTGCCCTGGCCGACGAATTGGGCTGCGCGCTGGAAGAGGGTGCCATGGGGCCGTTCGTGCGCACCGACGAGCAAAAGGCCAGCAGCGTGCCAGGCGTCTTCTGTTGCGGCGACGCGGGCCGCATGGCTGGCAGCGTGGCGTTCGCGGTGGCCGATGGTGCCATGGCGGGCGTGGCAACGCACCGCTCGCTGATGTTCGGGCTGGATCAGGCGGCGAAACCGCCATCGATCTTCAGCCCGGCGCCCGTGACGAACGCCGCTTCTTCGCTGGCCAGGTAAGCCACCATGCCGGCGATTTCATCGGCCGTGCCGTGGCGGGGCAGGGCCATCAGGCCGTGCATCAGGTCGGCGAAATCGCCCGTCGGCGGGTTCATGTCCGTGGCGACGGGGCCCGGTTCGACGTTGTTGATGGTGATGCCGCGCGGGCCCAAGTCGCGCGACAGGCCTTGTGTCAGGCCGCTCAGCGCCGACTTGCTCATGGCGTAGGCGGCCGCGCCGCCGAACGGCATGCGGTGCGCATTCGTGCTGCCGATATTGATGATGCGCCCGCCCGTCTGCATGTGCGCCACGGCCGCCTTGATGGCGACAAAGACGGCGCGCACGTTGACGGCCACGGTCTTGTCGAAGTCTGCCAGCGAGAAATCATCGATGGCGCCGGGCAGGAATACACCCGCATTGTTGACGAGGATATCGACACGGCCAAACTGCGCCGCCACCTGGTCGATGGCCGCCGTCAGGGCGGTGGCGTCGGCCGCATCGGCTTGCACGCTCTTGGCCTTGCCGCCGGCCGCTTCCACCTTGGCGGCCAGTGCCTGCGCTTCCGCGGCGGAGCTTTGATACGTGAAGACGACGCTGGCGCCCTGGCTGGCCAGGCGGCGCACGATGGCGGCGCCGATGCCGCGCGAGCCGCCCGTCACAAATGCGATCTTGTCTTGCAGTGGCAAAGCAGTACTGGTGGTGGCTTGGGTTTGCATGATGTGCTTTCTGTGTGGGGAATCGAGAAGCTCAGTATCTGCCTTCGATTGCCTGCGCGCTAGCCATGAATCGCTACAATCACTTTCAACCATTACTATCAAATGAGCGGGTAGAATAGGCGCATGGACGCCCTCAATCACTTGCAATCGTTTGTGCTGTCTGCCGAGCTGGGCAGCTTTTCGGCCGCTGCGCGCCGCCTGGGGCTGACGCCGGCGGCCGTCAGCAAGAATGTGGCGCGGCTGGAAGCGAGTCTCGGACTGCGGCTGTTCCAGCGCAGCACGCGCCGCCTGACCCTGACGGAAGGGGGCGAGCGCTTTCTGCAGCAGGTCAAAGGCGCCCTGTCCACCTTGCGCGAAGCGATCGCCGGCGTGGCGGAAGAGGGCGGCCAGCCGGCCGGCATCCTGAAAATCAGCATGGCGCCGTCGTTCGGGCGCAGCTACGTGGTGCCGCTGCTGGGCGACTTCATCGCCCGCTACCCGGGCGTGGTGCCGGACTGCCATTTCGACAACCGGCAGGTGGACTTGATCGGCGAAGGGTTCGATGTCGCCATCGGCGGCGGCATCGAGCTGACGCCGGGCGTGGTGGCGCGCGAACTGGGGCACGTCCACGTCGTCGCCACGGCGTCGCCCGCCTTCATGCAGGGCAAGGCCATGCCCGTGCATCCGTCAGACCTGGCCCACTTCGATGGCGTGGCGCGCCGTTCGGCCGGCAGCGGGCGCTTGCGCAGCTGGACACTGCGCGACGGGCAGGGCGGCGAAGGCGTGGCCGAATGCCGGCCGCGCGCCATCTTCGACGACCCGGACGCGATGGCGCAGGCGGCCGTCATGGGCGTTGGCGTGGCGCTGCTGCCTATGGCGCACGCGCTCGACCACCTGCGCAGCGGCGCCCTGATCCGCCTGCTGCCCGGCTGGCATGCCGATTCCGGCCCCCTGTCCGTATACTATGCCAGCAAGAAGCTCTTGCCCGCGAAGACGCGCGTGTTCGTCGATTTTTTGCTGGAGCAGTTCCGCCAGCGCGATTTCGCCGCGCAGATGCGGCCCGATTAGCCAATGAAAATTTTCCATGCCTAGTAATTACAGCCTGTTTTACACCTTTGACGGCGATCAGCCGGCCTGCTTCCGGGAAGCGCGCGTGTTTGGCGCGACCGTCTGGACGGCCGCCGGCGCGGCCATGACCTGGGGCGAAGAAACGCGCAAGGACTACGCCAGCGAGGCGCAGGCGCACGCCGCGTACCTGGCCCACTGTCATGCAGCGCTCGCCGACGGCTACACGCTGGCGCGCGCCATGCTCATCGACCCGGCCGTCTTTGATTTCGCGCTGCTGCACACCCTGGTGGCGGACGCCGCGCGCCTGGCTTTTGACTGCGTGCGGCGTGCGCATCCCGGCCAGCGCATCGACGCCTTCGCCCTGGTAAGCGACGACAGCGCCATGACCATCGGCCCCATGGCGAATAGCCGCGAAGCGCTGGCCGCTTCGGAATACGGCGAAGAGATGCTGTGGAACCCGGCCGAATGGGCGTTTGACGAAGGGGGCGCGTACTTCGACAGCGCCTACCGTTTGCTGCTGCAGGCGCACCGCGAACTGCCGTTTGACGTCGATTTCGACACTTTCCGCGCCGGTGTGTTCGACGCCTGCATCGCGGCGCTGGCACAGCTTGACGCCGAACGGGTATTCGGCACGGGCGTGCAGCGCGACGAGAGCGTGCTGCTGTTCGAGGTCAGCGACAGCGAAGCGGTGCAAGGCGCGATGGCGCGCCTGAATCCGCCGGCCGTGGTGGTGCGTTTCGAGGCGTGGATGGCCAGTTGGGCCGACTAAATTCTACGCCGCCACCAGCCTTAACCTCGTAATCTCCGCCGGCGCACCGATGCGTTTCGGCGGACCCCAGTACCCGGTGCCGCGGCTGACATAAATCCACAGGCGGCCGCGCCGGTGCAGACCCGCCACGTACGGCTGCTGCAGCGGCACGAACAAATTCCACGGCCAGAATTGTCCCCCGTGCGTGTGGCCCGACAATTGCAGGTCGTAGCCGGCCGCTTCGGCCTCGGGCGCGCTGCGCGGCTGGTGCGCCAGCAGGACGCGGGGGATGCCGGTCGGCGCGCCGGCGATGGCCGCTTGCGGGTCGCTTTTCTGGGCCGGATCGAAGGCGGCCGCATTGAAATCGGTGACGCCGGCCAGCGCCAGGCGCGCGCCGTCATGCTCGAGCACCGCATGTTCGTTCATCAGCACGCGCAAGCCCAGGCGGCGAAATTCCGCCACCCACGATGCGGCGCCCGAATAGTATTCGTGGTTGCCCGTCACGAGGAAGACGCCATGGCGCGCGCGCAACTGGCCCAGCGGCGCCGTGTGGCTGCCCAGTTGCGCCACCGTGCCATCGACCACGTCGCCCGTGATGGCGATGATGTCTGCCTGCAGGCTGTTGGCGCGCGCGACGATGGCTTCCACGTAGGCGCGCTGGATGGTGGCGCCCACGTGGATGTCGCTCAGTTGCACGATGGTATAGCCCTGCAAGGCGGCCGGCAGGCCGGAGATGGGCACCGTCACTTCGCGCACGCGCGCCACGCGGCGGGCGTTGATGAAGCCGACGACGGTGGCCAGCAGCGCCACGGCCAGGGCCGCCACGGCGGACGCCTGCGCATGCTGGCGGACGGCGGGGATCAGCATCAGCAGTTCGCGCAGCACGGTCAGCACGAACAGCGAGGAAAAAAAGCCCATGCATAGCGAACCGGCCCAGCTCAGACGGTCGGCCAGGCGCGCATCGCCCGTAACGGCGCGCGCGAAGATGGTCATCGGCATGAGCATGGTCGAGGCCAGCAAGACGGCGCCGCCCAGCAGCCAGCCGGCCAGGCCGACGGGGAGCGACGGCAGCAGCAGCCAGCCCAAGAGGGCGTGCAGGGCGCCCAGTATCATGGTGATGCGCAGCAGCGGCGTGCGGGTGGTCATGTCATGCTTCCAGAGGTGAGGCGGCCGCCGATTATAGCCGACGCCCTGGCGACAGGCAGCCGGCCCCCGCTCATGGTGCGATATGCAGTCCCAGCATGGCCAGCTTGGCGAAATCGACGGGCTTGGCGAAGTGCTCGTTGAAGCCTGCTTGCATCGCCGCCTGGCGGTCGTGTTCCTGGCCATAGCCGGTCAGTGCGATGAGCAGGAATTGCTGCGGGATCGGCAACTGGCGCAGCTTGCCGGCCACGTCGTAGCCGCTCATGTCGGGCAGGCCGATGTCGAGAAAGACGATGTCGGGCTTGAATTCCAGCGTGCGCTCGGTCGCTTGCGCCCCCGTGTAGGCCGTGCGCACCGTGTGGCCGTACATTTCGAGCAATTCGGCCAGGGTATCGGCCGCATCGCAATTGTCGTCGACGACGAGGATGCGCTGGCTGCCGCCGGTGGCCGCCTGCGGCGCTGGCGCGGCCGGCGGCGGCACGTTGGCGTCGAGCGGCAGGGTGACTTCGAAGGTGCTGCCCAGTCCCACGCCGGGGCTGTGGACGCCGACCTGGCCGCCGTGCAAGGTCACCAGATTGCGCACCAGCGACAGGCCGATGCCCAGGCCGTCCTGCACCCGGTCGGGCGAGTGGCCGCTTTGCTCGAACAGGCCGAAGATGCTGTCGATGCTGGCGGCGGCGATGCCGATGCCGTTGTCGCAGAGGCGTATGCGCACGTTATCGCCTTCGCGCACGGCGGAAATGGCGATGCGCCCGCCCGGCGCCGTGAACTTGGCCGCGTTGAGCAGCAGGTTGGCGACGATCTGCGACAGGCGCACGGCGTCGCCGCAGACCCACAGTTCTTCCTGGGGCAGGTGCACGTCCAGTGTATGGCCGCGCGCTTCGACGCTGTGCGAACTCGTTTCCAGCGCGCTGCGGATGACGCTGGCCAGGCTCACGCTTTCCCATTGCAGCGAGATTTTTCCCTGTGAAATGCGCGATACGTCGAGCAGGTCGTCCACCAGCCGTACCAGGTGGTCCGTATGGCGGCCGATGGTGCGGCGCGCATTGTCCTGCACGGCCGGCACGACGGGGTCGAGCTTGCACAGCAGGGCCAGCGCCGTGCGGATGGGGCCCAGCGGGTTGCGCAATTCGTGCGCGAGCGTGGCCAGGAATTCATCCTTGCGTCGGTCCACGTCGCGCAGCGCGCGCTCGACCCGTCCCAGGCGCAGCAGCGCCTTGACGTTGGCGATCAGTTCATCGGCCTCGATCGGCTCGACCAGGTAATTGTCGGCGCCGCCATCGAGGGCGCGGATCTTGTCGGCCGTGCCGATGCACGACGCCGACGTCTGCAGCACCAGGATGGTGTTCGTCTCGGCGCCGCCCTTCAATTGGCGGCATACTTCCAGGCCGTTGATGTCGGGCAGCTTGACGTCGAGCAGGATCAGGTTCGGGCGGTCCTGGCGGGCGCGCAGCAGCGCGTCGCCCCCGTTCGACGCTTCGATGACCTTGAAGCCGGCGCGTTTGAGGATGCGCGACTTGGCGTAGCGTGCGCCGTCGCTGTCATCGACGTTGAGGATCAGAGCATCGCTGTTGTTATCCGGTAGCATGCGCATTGTCCCAGGTGGTTGTGCCTTGCGGCGGAACCGGCTCTTGCCGGTGGTGTGGATGGCCGATCAGCGCGCGCAGGGTGGCCAGCAATTGCTGGCGCGGCAGCGGCTTGACGTAGTAGGCGTCGGCGCCCAGTGCCAGGCCCTTGCGCACGTCGTCGATCTCGGTGGCGACGATGACGGGCACCTGGCGCCGCAGCGGGTCGTTTTTCAGCTCGGCCAGCCAGTGCCAAGCCGTTTCGCCGTGCAGCACGATGTCGAGGATGACGGCGGCGGGGCGCTGCTGTTCCCAGCGCTCCTGCGCTTCGCGCACGCTGCGCGCGGGAACCACGCGAAATTCGCTGCCGGCCAGGAATTTTTCATACAGCAGGCGCACGGGCGGATTGTCTTCCACCACCAGTACCGGTATGCGCTGGTCGTTGCCATTGTCGTTGGCCGGCGCGCAGGGCGGCAGGCTGCCTTCGGGCGCATGGTAGCTGGCGGGCAGGACGACGGAAAACAGCGAGCCGTGGCCCGGCGTGCTTTCCACGCTCACCGTGCCATTGAGCAGCGTGGCCAGGTTGCGGCACAGGGGCAGGCCCAGGCCCGTGCCCTTGACCTTGCGCTGCATGTGGTTTTCCACCTGGCTGAATTCCTCGAAGATCAACTGCACGTCTTCGGCGGCGATGCCCAGGCCCGTGTCGCAGACGGAAAAGCGGATTGCATCCTGCTCCGGCAATGGGGTGGCGCAGACGATGATGGCGCCCGCTTCCGTGAACTTGAGGGCGTTGGAGATGAAGTTGCGCAGGATTTGCGACAGCTTGCCTTCATCCGTATGGATCTGCAGCGCCGGATCGGGGGCGATGAAGGTGAGCGTGAGCGAGTCGGACACCAGCAGCGGGCGCAGCATGCCGCGCAGGGCGCTGAACAGGTCGGCCACTTGAAAACTGTTGGCATGCACGTCGACCTTGCCCGCCTCGATCTTGGCCAGGTCCAGCAGGTCGTTCACCAGGTCGCTCAGGCTGACGGCGCTTTGCAGGATGAACAGCACCTGCTTTTCCTGTTCCTCCGACAGCTCGCCGTCGATGCGCTCGAGCAGCAGCTTGGACAGGGCGCGGATGGAGCTGAGCGGCGTGCGGAATTCATGGCTCATGTTCGACAGGAAGCGCGACTTCATCTGGTCGGCGCGGCGCAGGTGGTCGGCCTTTTCATCGAGTTCCGCGAACAGCGCCACCACGCCCCGGTTGGTGTCTTCCAGTTCGCGCGTCAGCTGCAATAAATCGTCCTGGCGCGTTTTCAGTTCGGCCAGGGTGGCGAGCAGTTCGCGGTTCTGCTGCAGCACTTCGGACAGCGTGATGTCCGGCGGCAGCGCCTGCAGGCTGCCGGACAGCGCACCGATCATGGCTCCGTCGAGCAGGCGCGCGTCGCGCGCAAACAGCTTGTGCAGCGTGATTTGCGTGCCATCGCCAGGCGCGCTGCGGATGTGGCAGCGGTCCATCAGGCGCTGCGCGCCCAGGATGCCCAGGCCCATGCCCGTCGGCGAGCGGTAGCTGCCGGCCAGTATCTGGTCGAGCTGCTCGATGCCGGGGCCCTGGTCCTCGATGCGGATGCTGAGCACCTGCGGCGCCGTCTGGCCATCGATGGCGAAATGCACCTTGCCGCTGCCGGCGTAGTTGTAGACGTTGCGCGCCAGTTCCGACACGGCCGTGGCGATGCGCACCTGGTCCTGCACGCCGAAGCCGCACAGGGCGGCGATCTGCCGCGCGCGCTGGCGCGCCCCCACCACATCGAGTTCGCTGCCGATATGGGCCGTCAATATGCGTTGTGTCATGCTGTTTCGCTCCTTTCCGCGGTGGCGGCCTGCTGTTCCTCGTGTTCGCGCAGGACCACCACCGTGACGTCGTCGCGCCCGCGCGCAAAATCGCGGTACAGCACGGCGGCGACGAGGCTCGGGTGGCAGTGCGCCAGGCCCGGATAGCGTTCCAGGTCCCAGCGCGTGTGCAGGCCGTCGCTATGCATGATCAAGGTCGTCCCCGGCTGCCATGGATAGCAGAATTCCTGCACCTTGCGCAGATTGCTGCCGACGATGCCGTTATGCGACAGCAGATGCCGGCGCTGCTGCGCGTCGAAGGCGCAGGCGGCGATGTTGCCCACGCCCGCATAGCGCAACTGGCGGGAGGCGCTGTCGATATGCGCCACCGCCAGGGCCGCGCCGCGCGTGGCGCGCAGGGCGCCGTGGGCCAGTGCGATGAAGGGGGCGGGCAGGGGCGGCAAGCCGGGCGTGTCGTGCTCCAGCAGGGCGCTGGCGCATTCCGAGGCGCGCGCCGCCAGCGGGCCGTGGCCCAGTCCATCGGCCACCATCAGACTCAGTTCATGGCCTTCGCACACGACGTTCCAGGCGTCGCCGCACACCTGTTCCGAGGCCAGCGGCAGGCACACGGCGCCGATCTGCCAGTTCGGACGGGCCGGGATGGCGCTGCTGGCGTCCGGGCCCCAGGCCACCATCATCAGCACCGTGCCCTTGCCGGGCGCCGTGTACAGGTCGAATTCCTGGCTCAATCGGCGTATCGCGCCCAGGCCCACGCCGTAGGTGCCCGCGGTGGAATGGCCATCCTGCATGTACTGGCGCACATTCGCCATGCCCGGGCCGCTGTCGATGGCCAGCACTTCGATGCCGGCCATGCCGCCGCGCAGCACCTTGCGCAGCAGGATTTCGCCGCGCTGCGCGTGCTTGACGATGTTGGTGGCCGCTTCGCTGATGATGATGGCCAGCTGGCCCGTGCGCACGTCGTCGAAGCCGATGCGGCGCGCCAGTTCGTTGCCGGCGCGGCGGGCCGCGGCAATCTCGCTCGGTTCGCCGATGGGAAAAGTTCTTTGCCTGAGAATGTCAGGCTGCGGTTCCTGGTGGTTCAAAACAGCTTCCATTTCGCGATGGTGACGGTGGTGCCCGCGCCGGGCGCCGTGTCGATGTGAAATGCGTCGGCCAGGCGCTTGGCGCCGCCCAGCCCCAGTCCCAGTCCGCCGCCGCTGGTATAGCCATCGGTCAGCGCCAGGGCAATATCGTCGATGCCCGGTCCTGCGTCGACAAAGCGCAGTTCCAGGCCCTGGCGCGCGCCATCGCTGACGCGCGCGATGCGCGCTTCGCCGCCGCCGCCGTAGCGCAGGGTGTTGCGCGCCAGTTCGCTGGCCGCCGTGATGATCTTGGTCTGTTCGATCAGGCCAAAGCCCATGGCGACCATGCTGTCGCGCACCTGCTTGCGCAGCCGCACGACGTCTTCCTCGCTGTGCAGGGGCAGGATCTGCTGCACCGCGGCCTGCGCCCGCGCCTGTGCCTGCGCGCCTAGCACGGCGCCCCCGTCAAGCGCATGCGCCGCCCCGTTCCAGCAGCTTGATGCCCAGCTCCACGTTGAGCGCCGTGCTCACGCCTTCCAGGGTCAGGCCCAGTTCCACCAGGGTGATGGCGACGGCCGGCTGCATGCCGACGACCACGGTGCGCGCGTCGAGGATTTTCGCCATCGCCGCCGTGTTGCTGATCATGCGGCCGATGAAGGAGTCGACGATATCGAGCGCGGAAATGTCGATCAGCACGCCCGTCGCCTGGTCCGTCACGATGCGCGTGGTCAGGTCGTCCTGCAGTGCCATCGCCAGGCGGTCATGCATGTCCACCTGGATCGTCACCAGCAGCAGCCGGCCCATGCGTAAAATGGGGATTCTCTCCATAGGCGCCTCAGTGTTGTTGCTGCTGGAAGGTGATGCTGGAACCCGTGCGTTTCAGGGCCACGACGAAGGCGTCGGCCAGGGTGGCCTTGGTCATGACGTCTTCCAGGTTCACGCCCAGGTGCACGATGGTTTGCGCGATCTGTGGGCGGATGCCGCTGATGATGCAGTCGGCGCCCATCAGGCGCGCGGCGGCGATGGTTTTCAGCAGGTGCTGCGCCACCAGCGTGTCGACCGTGGGCACGCCCGTGATGTCGATGATGGCGATCAGCGCGCCCGTGTCGACGATCTTTTGCAGCAGGCTTTCCATCACCACCTGCGTGCGGGCGCTGTCGAGGGTGCCGATCAGGGGCAGGGCCAGCACGTTTTGCCACAGCTGCACCACGGGCGTGGACAGTTCCAGCAATTCCTGCTGCTGGCGCAGTATCACCTGTTCGCGCGCCTTCTGGTAGATGGCGATGGTCAGCAGGCCCAGCTCGTCGAACAATTTGCTGGTGCCGACGATGGCGTCGCCCAGCTCCTGCGGCTGCGCCGTGATTTGCTGGCGCAGGTAGGTGAACAGCGGTTCCTTCAACGCGAACATGAAGCTGGCCGTGTCGATCGGCGAATAGCCCTGGCGCACGCGCGATTGCGATATTTCCGCCAGCAGCTGGCGCGTATCGTCCCAGGCGCCGCCTTCGATGTCGAACGCGTCGCCGCTGTCCAGCGCGCCCGCCAGCAGCGGCAGCAATTGCGCTGCCTGCTGGCGCAGCTCGTTTTCCGCGATCTTGTCGCGCCGCACCAGGCGTGCGATCAGGCCGGCCATCCAGCCGTCCAGCAGTTGCGTGTGATGTTCGCTGATGATGCTGGCCAGTTGCTGCGCCTGGCCCGTGCCCGACTTGTTTTTCATGCTCATCCTTGGCTGGAGTGGAGGGTGCGGCGCGGCCGCAAACGGGCTCGCGCTGTGATGAATAAATTATAGGCAAGCGTGTCCGTAGCCTGTGTTCTGTGCCGCACATAGTGGCGCATGTCGTTCCAGATTTCCTCAGGAAACACCTATGCATTTAAAGATGCATGTAATTTGCATGTTTATGTGAATTCCGCTACACTGGCAGCACTCAACAAGAGAAACACGCCATGAATATCGACAAATTCAAACAGCAGCACCTGACCATCCTGGCCGCCATCGATGACTTGCGCCAGCTGGCGCGCGGCGGCGTCGCCGCACAGGCGCAAGCCATTGCCGAACAGATCGTCGCCATGAGCGGCTTGATCAAGCTGCACCTGGCCGTCGAGCAGCGCTACCTGTATCCGGCCGCGCAAGCGTCCGGTGTTTCCCGGGTGGCCCAGCTGGGACGCCAGTACGAAAACGAGATGCACGGCATCGCCGGCGCCTACCTGGATTTCGCCGGCCGCTGGAACACGCCCGTGCGCCTGGAAGCCGAACCGGAAGCCTTCCGCAGCGAAGCCAATACCGTGCTGCACGCGCTGTTCCAGCGCATGCGGCGCGAGGATCACGATCTTTATCCGGCCATTGAATCACTGGCCTGAAACCGCTTACCCATATATGCACAGGAGTTCCACATGCTGACCCAAGAACAACGCGCCATCATCACGGCCACCGTCCCCATCCTCGAGCAGGGCGGTGAAGCGCTGACGCGCCACTTTTACAAGAATCTGTTCCGCGACCATCCCGAAGTGCTGCCGTACTTTAACCAGGCGCACCAGCACAGCGGCGACCAGCAGCGCGCGCTGGCCAATGGCGTGCTGATGTATGCCAAGCATATCGATAAACTGGAGGCGCTGGGCGACCTGGTGGCCACCATCGTCAACAAGCACGTGGCCCTGCAGATCCGCGCCGAACACTATCCGCTGGTGGGCGCCAGCCTGCTGCAAGCCATCCGCGAAGTGCTGGGTGAAGAAGTCGCCAGCGACGCCGTCATCGATGCCTGGGGCGCGGCCTACGGCCAGCTGGCCGACATCCTGGCCGGCGAAGAAGGGCGCATCTACAAGGCGCAGGCCGCCGCGCCGGGCGGCTGGAGCGGCGCGCGCGATTTTCTGGTGCGCAGCAAGACGGTGGAAAGCGCGGAGATCACCTCGTTCCTGATGGCGCCCGCCGATGGCCAGCCCGTGCTCGACTTTGCGCCCGGTCAATATATCGGCGTGCTGGCCAGCGTCGATGGCGTGCCCATGCGCCGCCAGTATTCCTTGTCCGCCGCCAGCAATGGCCAGACTTACCGCATCAGCGTCAAGCGCGAAGAGGGCGGCAAGGTGTCGAATTTCTTCCACGACCACGTGCAGGCGGGCGACACCGTGCAGCTGACGCCGCCATCGGGCGACTTCGTGCTGACGGACAGCGACAAGCCGCTGGTGTTGATCAGCGGCGGCGTGGGCATCACGCCCACGCTGGCCATGCTGACGGCGGCCCTGCGCGGCAAGCGTGCCGTGCATTTCATCCACGCGGCGCGCAACCAGGGCGTGCATGCGTTCCGCGCGCAGATCGACGCACTGGCCGCGCAGCATCCGCAGCTGCAGCGTTATTACTGCTACGCGGAACATGGCGGCGAACAGGATGCGCCGGACGCCGTCGGCTTGCTCAATAAAGAGCAGCTCGGTCACTGGCTGCCGGTTTCGCGCGACGTCGACGCCTACTTCCTGGGACCGCAGCCATTCATGCGGGCCGTCAAGCAATACTTGCGCGAGCTGGGCGTGCCGGAACAGCAGACGCACCATGAGTTCTTCGGACCGGCTGCCGCCTTGAACTGATTTTTTCTGCCTTGTGTTGCCCCCGCGAGAAAAAACTGCTGCCGTAAGGGGCGGGTAAGCCTCGCGCTGTACTGTGGATCCAAGCTCGCACAAAAGAGCACGCTTTTACATAACAGGAGGCAACACAATGCATGACGATCTGGTTCAAAAAATCAAGGGAGACCCCAGCTATCATCGGCTGGTCAAGGTGCGCTCGCGCTTCGGCTGGGCGCTGACGGGCCTGATGATGCTGGTGTACTACGGCTACATCCTGCTCATCGCCTTCAACAAGGAATTTCTGGCCACGAAAACGGGCGCCGGCGTCATGACCTGGGGCATGCCGATCGGCCTGTTCGTCATCGTGTTTACCGTGCTGATCACCGGCATTTATGTGCGCCGCGCCAACAAGCAATTCGACGACCTGACCAGCGCCATTCAGGCACGGGTGCAAGCATGAGCGCCGCCAAGCATGCGCTGCGTGGCGCGTCTTGCCTGAGCGCCCTGGCGTTGCTGGGAGCGAGCAATGCCGCGTTCGCGGCCGGCGCCGACCTGGGCCAGGCAGTCAAGCAACCGACCAATTGGACGGCGATCATCATGTTCGCCGCCTTCGTCATTTTTACCTTGTTCATCACCAAGTGGGCGGCCGCGAAGACCAAGTCGGCCTCCGATTTCTACACGGCCGGCGGTGGCATCACGGGCTTCCAGAATGGCCTTGCGATTGCTGGCGACTATATGTCGGCCGCCTCCTTCCTCGGTATTTCCGCCGCCGTGTTCCTGAACGGCTACGATGGCCTGATCTACGCCATCGGCTTCCTCGTCGGCTGGCCCATCATCACCTTCCTGATGGCCGAGCGCCTGCGTAACCTGGGCCGCTACACGTTTGCCGACGTGGCCGCCTACCGCTTCAAGCAGGCGCCGATCCGCATTTTCTCCGCTTCCGGCACCCTCGTCGTCGTGGCCTTCTACCTGATCGCGCAGATGGTGGGCGCGGGCCAGTTGATCAAGCTGCTGTTCGGTCTGGAATACTGGATCGCCGTCGTCCTGGTCGGTACATTGATGATGATCTACGTGCTGTTTGGCGGCATGACGGCCACCACCTGGGTGCAGATCATCAAGGCCGTGATGCTGCTGGGCGGCGCCACCTTCATGGCCGTGGCCGTGCTGGCGCAATTCAACTTCAGCCCTGAAGCGCTGTTCGCCAAGTCGGTGGACGTGCACGCGACCAAGGAAGCGATCATGGGCCCAGGTTCCTTCATCAAGGACCCGATCTCGGCCATTTCGTTCGGCATGGCGCTGATGTTCGGCACGGCTGGTTTGCCGCACATCCTGATGCGCTTCTTCACGGTGCCAAGCGCCAAGGAAGCGCGCAAATCCGTGTTCTGGGCCACCACCTGGATCGCCTACTTCTACATCCTGACTTTCATCATCGGCTTTGGCGCCATCGTACTGGTGAGCACCAATCCCGACTTCAAGGATGCTGCCGGCAAGCTGCTGGGCGGTAACAACATGGCGGCCGTGCACCTGGCCAAGGCCGTGGGCGGCAACGTGTTCCTCGGCTTCATGTCGGCGGTCGCGTTTGCCACCATCCTGGCCGTCGTGGCGGGCTTGACCCTGTCGGGCGCATCGGCCGTGTCGCACGATCTGTATGCCACCGTTATCAAGAAGGGCAAGGCCACGGGCGCCAACGAATTGAAAGTGTCGCGTGTGACGACGATCGTGCTGGGCATTATCGCCGTGGTGCTGGGCATCGCCTTCGAGAAGCAGAACATCGCCTTCATGGTCTCGCTGGCCTTCGCGATTGCCGCCTCGGCCAACTTCCCCGTGCTGTTCATGTCGGTGCTGTGGAAGGATTGCACCACGCGGGGCGCCACCATCGGCGGCTTCCTGGGCTTGACCACGGCCGTCGCGCTGACGGTGGTGTCGAAGTCCGTGTGGGTCGACGTGCTGGGCCATGGCGAAGCGCTGTTCCCGTATGCCTCGCCGGCGCTGTTCTCGATGACGGCAGGCTTCGTCGGCATCTGGCTGTTCTCGGTGCTCGACAAGAGCCCGCGCGCGCGCATCGACCGCGCCGGCTACGAAGCGCAGCAAATGCGTTCGGAGACGGGCATCGGCGCGGCAGGCGCCAGCGCGCATTGATGTTGTAGATAGTTAATGCAGGAAACAATGCCCGGTTCGCCGGGCATTGTTGTTTTTGCTGCGCGCTTACTTTGCCACGCGCAGGGGAATCACGCCCGCCGCCAGCGCAGGCGCGCCCGGCGTCGCGTCGAGTATCGATGCCAGGGTCACCGTGTCGAGCACGGCGAGGAAAGCGGCCGTGGCCTGGCCCAGCTTGGTCTTCAGCAGGCAATCGGGCGTCAGCGGGCAGGTATTGTTTTCCTTGTTAAAACATTCCGCCATGAAGAAATCGTTTTCCGTTTCGCGCACCACGGTGCCGATATTGATCTCGGCCGGGTCGCGCGCCAGGCGCAGGCCGCCATTCCTTCCACGCACCGTTTCCACGATGCCGGACAGGCCCAGCTGGTGCACCACCTTCATCAGGTGATTCTTTGAAATCGCATGCAGGTCGGCGATGTCCTGGATGGTCACGAGGCGGTCGCGGTGCACACCCAGGTACATCAGGGTGCGCAAGGTGTAGTCAGTGTAGGCAGTCAGTCGCATGGGAGAAGAGAGTAAAACACCCGACAAACCTACTGCGCGTCGCGATTTGCGGCCTCCGATGCTCACTGTGCATCCGCACAGCTCCGCTTCTCGGCCACAACTCACATCCGCTCGCTACGGTTTGTCAGGTGTGTTGTAAAGATGTGGATTACATCCTTGTTTCAAGCCGCCAGCATACAGGAGAGTGCCTGGCCATCGCCACCGCCATGTGACTTGCGCCGTCACTTTTCAGCCTCGAAAGACAAAAGTTGATTGCCTTTCGCTTAAATGCGTAGTAAATTTTCATATTGTTGCCCTGGCAAACAGCTCGCAAGCCCTTGTCGGCCCTTTGGTTAAGATTTTTATTGATGGAAATCAAGAGGATGGTGAAGCAATAAGGTAAATTTACTACAAATTTGACGATGGGCGTTTCCCGGGCCGGGAAGCGCGTACTACGCAATCTGTGCGGTGCCGCCGTGGCCGCCCCAGGAAATGAATACCATGCAAATGAATGAAGTGAAAGACGAGCTGCTGAGCAGCGATATCCGCCAGCTGGGCCGTCTGCTGGGCGACGCCATCCGCAACCACCTGGGCGATCCCGCCTTCGAGCGCATCGAGCATGTGCGCCAGCTGGCCATCCGTTTCCGCCGCGACAATGATGAAGCGGCGCGCGCGCAACTGTCGGACGCGCTGCAAGCGCTGTCGCAGGAAGAAACCACGCAATTGACGCGTGCCTTCAGCTATTTCTCGCTGCTGGCCAATATTGCGGAAGACCAACATCACATCCGCCGCACGCGCGCTCATCTGATCGCCGGTTCGCCGCCGCGCCAGGGTAGTCTCAGCCATGCCGTCGGCAACGTGTTTGACGCCGGCAAGGCCGATGCGCTGGAAACCTTCTTCGACGATGCCTTCGTCAGCCCCGTCTTCACGGCGCACCCGACGGAAGTGCAGCGCAAGAGCATCCAGAATTGCCAGATGGCCATCGCGCGCCTGTTGAGCGAGCGCGATCGCGTGCAAATGACGCCGGAAGAGGCGGAACAGAACGAAGAAGCGCTGGGCCGCGGCATCGTCACCCTGTGGCAGACGCGTCTGCTGCGCACGAGCAAGCTGTCCGTCATGGATGAAGTGGCCAACGGCCTGTCGTTCTATGACCACACGATCTTGCGCGAATTGCCGAAACTGTATTCGTCGCTGGAAACCATGCTGGCCCAGCGCGATGCCCGCTGGGAAGATGCGGAATTGCCCAATTTCATGAAGGTGGGCAGCTGGATAGGTGGCGACCGCGATGGCAATCCGTTCGTCACGGCCGACATCCTGCGCAGCACCCTGCAGACGCAGGCCGACAAGGTGCTCGACTTTTACCTCGGCGAATTGCGCAAGCTCGCTTCGCAACTGTCCTTGGCGCAAGTACTCAATGCCTGCAGCGAGCCGCTGCGCGCGCTGGCCGAACGCTCGGCCGATGCCTCGCCGCACCGCGTCGACGAACCGTACCGCCGCGCCTTGCACGGCATCCATGCGCGCCTGGAGGCCACGCGCGTGGTGCTTTCTGGAAAGGGCAAGCAGGCCGACTGCGTGCAGCCGTATGCCGCGGCAGCTGAGCTGCTGGCCGACCTGGACGTGGTCCAGCATTCGCTCGTCAGCAATGGCTTGCGCGCGCTGGCGCGTGGCCGGCTGCGCCAGCTGCGCCGCGCCGTCAAGGTCTTCGGCTTTTCGCTGGCGCCGCTGGACTTGCGCCAGAATTCCGACGTGCATGAGCGTGTCGTGGGCGAACTGTTCGCCGGCGCCCAGCCGGGCCTCGTCTACCTGGAGCTCGATGAAGAGCAGCGCATCGCCGTGTTGCTGGCCGAGCTGGAGTCGCCACGCCTGCTGACGTCGCCGTATGCGCAATACTCGGACGTAACGACGTCCGAACTCGACATCTTCCGTGCCGTGCGCGAGGCCCACGTCAAGTATGGCCGCGAATCGGTGCCGAACTGCATCATCTCGAAGGCGGCCAGCGTCTCGGACTTGCTGGAAGTGGCCTTGCTGCTGAAAGAAGTGGGCTTGCTGCGCCAGGACAGCCGCGAAGTGGACGTCAACATCATTCCCCTGTTCGAGACCATCGACGACTTGCGCGCCGGCCCCGCCATCATGGCGCGCGCGTTTGGCTTGCCGTTCTACCGGGGCTTGCTGGCGTCGCGCGCGGACCAGCAGGAAGTCATGCTCGGTTACTCGGACAGCAACAAGGATGGCGGCTTCCTCACTTCCGGCTGGGAACTCTACAAGGCCGAGATCGAGCTTGTGACGGTCTTCAAGGAATACCAGATCAAGCTGCGCCTGTTCCACGGCCGCGGCGGTTCCGTGGGCCGTGGCGGCGGACCCAGCTATGAAGCCATCCTGGCCCAGCCGGCCGGCGCCGTCCAAGGGCAGATCCGTTTGACGGAGCAGGGCGAAGTCATCACGGCCAAGTATGCGAACCCGGAAGTGGGGCGCCGCAACCTGGAAGTGCTGGTGGCCGCCACCATCCAGTCGACCCTGCTGCCGCAGGCACAGTTGCAGCCGAAGGCCTCGGCCGGCGCGGGCCACCTGGCCGCGATGGAAGAGCTGTCCGGCACGGCCCTGAACGCCTACCGCGACCTCGTCTACGGCACGGACGGCTTCGAGCAATATTTCTGGGAATCGACGGTGATCGCGGAAATTGCAGCCCTGAACATCGGCAGCCGTCCCGCCTCGCGCAAGAAATCCACGTCCATCGAGGATTTGCGCGCCATTCCCTGGGTCTTGAGCTGGGCGCAATGCCGCTTGATGCTGCCGGGCTGGTTCGGCTTTGGTTCCGCCGTGCAAACCTACCTGGCCGCCCATCCGGTGGACGGCGCGGACGTGCTGCGCGGCATGTACACGGATTGGCCCTTCTTCACGTCCCTGCTGTCGAACATGGATATGGTGCTGGCCAAGAGCGACATCGCCATCGCCGGCAAGTATGCGGAACTGGTCAAGGACAAGGCCTTGCGCGAGGCCATCTTTACGCGCATCCGCGCCGAATACGCGGCCACCCTGGACGCCTTGAAACTGATCACGGGCCAGGAAGAGTTGCAGCAAGCCAACCCGCTGATGCAGCGCTCGATACGCAACCGTTTCCCCTACATCGACCCGCTCAATCACGTGCAGGTGGAGTTGTTGAAACGTTTCCGCGAGGGTAAACAGGATACGGCGGCGCGCACGGGGATACATTTGTCGATCAATGGCATTGCGGCAGGTTTGCGCAACAGCGGTTAGATGGCACCGAACCAAACCTACTGCGCGTCGTGATTTGCGGCCTGCGATGCTCACTGTGCTCAAGCACAGTTCCGCTTCTCAGCCACAACTCCCTTCCGCTCGCTACGGTTTTGTTCGGTGCTGTAAGTGTCAGGTGAATCATTTAAATAATATCAAGGAGACAGCATGACCATCAAAGTTGCCATCAATGGCTATGGCCGCATCGGCCGCAATGTCTTGCGCGCGTTTTATGAAGGCGGCAAGCAGCAGGATATCGAGATCGTCGCCATCAACGACCTGGGCGACGCCAAGTCGAATGCGCATTTGACGCGCTACGACACGGTGCACGGCAAGTTTCCCGGCGTCGTTACCATCGACGGCGACAATATGCTCGTCAATGGCGACCGCATCCGCGTCTTCGCGCAGCGCGATCCGGCCCTGATTCCCTGGGGCGAACTCGGTGTCGACGTCGTGCTCGAATGCACGGGTTTCTTCACGACCAAGGAAAAAGCCTCGGCCCACCTGAAGGGGGGAGCAAAGAAAGTCATCATTTCCGCGCCGGGCGGCAAGGACGTGGACGCCACCATCGTGTTCGGCGTCAACCAGCACGTGCTGAAAGCCTCGGATACGGTCATTTCCAACGCCTCGTGCACGACGAATTGCCTGGCGCCACTGGTGAAACCGCTGAACGACGCCATCGGCATCGAATCGGGCCTGATGACCACGGTGCACGCCTACACGAACGACCAGGTCTTGTCCGACGTGATGCATGAAGACTTGCGCCGGGCCCGCTCGGCCACGCATTCGATGATCCCCACCAAGACGGGCGCGGCGGCCGCTGTCGGCCTGGTCTTGCCGGAACTGAATGGCAAGCTGGACGGCTTTGCCATCCGCGTGCCGACGATCAACGTCTCCTTGGTCGACCTGTCCTTCATCGCCAGGCGCGACACCAGCGTCGAGGAAGTCAATGCCTTGCTGAAAACGGCGTCGGAAGGCGCCTTGAAGGGCATTCTGACGTACCAGACGGAGCCGCTCGTTTCCATCGATTTCAACCACAACCCCGCCTCGTCGAACTTCGATGCGACCCTGACCAAGGTCTCGGGCCGCCTCGTGAAAGTGTCGTCGTGGTATGACAACGAGTGGGGCTTTTCGAACCGCATGTTGGACACCACGGTTGCCCTGATGGCGGCCAAGTAAGAACGTAGTACCGCTGATCCAGCGCACCAGGACGGCCGGCCCACAAGGCTGGCCCTTGTAGCAACTCATTATAGAAAGCAGCACACCATGACCATGCAAGTACAGCAACGCGCCACCAAGATCGTTTCCACCATCGGCCCCGCATCGAACGATATCGATACCCTCGTCCGCATGTTCAAGGCCGGCGTCGACGTCGTGCGCCTGAACTTTTCGCATGGCAAGGCGCAAGACCATATCGACCGCGCCCGCATGGTGCGCGAAGCAGCTGCCCTGTGCGGCCGCGAAGTGGCCATCATGGCCGACTTGCAAGGCCCGAAGATTCGCGTTGGCAAGTTTGAAGAAGGCAAGATTTTCCTGGAAAACGGCGCCAAGTTCATCCTCGACGCGAAATGGGGCGAAAACGGCGAGCTGGGTAACATCGAGCGTTGCGGCCTCGACTACAAGGAATTGCCGCGCGACTTGCGCACGGCCGACGTGCTGCTGCTGAACGACGGTCTCATCGTGTTGACGGTCGATAAGGTCGTCGGCAGCGAAATCCATACCACCGTCAAGATTGGCGGCGAGTTGTCGAACAACAAGGGCATCAACCGCCAGGGCGGCGGCCTGTCCGCGCCAGCGCTGACGGCGAAAGACATGGAAGACGTGAAGACGGCGATGAGCTTCCAGGCCGATTACGTGGCCGTGTCGTTCCCGAAAAACGCCACCGACATGGTCATGGCGCGCCAGTTGGCCAACATCGCCGGTGAAGCGTGGGACCACAAGCCGATGATGATCGCCAAGATCGAGCGTGCGGAAGCCATTCCCGCCCTGCAAGAAATTCTCGACGCATCCGACGGCATCATGGTGGCGCGCGGCGACCTGGCGGTCGAGGTGGGCAATGCGGCCGTGCCGGCCCTGCAAAAGCGCATGATCAAGATGGCGCGCGCGTCAAATAAACTGGCGATCACGGCCACGCAGATGATGGAATCGATGATCGTCAACGCCGTGCCGACCCGCGCGGAAGTGTCCGACGTGGCCAATGCCGTGCTGGACGGCACGGACGCCGTCATGACGTCGGCGGAAACGGCCTCGGGCCGCTATCCGATCGAAACGGTGGAAGCGATGGCCGCCATCTGCCTGGACGCGGAAAAGTGGGATACCTGCAAGCTGGACGCCGATTTCCTCAACGCCACGTTCTCGCGCATCGACCAGTCGATCGCCTACGGCGCCCTGTTTACGGCCCATCACTTGCGCGTGAAAGCCATTGCCACCCTGACGGAGTCGGGCTCTACGGCCCTGTGGATGAGCCGTTGCAACATCGACATCCCCATCGTCGCGCTGACGCCGAGTGTGGGCACGCGCCGCAAGCTGGCCCTGTACCGCAACGTCAGCACCCTGGAATTGACGTCCGGCACCGACCGCGACAAGGTCTTGCAACAGGCGGAAGATTTGCTGGTGGAACATAAAGTCGTCACCAAGGGCGACACCGTCGTGCTGACCTGGGGCGAGCCGATGGGCAAGGTGGGCGGCACGAATGCGCTGAAAATCATGAAGATCGGCCAGCACTGACCGTATCAGTGGCCAACAGCCGCCTGAAGCCTTAAGAACGACTGAAAGCGGGGTGCTTGGCCTCCCACCGCAACGGCAGATGCCCAATCTGCCGTTGCGGTGACCTCCTTTCCGTGTCAGCATGCATTTCCTGCCTTCCCAGGCGCATCCGGAGTTCATGATGACTGCATACCTGCCTGCCCTGATCTGGTCGCTGTCGGCCTTCGCTTGCCTCTTCATTGCCAAACGGCGCTCCTTGAAAACCACTGCCGTCCGGGCCATCCTGGTGGTGTTTCTGGGGCCGTTTGCCATTCCCTTCGTGCTGGCCGCAAGGCCAGGAAAGCGCACGCTGGCCTCATGAGGCGCGCGCGACAGGCATGCCACCTCGCCTGAAACAACAGTTTCCGCGCGTAGGCAGGCGCCGGCATTGACGTCGGAGGCAATGATTTGTGATAATGAGAATTATTATCAATTAGTCGCGCCTTGCCTTGAGCGCATCGGAGTCCCTAGTGAACATTGCGCAGTCCAGCGAGTCGATCGCCGGCATCTACAGCAGCCACCACGGCTGGCTGATGCGCTGGCTGCGCGCCAAGCTGCAGTGCGCCGACCATGCGGCCGATCTGGCGCAGGATACCTTCGTGCGCCTGCTGACGGCGCCGCCGGAAGGCCGGCAAACCTTGCACGAGCCGCGCGCCTACCTGACGACCGTGGCGCAGCGCCTGCTGATCGACCATTACCGGCGCCTGTCGCTGGAGCAGGCCTGGCTGGAAACCCTGGCCCAGCAGCCTGAATTGCTGATGCAGTCGCCGGAAGAGCGTTTGCTGGTGCGCGAAGCCTTGCAGCGCATCGATGCCATGCTCGACGGCTTGCCGCCGCTGGTGCGCAGCGCCTTCCTGCTGGCGCATGTGGACGGCCTCGCTTATGGGGAAATCGCCCGGCGCCTGTGCGTGAGCGAGCGCAGCATCAAGCGCTACATGGTGCAGGCGTTTGAACGCTGCATCCTGCTGATCCTGTGAGCGCGAACACGGCTGCCATCGATCCCCGGGCCGCCCGCGCGGCGGCGCAATGGCTGGTGCGCCTGCACGGGGGCGCCTTGACTGCCGATGAGCAGCAAGCCTTCCTGGCCTGGCGCGCCAGCGACCTCGCGCACGAAACGGCCTGGCAGCGTGCCGAGCTGGTGTGCAGCACCCTGGCCAGCGTGCCGCCCGCGCTGCGCCAGGCAGCGGACGGGGCGCCAAAATCGCCGCAGCGGCGTGCCGTGCTGTACGGCCTGGCCGGATTGATCACGGCCGGGCCGGCGCTGTGGCTGGCCAGCCAGTCGGCGCCCTGGCAAGCGTGGCGCGCCGCCATCCGCACGGCCAGGGGCGAAATCCGCCACATCATATTACCCGACGGTACGCAACTGGTGCTCAATACGGACACGGCCATCGACGTGCGCTTTGACGACGCGGCGCGGCTCGTGGTGCTGCACGCGGGGGAAATCCACATTGCCACGGCGCACGACGGGGCCGTGCCAACGCGTCCGTTCCTCGTGCGCAGCAGCAATGGCGCCGTGCGCGCACTGGGCACGCACTTCAGCGTGCGCCAGGATGGCGGCGTGCTGGCGCCGCGCACCGAGGTGAGCGTCAGCGAGGGCGCCGTCGAGATCCAGCCGGCGCAGGCTCCCGGCGCCTTGCGCACGGTCGATGCGGGCCGGCAGGGCAGTTTCGATGATCTCGCCGTGTCCCCCTTGTCGCCGCTGGCGCCGCATGCGGACGCGTGGCTGCGGGGCGTGCTGATCGCCGAACGTATGCCCCTGGGCGAGGTGCTGCAACAGGTGGCGCGCTACCGCCACGGCGTGCTGCGCTGCGACCCGGCGCTGGCGGCCATGCCCGTGGACGGCATCTTCCAGCTGAATGACCCGGACAACATCCTGCTCTTGCTGCAGCGCGCCTTGCCGATCCGGCTGGCGCGCCGCACGCGCTACTGGATCAGTGTCGAGGCGGCTTGAGATTGTCGGGTATGGTAGGTCGGCTTAGCCCGCAGGGCGTAAGCCGACATGCTCCAATTTACTTTTTGCCTGTCCCTTTTTTCGGCTTGCTTCGTCATACAAGGTAGAGAACGAACAATCCGAACCATCGAAAGGGCTTTACATGGCTTTGCAGCACCCCAGCTTGATTACAGCACGCATGACGCTCCATCCCACCACCGGCGCAGTGCGCGCCGCGCTGGTCCTGCTTCTCGCCGTGGGCGTGGCCGGCGCCGGTTTGCCGCAGGCAGCGCTGGCCGCCGAGTCCAGCCCGGCCGCCAGCCTGCGCGACTATCATATCCCCGCCGGCAGCCTGCGCGATGCGCTGTCCACGTTTGCCATCGCCGCCGGGATCAACCTGTCCACGCAGGGCGTGGCGCTCGACGGCCTGGCGACGCCGGGCTTGCAAGGGCGCCATGGCGTTTCCGCCGGCCTGCAGCAACTGCTGCAGGGCAGCGGCCTCGACGTGCTTGAAAACGGCAACGGCAATTACCTGCTGCGCAAGATCGCTACCAGCACGGCCGATGGCGGCCTGGCCAGCATGCCGGCCGTGGTCGTCAGCGCCGAGGCGGACCGCGCCACGGAAGGTACGGGACTGTATACGTCGCGCGCTATGTCGACGGCCACGGGGCTGAACTTGTCGCAGCGCCACACGCCGCAAACGGTCAGCGTGATTTCGCGCCAGCAATTGGAAGATTTCAACCTGACCACCTTGCAGGACGTGGCGCGCGCCACGCCCGGCCTGTATGGCAAGACGCAGGGCGTGTCCGACCAGGAAACCACGTATTTCGCCCGCGGCTTCGCCTTGAGCCACGTCAACGTCGATGGCTTGCCGCTCGATGTGACGGGTTTCAATGAGCGCAACGTTTCCGCCGACATGCTGATGTACGACCGCGTGGAAGTGGTGCGCGGCGCCACGGGCCTGATGGAAGGGGCGGGCGCGCCATCGGGCAGCATCAACATGATACGCAAGCGCCCCACGGCCACGCCCCTGCTGAACGCGTCCGCCCACGTGGGCAGCTGGCAGGACCGGCAATGGACGGTGGACGCCAGCAATGCCCTGAACGCCTCGGGCAGCGTGCGCGGGCGCGTGGCGGCCAGTCTGCGCGACAGCGACAGTTTCGTCGACGTGGTCAACAACAGGAACGGCACCGTGTATGCGATCGTCGAAGCGGACCTGACACCGTCGACCACGGCCGGCATCGGTTTTTCGCGCCAGCACAGCCGCACCGATGGCGTCTTCGTCGGCTTGCCGACCTTGCCCGGCGGGCGCCACATGGACTTGCCCCGCTCGACTTTCCTGAATAATGCCGATTCTTTCCAGAAACGCGACAACAACGTCGTCTTCGCCGACCTGGAAACCAAGCTGGACAAGGGCTGGCGCAGCCGCTTCGCCATCACGCACATCGATGCCGGGTCGAGCACGCGCAATACCACCAACAGCCGCATCGCTGGCGCAACGTTTCTGCTGGAGCAGTCGGAAACGGGCTGGAAGTACAACACGCAACAAGTGGTGGCCGACTGGCGCTTGAGCGGTTCCGTCACCTGGTTCGGACGCCAGCATGACGTCATCGTCGGCGCCAGCTACCGCCATGACGATTCGGACGCGGCCCAGAGCTGGGAAGGCGCCGGGACGCGCGTGATCGATATCGGCCACTGGAATCCCCGTGCCTACCCGATGCGCGGCACGGCGTTCGAGCCGTACAACTGGGGCCGCAAGACGGACGAGAAGGGCCTGTATGCGGCAGGCAACTTCAGCCTGGCCGATCCGCTGCGCCTGGTGCTGGGCGGGCGTTTCGGCTGGTATGCGCAGGATGTCACGGGCTGGTATGCCACCAACCCGGCCTGGCGCCGCAGCCTGACGGAAAACGCGAAGTTTACGCCGTACGCGGGTCTGGTCTACGACCTGGACCCGCATCACTCCGTGTATGCGAGCGGCACGCAGATTTTTCAACCGCAAAGCGAGCTCGATGTGCGCGGCAATACCTTGCCGCCGTTGAGCGGCACCAACCTGGAAGCGGGCGTCAAGGGCGAGTATTTCGGCGGCAGGCTCAATGCCAGCGGTGCCTTGTTCCGCATCCGGCAAAACAACCGTGCCATGGCCGATGAAGTCAATTGCCCCACGGGCGGCGCCATCTACTGCGCCCGCGCGGCCGGGCAGGTGCAGAGCGAAGGCGTCGACTTGCAAGTATCGGGCTCGCCATTGCCGGGCTGGCAGATCGCGGGCGGCTATACCTATGTGCTGGCCAAGTACACAAAGGATAGCGTGGCCGCCAACATCGGCCAGCGCATCGCCACCGATGAGCCGAAGCAATTGTTCAAGCTGTACACGAATGTGCAGCTGAGTGGCAGCCTGGCGCAATGGAACCTGGGCGCCTCTGTCTACGCGCAGGACAAGATATACCGCCGCGAAACGGGCTTCGATACGCGGCAGGGCGCTTACGCCATCGCCGGGCTGACGGCCGGCTACCGGATCAGCGAGCAGTTGCAGCTGCGCGTGAATATCGATAACGTGCTCGACCGCCGCTACTACCAGGGACTCGGCTATTCCTGGTCGGGCGGGCTGGAACGCTACGGCGCGCCGCGCAGCGTGCTGCTGTCCTTGAACTACAAGCTGTAGCCGTGGCGCCAGCGGAGCGCGCCCGTCCGGGCGCCTCTGCTACACTGCCGCCGTTCCCATTTCTGACTGTTCCCATGTCCGCCACACCTGTCCTTACGCCCCTGAAAAGCGCTTTCCAGCTATCGCGCGCCGAGAATAACATCGAGCTGATCCTGCCCGAACTGCTGGCCGCGCAATTGCACGTCGTCATCGGCGGGCAGAGCGAGCAGATCGACCTGTTCCTCGTGCCGTCTCCGAACCCCGAGCGCCAGTGCGTGACGGTGGCGGAAGATACCGCCTTCCTGGCCGGGATCAACTTTCCCAAGATCCCCGTCACGGGCGCGCAATTGCTCGCCTCGATTCCGCCCGAGATCGAGATCGTCCTCCTGCATGGCGATGGCGCCAATTACCTGACGCGCGAGCAACTGGCATGGTTCCGCGGCATGCTGGCGCAGAATGCTTGAGCGGATCGAAAAGAGAATGGTCGTCAGCGCTGCCTTGACCCTGCGTCCCGTGTGCGCGGCCAACGCCGCGGCCGTCATCAAGCTGCCGCTGCACGCAGCGCAATGCGCGCACGCCGGTTTCGTCGAAACAGGACTCGACGGCGATGGCGAGATGATGGCCGAGCGACTGCTTTCCTGAGCCTGTGGCGCCGTGGCCGCGGAATATTTTTCTTTTGATAACTGTATTGCTGAAGTCCTATGAATATGTTCGCAAAGCAACTATACTCATGGCTCTTTAAAAAATCATCGTCACGCTGGCGGCCAGACATCCGCGCCAGAGTTCGTACGCATTCCGCTTTTTTCTCTCTGTAAAAAGCACTTTTCCCCCGCGCGGCAGGCGCGGGCGTGATGACCGAGCCTTGCCCTGGTCGACTGCTACCGTTGTCATTTCCGCTGTGTTGCCGCTTTAGTAAAAAGCGTGGCGCCGGCGCGCGCGGTGCGCCGTCATGTTTTGCGACGTCACGTTTCACTCTATTGAGTTCACGACAGTATGCTGAGTTCCATCTTTGCCGTATCGACCGATACCATGCCGTACATCTATGGCACGCACAATGCGTGGCTGGTGCTGTTTTCCATCGCTATCGCCATCTTTGCCTCGTTCATGGCCCTGCAGATCGCCGGCATGGCGCGCAGCAGCGAGCGCGGCTTCCAGCGCCAGACGGCCATCATCACTGGCGCCATCGCGCTCGGTGGCGGCATCTGGTCGATGCACTTCATCGGCATGCTGGCCTTCGACATCTGCACGCGCGTGTCCTTCGATCCCAGCCTGACCTTGCTGTCGATGCTGCCCGGCGTGGCCGCTTCCTGGGTGGCGCTGCATATGCTGGCGCGCCCGAGCATCAGCTGGCGCCAGCTGGTGGTGGGCGGCGTGCTGGTGGGGCTGGGCATCGGTTCCATGCATTACAGCGGCATGGCCGCCATGCAGACCTCGCTGACCCTGCACTACCAGCCGTGGCTGTTCGCCCTGTCGCTGCTGGTGGCCGTCGTCATGGCCATGCTGGCGCTGTGGATACGCTTCGGCCTGAACGCCATGCGCCAGCGCCTCAGCCCGCTATCGGCGCTGCTGGTCAGCAGCGTGGTGATGGGCCTGGCTATTTCCGGCATGCACTACACGGGCATGCTGGCGGCGCGCTTCTCCGGCACCCCCACGGCGGGCGAGAACACGATCACGGTGCAAGCCTCGTTCGTGGCCCTGGCCGTGGCCCTGATCACCATCACCCTGACCGTCTTCGTGGCGGCCGCGAACGGCTTGCTGCGCTACCGCCAGCTGCTGCGCCACGCCAGCGCCAGCGAATCGCGCCTGCGCGCCATCGTCGATACGGCCGCCGATGGCCTGATCACCATCGATGGCCAGGGCAAGGTGCGCTCCTTCAATCCCGCCGCGGAAAGCCTGTTCGGCTGGCGCGAAGCGGAGATCGTGGGGCGCGACGCCAGCGTGCTGCTGCAGCCGGCCGACGCGGCCGAGTACGAGGGCTATCTGCGCGACTATCTGGAAACGGGCGCCTCGCGCATCCTCGACAGCGGACGCGAACTCGATGGCTGCCACAAGGACGGCGCCGTGCTGCCCATGCGCGTGGCGATCGGCAAGATCGACACGCCGGACCAGCCCCTGTTCGTGGCGTTTGTCACGGACATGCGCTTTTCGCGCAGCATGGAACAGGCGCTCAAGGACAGCGAGCGCCAGTACCGCACCCTGATCCGCAATATCCCCGGCGTGTCCTTCCACTGCAGCTTCGCGCCCGAATGGAAGATGATCTTCATCAGCGACGCCGTCTTCAACCTGACCGGCTGGATGCCGCAGGACTTCGCCGAAGGGCGGGTCAGGCTGTTCGACCTCGTGCACCCGGACGACCGCCAGCGCGTCAACGACACCTGCGTGCAGGCGGCGGGCGAACAGCGCGACTTCGAGAACGTCTACCGCATGATCCACCGCGACGGGCGCGAGCGCTGGGTGCGCGAAAGCAGCGGCCCCGTGCTCGACAACGACGGCGTGGTGCGCTGGATCGACGGCGTCATCCTCGACATCACGGAAAGCGAATTGCGCAACGCCGAATACGAAGGCAAGGTGACGGCCATTTCGCGCGCGCTGGCCGTCATCGAATTCGACCTGCAGGGACGCATCCTGGCGGCCAACCAGAACTTCCTCGACCTGGTCGGCTACCGGCTCGACGACGTGCTGGGCCTGCACCACAGCATCTTCTGTGAACCCGGTTATGTGACTTCGCCCGACTACATCGCATTCTGGCAGCAGCTGGCGCATGGCCAGTTCAACACGGGCGAGTACAAGCGCATCGACAAGGATGGCAAGGAAGTATGGATACAGGCATCGTACAACCCGATCTTCAACACGGATGGCAAACCGTTCAAGGTGGTCAAGCTGGCCACCGACGTCAGCGAACGGCGCGCCATGCAGGAAAACCTGCGCGCGGCGAAAGACCGCGCCGAACTGGCCGCCGAATCGAAGACCAGCTTCCTGGCCAACATGAGCCATGAAATCCGCACGCCGATGAACGCCATCATCGGTTTTACGGAAGTACTGCTGGGGACCGCCCTGGACAGCCTGCAGCGCCGCCATCTGGGCACGGTGCGCCAGTCCGCCCGTTCCCTGCTCGAACTGCTCAACGACATCCTCGACACGGCCAAGCTGGAAAAAGGCGCCACCGAGCTGGAACTGGTGGACTTTTCACTGCCTGACCTGGTCGACCACGTGGCCGCGTCCCTGCGCATCACGGCGCATGCGCGCGACCTGGTGCTGCACGTCGATATCGATCCGGGCATGGGCCAGTTCTTCCTGGGCGACGCGCGCCGGGTGCAGCAGGTGCTGACGAATCTGATCGGCAACGCCGTCAAGTTTACGGAAGTGGGGCACGTGCGGGTGGCCGTCGGCATGCAGGGCGAGCAGGTGCATATCGCCGTGCACGACACGGGCATCGGCATTCCCGCCGACCGCCTGGACAAGATCTTCGCCCCCTTCACGCAAGCCGATTCCTCGATGAGCCGCCGCTTTGGCGGCACGGGCCTGGGCACGACGATTTCGCTGCAGCTGGTCGAACTGATGGGGGGCAGCATCACGGTGGAAAGCACGCTGGGCGTGGGCAGCGTGTTCCACGTGCTGCTGCCGCTGGCGCCGGGCAAGGCCGTGGCGCGCCGCAGCGAGCAGCCCGTGGTGGCCCTGCCGCCGCTGCGCATCCTGGCGGCCGACGACGTGCCGCAGAACGTCGAGCTGCTGCTGATCAGCCTGGGCGCGGCCGGCCACCAGGTGATCGCCGCCAGCGATGGCGAGAGCGCCGTGCGCGAGTTCAGCAAGGGCGGTTTCGACATCGTCCTGATGGACGTGCAGATGCCGCGCATGGATGGCCTGGAAGCGACGCGCCTGATCCGCGTGTTCGAGCGCGAACAGGGCCTGAAGGCGACGCCCATCATCGCCCTGACTGCCAGCGTGCTGGAACAGGACCGGCGCGCCGCGCAGACGGCCGGCATGAACGGTTTTGCCTCGAAGCCGCTGGAGATGCACAAGCTGACGGCGGAAATCGCCCGCCTGCTCGATATCGCCGTGGCCATGCCGCCGCCGGCATCCGGCGCGGCGGCGCGTGCGGCCGCCGGCCAGGTGGACTGGCAGCGCGGCATCGCGCTGTGGGGCGGACGCGACGCCTTGCAGCGGGCGATCAGCCGCTTCGTGCAGGCCAATGGCGATTGCGCCGCCATGCTGGCGGCGGAACTGGAACGGGGCGGCGGCAGCGTGGCCGGCCATTTGCTGCACCGTATCAAGGGCGCGGCGGGCAACCTGTGCCTGGTGCAGGTCGAAAGCCTGCTGGGACGCATCGAGCAGGCGATCGCGCGCCAGTTGCCGGCGACGCAATTGCTGGTGCAGCTGGCCGCCGCCTTCATGGCGCTGGCCGGCGAACTGGAAGAGGTGGGTATGCCGGCCGTGGCCATGCAGGCGCCGGCCGCCAGCGCACCCCTCGATGGGCAAGCTGCGGGTGCCTTGCTGCGGCAAGCCATCGCCAGCCTGGAAGGCGGGCAGCTGGACGACGCCTTGATGGCGCAGATCGCCGCCATGCTGGCGCCGCACGGCCAGCAGCAGCGCCTGCAGGCGCTGGCCAGCGCCATCGACGACTTTGAATTTGCGCGTGCCGCGGGCGTGCTGCGCCAGCTGCTGGCGTGGCTGGAAGCGCCAGCGCCTGCCAACCTTTCCTGATATGGGGCAAACGATGACCTTACGCGAAGACAAACCGATCCTGCTGCTGGTCGACGACGAAGCGGCGAATCTGCAGGTGCTGCGCCAGATTCTGCAGGACGATTACCGCCTGCTGTATGCCAAGGACGGCGAGAAGGCGCTGGAACTGGCGCGCAACAACCCCGTCGAACTGATCCTGCTCGACATCATGATGCCCGCCATGACGGGTTATGAGGTGTGCCGCCAGCTCAAGGCCAGGCCGGCCACGGCCCCCATTCCCGTCATTTTCGTCACCGCCCTGTGCGACGTGAAGGACGAGGCGGACGGTTTTGACGCGGGCGCCGTCGACTACATCACGAAACCCGTCAGCCCGCCCATCGTGCGCGCCCGCGTGCGCACGCATCTGTCGCTGGTCGATGCCGAGGAATTGCGCCGCTCGCGCCTGCAGGTGATCCAGACCCTGGGCCAGGCGGCCGAATACAAGGACAACGAAACGGGCATGCACGTCATCCGCATGAGCTATTACGCGCGCCAGCTGGCGCTGGCGGCCGGCTACAGCGCGGGCAGGGCGGAAGATTTATTGAATGCGGCGCCCATGCACGACGTGGGCAAGATCGGCATCCCCGACGCCATCCTGCAAAAGCCGGGCAAGCTCGATGCGGACGAATGGAGTGTCATGCGCCGCCACGCGGAAATCGGCGCGGCCATCATCGGCGAGCATGCGGGCGGCCTGCTGAAAATGGCGCGCACCATCGCCCTCACGCACCACGAGAAATGGGATGGCAGCGGCTATCCGCACGGCTTGAAAGGCGAGGAAATCCCCCACGAAGGCCGCATCGTCGCCATCGCCGACGTCTTCGATGCGCTCACCAGCGAACGCCCGTACAAGCCTGCCTGGACGGTGTCGGATGCCATCGCCACCATGCAGCGCGACAGCGGCACGCATTTCGACCCTGAGCTGCTGGCACTGTTCGTGGAACAATTGCCGGCCATGCTGGAGATCAAGGACAAGTGGCGCGAGCCGGCGTAGGGAGGTTAGCTCAGGGCGGGTTCACGCGCAGGTGATCGGTGAGCAGGCGCGCATATGCATCAGTGTTGCCGAATTGCACGTGTGAGCATGCCAAGCGTGTTCCCAACGCTGTCATATGGCGAGACGATATCGCATAGGCCAGTTTGCCGGGCTGGCGGCGCGATGGATAGATGAAGCCGTGAATCGCGCCTGCCTCCTGCGCAATGATCTGATCCAGCTGCCAGCCCAGCCATTGGCACCAGGCGTGATCGGGGCTGCGCAATTGATCGTAAATACCCAGCCGGCTGGCGGCCAGCCCTGTCAGGTCGAGCAATCGCAGCGGAACACTGAAGGACAAGGTTGCGATCAGGGCATGTTGCGCAGCGTGCGCGATATAAAACGTGCCCGGGCGCGTGACGTCGTTTTGGCAAAGCTGGGCTTCCCAGGCCGCCGTGTAGGCATCGTCCGCAATATATACCCAGTGATAGGGGAAGCCGTCCGGGCCGGCCAGCTCGGCAGGTGGGCCGAAGCGGTACGTGCGCTGAACTTTCAACGGCCAGATGGATGCCGCGTTCCACGCTGCGCGCATCAGGGGCTGGTCTGCTTGATGGGTGGCAAGATTGCTCAATAGTTCAGCACGCAGCAAGGCCAATGCCGGCAGGCGCGCAGCCATTTCTGGCGGGATAGGTGTTTCTTCCAGTTCAGGCCTCATGCCGGACTAGCCTACGATGTCAGTCATCCCCCTATGCTGCCACTTTGCCGCCGCCAGCACCTTGCGCAATCTCTCGTTTGCCGGCAGATCCAGCAGCGCCTGCTGGCTTGGATGGATCTCGGCCCGCGTTTCGAACGATTTGCCTGCAAGCATCTCCGCTGGCGACAGTTCGTTGAGTTCGTCAACACGGCTGATCCAGAAGGCATGGATTTCACTGCCCGGCTGGTCTGCAAGGATGGCCAGTACCGGGGCAATCAGTTCCGGCACCGGCTGGACAAATTGCCACGCTGGAAATTCCTTGCCGATACTGCGCCCCTTGGGTGTCACGCAATAAAACCGCTGGCTTTCCACCGCGCGATACAGCGACGCCTGCGACAGTTCCACCCATCCTTGTCCAATGACATCGGACACCTTGAGTTTTGATACGGGAAGTTGCAGCAGGATCGATGCCGGGGTGGCGCCCAGCGAGGCGCGCGCCTGATGGAGTGCGCGCGTGGCCAGGTCGATCAGGCGCTGGCGCTCGGGCCCTTGCGCCAGGATGTCGAGCTGTGCGGTCACGAGCTGCGAGAATTGCTCGACCACCCGCAGGTCGCTATCTGTTAATGCCTGACGGTTGGGCGCCAGAGTAGCGTGATGCAGATGCGCTGTCATGATGATTCCTTTACAGTAGCGTGGTAAAGAACAGCATATACAAAATTCTCATGTTTCGCAACTTTATCATGTGGCGCAACTTTCTTATCCAACGTTAAGCCATGCGGGGAGAATGCCAAGTGCCTCAAGGCAAGGTGTCAGGCAAGCGCAAAATCCGCCGTATCTCCAGGATCGCCTGCGGGCTTTCCTGCACGCTGTGCCAGGACGGAATGACTTTTTCCGACAGCGCGCCGTCGAGGTGGGCGCTGGCGTAGGGCACCACGCCGTCGCTCGATTCGGCCAGGGGCAGCTCCGGCGTGTCGTTGCCCATGATGGAGTAGTAGCGCACTTTCGGGCTGATCGGCAGGTCGGCTACCAGACGCACGAACGGGTCTTTGTCGCTGAGGTTATCGATGCTGTTGGGGATGCGCAGCGGTTCGCTGCTGCCCGTGTCGAGCTGCGCCAGGCTGCCGGCCGCGTCGGACAACTGGTCGAGCATGTTGATGGGCAGTGTAATCAGGTTGGCGATCCAGCGCGCCACCTTGTGGTTGGCGAACGAGGTGCCGCGGTGCGGCGCGGCGATGAAGATGGCGCGGTTTACCTGCGGCATGGCCGTGAAATTCAGGTAGGGCGCCAGTCCCGCGCGCACTTTCTCCGCCTTCTTGCCCTTCAAATTGTATTCTTCCGTGATGGCATCGAGCAAGGTGTTGCTGGCGTCGGACACCATCAGGCGCGCCAGCACGCCGCCCATGCTGTGGCCGATCAACACCATGTCGTTCGCGGCGTCCGCCTTGCCAGCCGGGTCGAACTGCGCCAGGGTCGCGTTCAGCGCCTGGTGGATGGCGGCGTTGTTGGCCGCCAGCGGCGCATTGCTCGGGTAGTACACCTGCCAGATCTGGTAGCGGCGGCGCAGCTGTTCGTCGCCCATCAGTTCATTTGCCACATTGATCCACGCTTCCGGGCTGCTGGCCAGGCCATGCAGCATGACGATGGTGCGCTTGTTCGGGTCGTAGGGCTGCATCAGATGCACCTGCGGGCGCGAGATGCCGTCGGCGCGCCCGAACAGGGTGCGCAGCGCCTGCACGCCGAAGCCGGAACGGGCCAGCCACAGGCCATAGCCGGCCGTGAAATTGGCGGCCACGGGCAGTTCCTGGCCGGCCATGCGCGTCGATTCGCTGCGCGTCGGGTCGACCAGCATCACCAGCAGCTGCTGCGTGGCCAGCACTTCCTGCAGGCTGTTGCCGTCGAAGCGGATCAGCGCCGTGACGACGGGGAAGCGGGTTTCCTGGTACGGCACATACTCGCCTTTCGACGCCCGGGGCTTGGGCATGACGGCCACCAGGTCGGCGCCGAAGCCGTCGCGCCGGTACACATTGCGCAGGCCGGAAAACGACAGCGAGGTGGCCGGCAGCAGTTCCTCGGGCAGGGTGCCGTCCTCGGGCAGGCGCAGGGCCGACAATTCGCTGTCGATCTGCCAGCCGGCGACGCGGATCACATGGCCGTCGGGGCGGTATTCGCCGCGGTGGCGGAACAGGTTGCCGACGGCCTTTTGCACGGCGTAGTTATAGTAGTCGCGGATTTGCGTCTGGCGTTCCTCGAAGGCGCGCTGGCCCGGCGTGCGCGTCGTGTAGAACAGGTAGGCATACGCATAGCGGGCCGATTCGAGCCAGGCGGCCAGCGTTTCGGCACTCGGGTGGCCGCCCTGTTTTTCTTCCGCCAGGGCGCTTTCCAGCCATAGTTCGGACAAGGTGGCCAGGCGCTGCTCGTCGCTGAGCAGCTCGGAGCGGGCCAGGTCGGCGCGGCAGCTGCCCGTATTGGCGACACAGGCGGCAATGTCGCTGCCGATGATGCGCAGCACCTCGCTGGCCGCGGCGCTCAATTTTCCCGTGGTGAGGATGTCGCCGCGCCGCTGCTGCAGGTAGTCGGCCGGCGAGATGGCGCTGACGGTGACGGCGGCGCAGCCGCTCAGCAGCGCCGCGGCGCACAGGAGGGCGCATGCGCGCAGACGCCGCATCAGCATGGACGGTCCGCGCCTAGAACGAGTAGACCAGGGTCAGCGACGTTTGCGTATCCGTGTTCTTCTTGTCGTCCGGTACGCGCGTGTCGTTGCGGGCGCTGAAGGCGGCCTTCATCTGCATGGTGCCGTTGATTTTCGTGCTGAGTGCCGTTTCGGCGATCGAGTGGGTGTTCGAGGTGCCCCGTTCCACGCTGACCGTCTGCGTAAACATCGCCGACTGGCTGATCTTCCACTTCATGGCGGCCGCGCCGCGCACCGTCAGGCCGTGCTCCGATTCGCCCGCGTCATTGGTGCCGCTGAAATAGCCGGGACCGATTTCCACGTCGACGCTCTTGTCGCTCGACTGGTACCAGCGCGAGCCATGACCGACGGCCAGGGTCGAGTACTTGGTATAGGCGCCGAACTTGTCGTTCACGTGCGAGGCCAGCACGAACAGTTTTTCATGGTCGGCCATCAGCTTGTAGGCCGCCTTGGCGGAGGCGGAAAAGCGTTCGGCCGAGCGCTCGCGCACTTTTTCGCCATCGTCGTTGGTCGTTTCGTCTTCCTTGAAGTAGCCGCTGAAGATGTACTGGTTGCTCCAGTCATCGAGTTCCTGGCGCGCGTCGATCTTGCCCGTGACGGAGGTGCCGACCGTATTGCCCGAGGTGGTGATGGCGCCCAGTTCGGCGGAAGTGCTCCAGCTGCCGATGGGGATTTCATCGAACAACAGGCTTTGCTTGGTGTCTTTGGCGGCGGCGCTGCCGCAGGTGATGGCCATGGCCAGCGTCAGTGCGAGAGAGTGGGTCGATTTCATGGCTGTATTGGTCTGTGGCGCGCGCCAGGCGCGCCCGATGTTCGTTAATGGCAGTGATGTCCAAGCAGGCCGCGGCAATCCGCGGCGGCGCCGATAAAAACATGCGCACATGCGCGCGCGGGCGCGGCCAAACAATGTCGAGGCTGTATTGTACCCGACCCTGTCATCGCGCGCCGCACGCCGGCGGGGTGGCAAGTGGCGCGCGCCTGGCGTATGCTGCGCCTATCTGCTGCCTGATCTTTACAAGGAACTCCCGTGCGCTGCCTGGTCATCGAAGACGAAGCTGAAACTTCCCGCTATATCTGTGCCGGCCTGCGCGAGGCGGGCCACGACGTCACGGCCTGCGACAATGGCATCGATGGCATGCGCCTGGCCTGCGGCGAAGACTGGGATGCGCTGGTGCTCGACCGCCTGCTGCCCGGCGAGATCGATGGCCTGGCCATCGTCGCGCGCCTGCGCGGCATGGGCCGCAACACGCCCGTGCTGGTGCTGTCGGCCCTGTCCAGCGTCGACGAGCGCGTGCGCGGCCTGCGCAGCGGCGGCGACGATTACCTGTCAAAACCGTTCGCCATCGCCGAACTGCTGGCGCGCATCGAGGCGCTGCTGCGGCGCGCGGCGCCCGTGCCCGAAGCGACGCAGCTGCAGGTGGCCGACCTGGTGCTCGACATGCGCACCATGCGCGTGACGCGCGCCAACCGGCAGATCGCCCTGCAGCCGCGCGAATTTCGGCTGCTCGAATACCTGATGCGCCACCAGGGCCAGTCCGTCACGCGCGCCATGCTGCTCGAAGCCGTGTGGGACTACCATTTCGACCCGCAGACGAATGTCATCGACGTGCAGGTGAGCCGCTTGCGCACCAAGGTGGACAAGGAGTTTTCGCCGCCGCTGATCCACACGGTGCGCGGCGTCGGCTACACCCTGGGCGTGAGCGACGGTGCGTAACTGGCACCGCTCGATCGCGGCCCGCCTGGCGCTCGGCTACGGCGTGCTGGTGGTCGTGTCGATCAGCATTGTCTGCGCCGTGTTCTATTTCGGTACCATCGGCGTGCTTGACCGCAGCGTGGACCGCAAGCTGACCCTGCTCTCGGAGCGCCTCGCCGCGCTGTACCAGCAAGGTGGCAGCAGCCGCACGACGGCGGAAATTGCCCATCTGCTCACCGACCGCACCGACAGCGACACGGAGATCTTCCTGCTGGTGGACGCCGATGGCCACCGCGTGGCCGGCAATCTGTCGTCCTGGCCCGACCTTGCCAGCCCCGTGGGCCGTTTGCTGCACCGCGACGTCACGCGCGAAGGACGCCGGGTGCCGGCGCGCATGCTGATCCGCGACCTGGCGGGCGGCGCGCGCCTGTTCGTCGGGCGCGACATGGAGGAGGGCAAGTCGATCCGCTCCCTGGTGCTGCGCTCGCTGGCGTATGGCGGCGGGGTGGCCATCTTGCTGGTAGTGGCGGGCGCGTGGCTGTTCCGGCGCCAGCTCGAGGCGCGCATCGGGCAGATCCGCCGCACGGCGGGAGAGATCGAGGCTGGCGACCTGAGCCAGCGCATCCCCGTCGCCAGCGAAGATGAATTCGGCTTGCTGAGCCGCGACATCAACCGCATGCTCGACCGCATCGAACACCTGATGGAAGGCGTGCGCCACGTGTCGAACGCCATCGCGCACGACCTGCGCACGCCGCTGGGCCGCATCCGCAACAAGCTCGATGGCGCCTTGCGCCAGCAGCAGGGCGTGGCCGGCTACGAGAGCGCGGCGCAGGCGGCCATCGACGATATCGACGACCTGACGCGCGTGTTCGACAAGCTGCTGCAGATCGCGGCGGCCGAATCGGGCATGCGTCCCGAGAATTTCGACGGCATCGACCTGCAGCAGATTGGCGCGGACATCGTGGAAATGTATGAAGCGACGGCCGACGAGCAGGGCGTGCTGCTGGTGCAGATGTATGGTGACGGGGTGCCGGCGCGCGGCGACCGCAACCTGTTGGGCAGCGCGCTGGCCAGCCTGGTCGACAACGCCATCAAGTACGCGGGGCGGGGCGCCACGGTGGAAGTGTCGGCCGGCAGCGATGAGCAGGGCAGCTGGCTGGCCGTGCGCGACAACGGCCCCGGCGTACCAAAGGAAGAACTGCCGAAGCTGACGCAGCGCTTCTACCGGCTCGACAAGAGCCGCCATCTGCCCGGCAATGGACTGGGACTGTCCATCGTGGCCGCCATCGCGGCCCTGCATGGCGGCAGCCTGGAGATCGAAGATGCGGCGCCGGGCTTGCGCCTGCGTTTCAGGCTGGCCGATTTTATTGTCCGCTAAGCACGCCTTGCCGGTCGCCGTGTATTTTTTTGCCGCAAATGTTGCCATATTTGCTTTTCAATAAAGCATCATGATATAATTTTTACACTTTTGTGGCGTCGCCATTGGACGGTGCATCCTGCCCATCGTCGTGCGTCCGCATCGAGTGATCGCCATATCTGCCTGGTTCTCTTTGCTGGCGCGGTGCGCCAGTTCGACAGGTGGATATCGGGAGTAAGCATGATTGGTGTCGGCATGAAGAGTGGCCATTTCAGCGGCCGCATCGTTTCTCTCGATGGCTTGCGTGGCCTGGCCGCGATGTTGGTCGCCGTGTACCACCTGCCCGTCATATTCGGCTTCAAGATCACGCACGCCTACCTGGCGGTCGACTTCTTTTTCATCCTGTCCGGCTGGGTCATGGCACACAGCTATGAAGAGCGCATCCGCCTTGGCATGCCGTTCAGAGACTTTCTGTATAACCGCTTTGCCAGGCTGTATCCGCTGTACGCCGTCGCGCTACTGGCGGCCCTTGCCGTGACCCTGGTCAAGAGCCGCATCGGCGCCACGTCAGCGAACATCGCATGCTTTGTGCCCAATGCGCTGATGCTGCCCTGCCTGCAGGATGACGGGCCTACCTTCCCCTTGAACGGACCCAGCTGGTCAATTTTCGTCGAGGTGTCCATCAATCTGATCTGGTTCTTTGCCGTCCGCATGGGCATGCATGGTTTGCGTTGGAAGCTCGCGCTGCACCTGTGCTCGGGGCTGCTGCTATGGGGGGGCGCCGTCTGGATGAACCGCTACCTGACTGGCTATGAGTCGGATGATGTACACGAAGGCTTGCTGCGTGGCCTGCTGGGCTTTACCGGTGGCTTGCTGTTGTTCCAGTGCCGCATGCATGCCTGGATACTGGCCTATTTTGCGGCGCTGGCGCTAGGCGTGTTTGCCGCTTTTTATGCGGTAGGCGATATCGGCGATGTCATACCGCTGGGCCTTGTCGTGATGGGCGTCCTGCCCGCGACGGTGTGGCTTGCCGCCAGCCTGCGGCCGGCGATACTCGAGGGCCAGGCAGCCGCCTTCCTGGGCGACTGCTCGTATGCCATCTACTTGCTGCATGTGCCGCTGGCCATGGTGCTGCAAAAGCCGCTACGCCAGATGTTGCCTAGCACGGGCATATCGGACTACATGATGAAGGCGGCGATCTTCACCGCCATCCTGCTCGTTGTCAGCAGCATCAGCTACCGCTTGCTGGAAGTGCCGGCGCGGCGTTGGCTGCTACGGCGGCTCAAGCGCGACCTTAGGGAACCTGCCGTCGGCTCCCTGCCGTAATGTGCTTGTGCGCCATACGCCAAGTCGACATTACCAACTTGTAACCCCCTTCATTTTCACCTCCCCCTATCATCCGTTCTACCCGGCGTAGAGCGGCTGCGTGCGCGCAGCCGCCTGTTCCGGGCTGTCCGCGGCCTGCCGCGGCTTGCCTGTCCCGACACATCGCAGAGCCGTTTTCATGCCTACTTTTACCGCCACCGGCGACAACGCCGCGCCGCAACAGACGTCACTGCGCCAGCATGGCCACCGCATCAAGGCCGCGCTCGGGGCGCTGGTGTTCCCCGTGCAGCGCGCGCGCTGGCAAGCCTTCATCGCAGAAACGCCGGGCCTGGCGGCGCTGGCGCAAGCCCATCCCAGCCTGCTGTACAAGATTTATCGCCCCTACGCCAGCCGCCGGTTCGGCTGCGCGGCGAGGGTGGGCCTGCTGTGCGGGCATTACCGCTTCCTGTGGCAGGCGGGCGCGCGGCCGCTGGTGGAATATGCGGCGCGCCGCGCATTGGTGCTGGCCGCCATCGAGGGCAAGGATGGCGCCACCTACCGCTTGCAGCTGACGGCCATCCACGACAGCCACCGCGAGGGGGAGCTGTGCCTGCGCCTGACGCGCGATGGCGTGCCGCTGTACCTGGCCAGTTTCCTGTTCCGCCCCCAGCCGGGCGGCAGCGTCATCCAGCTGGGCGCCTTGCAGGGCTTGCGCTCGTCCGCCGGCGCGCAGGCGGTGAAAGAGGCCACGCGGGCGCTGCACGGCTGCCGGCCGAAAAACCTGATGGTGGCCGCCTTGCGCGACCTGGGCGACCTTTTCGGCTGCAGCCATCTGGATCTGGTCAGCAACGCCAACCGCATCGCCCTGAACTGGCGCCGGCGGCGCCACATCTCGTGCGATTACGACCTGGCGTGGCGGGAACTGCATGCGCTGCCCGCCGGCGACGGCGATTTCCGCCTGCCATGCAGCCCTTGCCGGATGCCGGACCTGGAGCTGGTGCCGTCGAAAAAGCGGGCGGACGCGCGCCGCCGCGGCGCCATGCTGGCGCAGCTGGCGGCGGACATGCGCTGGCAAGTGGCGGCCCTGTTACAGCAGCAATGAAAGCACCCGACGGCATTTTTTGACCTGCGCGGCTTTTTTGCCGGGCGGTCCGGCGCAAGCGGCGTGATCGGCGTATACTTGTCGGCGTTCTTAACCTGAAGCCAGTCACCCCATGCCAGCACAATTCCCCACTTCGCGCATGCGCCGCCTGCGCGCGACCCCGCAACTGCGCGAGCTGTTCCGCGAAACCGAGATCAATCCGCGCGATCTGGTCCTGCCGATCTTCGTCGACGAAGGCTCCAGCGATTTCATCGACATCAAGTCCATGCCCGGCGTGCGCCGCATTCCCGAAGCGAAGCTGGCGCAGGAAGTGGAGCGCTACGCGCGCGCCGGCCTGCGCTCCGTCATGACCTTCGGCATTTCGCACCACAAGGACAGCCACGGCACCGACACCCTGAACCCGGACGGCCTGGTGGCGCGCATGTCGCGCATCATCAAGGACGCCGTGCCGGAAATGGTGGTCATGTCCGACACCTGCTTCTGCGAATACACGGACCACGGCCATTGCGGCATCCTGCATGGCGACACGGTCGACAATGACAGCACGGTGCTGAACCTGGGCAAGCAGGCCGTCATCGCGGCCCAGGCGGGCGCCGACATCATCGCCCCGTCGGCCGCCATGGATGGCCAGGTGGCGGCGATCCGCGGCGCGCTCGATGCGGCCGGCTTCCACGACACGCCCGTGATGGCGTATTCGACCAAGTTCGCCTCCGGCCTGTATGGCCCGTTCCGCGACGCGGCCGGCAGCACACTGAAGGGCGACCGCAAGACCTACCAGATGGATCCGATGAACCGCCGCGAAGCGGTGCGCGAGTCCCTGATCGACGAAGCCGAAGGCGCGGACGCGCTGATGGTGAAACCGGCCGGCGCCTACCTGGACATCATCCGCGACCTGCGCGAAGTGACGCGTTTGCCGATCGGCGCCTATCAGGTCAGCGGCGAGTACGCGATGATCAAGTTCGCCGCCGAGGCCGGCGCCATCGACGAGCGCCGCGTGGTGCAGGAAACCCTGGGCGCCATCAAGCGCGCTGGCGCGGACATGATCTTTACGTATTTCGCGATGGATGTGCTGAATAATCCGTACTAGGTCAACACGGGGCTGGGCAGGCGCCTTTTCAGCTATCATGGCGCGCTGCCCAACCTGAGCTTGTTTATGCCCCTGAAAATCTCCCGCATCCTGCACGCCGGCTATGTCTTCGAATGCGAAGGCACCACCATCGCCTTCGATCCCATCGTCGAGAATCCGTTCAGCCGCAACTGCCACGCGTTTCCCTCCGTGCGCTTCGACCTCGATGCCGTGCGCCGGTTGCGCTGGGATGCCGTCTTCATCTCGCACTTCCACGACGACCACTGCTCGCTCGACAGCCTCGATGTGCTCGACCGCGCCACGCCCATCTACCTGTACTGCGTCTTCGACGAACTGTTCGCGATGCTGCGCGCGCTGGGTTTTACCCACGTGCAGCGGCTGCACGTGGACGTGCCGGTGCGGGTGGGGGCCATCGAGGTGATCCCGCGCCGCGCGCTGGACGACGACGTCGACTCGCTGTTCCAGGTACGCGCGGCCGGGCTGAATGTGCTCAACGTCGTCGATTCCTGGATCGGCCCCGAAACCCTGGCGCAGCTGGCCGCGTTTGCGCCGTGGGACATGGTGCTGTGGCCGTTCCAGACCATGCGCGAGCTCGCCGTCATCGCGCCATCGCAAGCGCGGCCTGGCCCGGTCGAGCTGCCCGACGACTGGGTGCCGCAGCTGCGCGCCCTGGCGCCACGCTACCTCGTGCCCAGCTCCTGCCAGTTCGTGCAGGAAGACTGGTCCTGGTACAACCATGCGATGTTCCCGATTACCTACCGCCAGTTCGCGCAGGAGATCGGCGCCGCGCTGCCCGAGGCGCACATCTTCCGCCTCGACCCGTCGACGTCCGTGCTGCTCGACGCGCACGGTTTGCAGACGGCCGCGCCGCTGCCGTGGGTCATTCCCGTGGGGCCGCAAGACGTCGATTTCGACTACCGCCCCGAGGCGCTTGCACCCGCCACGGCGGACATCGCGCGCCACTTCGCGCCCTTGAACGATGCCGATGCGGCGCTGGTGCGCGATTTTTGCCGCCACGGTTTACTTGAACGCTACCGCGACATGGAGCTGCCCGAGGATAGCTATTTCCAGGCGCCGCGGCTGTGGCGCCTGGCCCTGTACGGCCATGACGGCGCCGCCACGGTCCTGTATTACCGCACGCATGGCGACTTGATCGACCTCGTGCCGGAGACGGGCGAGGCGCCGGGCTGGACGACGGAAGTGCCGCTGGCAAAATGCCATGCGGCGCTGGTGCTGGGGGAATCGCTGACGTCGATGTACATGCGCATCAACGATGGCCCTTTCGATGCCGAGGCGCGGGCCGGACTGGAGGAGGCCGACATCGTCGACGATCCCTTGATCCGCTGCCTGTTCAACGACGCCATCGGCGCCTACCAGGCGGCGCAGCTGAAACGCCTTTTGGCGCGCCCTGAAGGAAATGGCGCGACGCGGTAAGATAGCTGCTTCTGACTAGAACGGGAAAGACACCATGGCACAAGACAATGAAACCGCGATCCTGGCCGGCGGCTGCTTCTGGGGCGTACAAGACTTGCTGCGCCGTTATCCGGGCGTGATCGCCACGCGCGTGGGCTACAGCGGCGGCGACGTGGCCAACGCCACCTACCGCAACCACGGCACGCATGCGGAAGCGATCGAGATCATCTTCGACCCGGACACCATCAGCTACCGCAAGATACTGGAATTTTTCTTCCAGATCCATGACCCCAGCACGCCGGACCGCCAGGGCAATGACCGCGGCACGAGCTACCGTTCGGCCATCTTCTACACGAACGACGAGCAAAAACGGGTGGCCGAAGACACCATCCGCGACGTCGACGCCTCCGGCCTGTGGCCCGGCAAGGTGGTGACGGAAGTGGCGCCGGCCGGCCCGTTCTGGGAAGCGGAAGCGGAGCACCAGGATTATCTGCAGCGCTTGCCGCACGGCTATACCTGCCACTACATCCGGCCGGACTGGGTCTTGCCGCAGCGGCAACAATAGGCGTCACGGGAGACGGCCATGCGCTATTGGCAGGTGGAACGGCGGCAGGCGGAGGGGCAGCTGGATCTTGGGCACGCCCTCGATCTGGTCGCCGCCATCGGCCATGCCGACGTGAATGCCATGGCGGGCGCCATCCTGAAAACGGCCGGTGCAGCCGCATCCATCGTCCAGTGCACGATCTTTGCCTATGAATTCGGCAACCGCCCCCGCACGGTGGCCGTGGCCGACCGGCGCGGCGGGCGCTTCTTGCAGGATATTGCCGAGAGCTACGCGCGCCATTACTATGCGCTCGATGGCAACCAGCGCGTGATCGCGCCCGCCGCCCGGTCAAAGCTAGACCCCGCCATCGTGCTGCACCAGCAGGCCAGTGACGAGATCGACCATCCCGGCTACCGCGCCGTCTGCTATCAACAACCGAATGTGTCGGACCGGCTGTCCCTGCTGCTGCAGCCGGCCTGCGATATCTGGCTGTCCGTCAATTTCTACCGCGACAGCAGCCAGGGCCAGTTCCTGCCCGGCGAAGTGGCCGGCATCGAAACCCTGTCACCGCTGTTTGCCCATGCCGTCAAGCATCACTACAGCTTGAAGGGCCAGGCCGCGCAAGGCGTCGCGCCGATGCTGCTGGCAAGGCTGCGCCAGCATTGTCCCGCCTTGAGCAAGCGCGAACTGGACGTGCTGCGCTGCGTGCTCGAAGGCCTCACGGCCGTGGAAATCGCCGAGACCATGGGCGTGCAGCCATCGAGCGTGATCACGTACCAGAAGCGCGCCTACAAGCGCCTGGGCATTTCCAGCCAGCGCCAGTTGTTCGCGTTGTGCCTGGCGCCAGCGCCTGTCTAGTCCCTTCGGCGTAGGGATGGCTCCGACTTTTTGACTGTTTTAGCCGCGAAATGTCCCCAAAATGGGGACAGCCGCTGGCCTGATCGTCTGCATACTGTGTTGCAAGCCGGGATCACCCGGCCGCTCTCACCCAAGAACAACAACAAGGGGAGGGCGACACACTATGGAGACAAGCATGACCATTGCCCCCGCGGCCACCCCCGCCACCCCCGCGCCCGTCCTCGACGCGGCCACCGTCCAGCTGGAACAGCAGGTAATGCGCAAGGTGTCGCGCCATCTGCTGGGATTCTTGTTCCTGCTGTTTGTGTTTTCCTTTCTGGACCGTATCAATATCGGCTTCGCCGGCCTGACCATGATGCAAGACCTGGGGCTGTCGGGCACCCAGTTCGGCTTTGCCACCACCCTGTTCTATATCGCCTACATCGCCTGCAGCATTCCCAGCAATATCGTGCTGGCGCGCATCGGCGCCCGCAAGTGGATCGGCAGCATGATGATCGCCTGGGGCCTGGCCTCGACGGCGACCCTGTTCGCCAGCGGCCCGGCCAGCCTGTATGCGCTGCGCTTTCTCGTCGGCGTGACGGAGGCGGGCTTCCTGCCCGGCATGCTTCTGTACCTGACCTACTGGTTTCCCAGCGCCTACCGGGCGCGGGCCAATGCCCTGTTCATGATCGCCATGCCCGTCACGGCCGCCATCGGTTCGGCCCTGTCGGGCCTGATCCTGGGGCTGGACGGCCTCTGGGGCTTGAAGGGCTGGCAATGGTTGTTCTTGCTCGAAGGCATGCCATCCGCGTTGCTGGGTCTGGCCGTGTACGGCTACCTCGACGATTCGCCCAACAAGGCGAACTGGCTGAGCAAGCTGGAACGGCAGGTGCTGGCGCGCATGCTGGCGGCCGAGCACAAGCCGGTGGCCGCCCAGCAAAAAGTCTCCGTGCTGGCGGAAATGCTGTCTCCCACCGTGCTGAAATTCGGTATCGCCTATTTCTGCCTGGTTAACACTCTGGCGATGGTGGCCGTGTGGACGCCGCTGATCGTGAAAAGTTTTAACAGCAACGCCAGCAATACGCAAATCGGCTTGCTGGCGGCCATTCCGCAAGTGTGTACCGTGATCGGCATGATTGCCTGGGGCCGCCGCTCGGACCGCCTGCAGGAGCGCCGCTGGCACATCGTCTGGCCCATGCTGCTGTCGGCCGCCGGCTGGCTGTTGACCGCGTATTCGGGCAATCCCGTGCTGCAACTGCTGGGCGTGTGCCTGGCCTCGACGGGCGCCTATACGGCCATGTCCGTATTCTGGACCACGCCGGACCGTGCCCTGAGCCTGGGGGCGCGCGCCATCGGCATTGCCGTCATCAATGCGACGGGCAATATCGGCTCGGCCCTGAACCCTGTCGTGGTGGGCTGGCTGAAGGATTTGACGCACAGTTTTGCCACGGGCTTGCTGTACGCCAGCGTGCTGCTGGTGGCCGGCGCGGCCATCGTGCTGACCCTGCCCATCGCGCGCGGCGGCAACAAAGAACAATCTTGAAGAGGAATCCATCATGAGCGACACGTTTCACCCTTATCCCCATGTGCCAAAGGTATATCCGCCCGGCAAACCGGCGGGCACATCGACGCAGCACGTGCCGGTGCTGATCGTCGGTGGCGGCCCTGTGGGCCTGGCCACGGCCCTGGGCCTGGCGCGCCACGGCGTGCGTTCGGTGCTGATCGAAGCGGACGATGGCGTCTGCACGGGCAGCCGCGCCATCTGCATCTCGCGGCGCAGCCTGGAAATCATAGCCCGCCTGGGCGCGCTCGACGGCTTTATCCGCAAAGGCTTGCCATGGGCCGGCGGACGCAGCTTTTATCGCGACGAGGAGGTGCTGCACTTCACGATGCCGCAAGACGCGAACCAAAAGCTGCCACCGATGGTCAACCTGGCGCAATACCATATCGAGCAATTCCTGCTCGACGCGGCCGAACGCCAGCCGGAACTGATCGATATCCGCTGGCAAACGCGGGTCACTGGCGTGGAGCGGCGCGCCGACGGCGCCACCGTCACCGTAGCTACGCCGGACGACACTTATCAGATCGATACGGACTGGCTGGTGGCGGCCGATGGCGGGCGCAGCGCCGTGCGCGAAGCGCTGGGTCTCAAATTGCAGGGCACCAGCTACGAAGGGCGCTATGTGATCGTCGATATCCACCTGAAGAGCGACCGCCCGACGGAGCGCCTCGCGTATTTCGACCCGCCGTCGAATCCCGGTTTGACCGTGCTGGTGCACAAGCAGCCCGACGATATCTGGCGCATCGACTACCAGTTGCGCGACGACGAGGATGCGCAGGCGGCCGTGCTGCTGGAAAACGTGGCGCCCCGCGTAGACAGCCTGCTGGCCATGATGGGGGAGACACAGCCGTGGCATCCCGTGTGGATCACCATTTATAGAGCCAACGCCTTGACGCTGGACAAATACCGGCACGGCCCCGTGCTGTTCGCGGGCGATGCGGCCCATCTGGTGCCCATCTTCGGCGTGCGCGGAGCGAACTCGGGCATTGACGACGCGGACAACCTGGCGTGGAAGCTCGCGTATGTCGTCAAGGACCAGGCGCCGCACGCCTTGCTCGACAGCTATTCGGACGAGCGCGTATTCGCCGCCCATGAAAACCTGCGCCACGGCACGAAGAGCACGGAATTCATGGCGCCGCCCACCTTCGCCTTCGAGCTGATGCGCACGGCCGTGCTGGGCCTGGCGGGCAAGCATGCGCACGTGCGCTCCCTGATCAACCCGCGCCAGACCAGCGCCATCGCGTATGCGCAGTCGCCGTTGAATACGCCGGATCTTGACGGGTTTGCCTGCGGCCCCGCGCCGGGCACGGTCTTGCCCGAGTGTCCGCTGGCGCTGCTGCAAGACGGCGCGCAGCAAGCGGGGTATATTACCGATCTGGTGCAGCGCGCGGATGGTGATTTCACGGGCCTGTATTTCAGCGAGGATGGTGCCGTACCATCCGGACTGGCGGCGCTGGGCGACAGTTTACCGTTGACCATCGTGGCGATCGCCCGCAGCGGGGCGCAAGGGTGCGCCTGGGACCACACGGCGCAAGTATGCTCGCTATTCGACGCGCAGCCTGGCAGTTTTTATCTCGTGCGCCCGGACGGGCACGTGCTGGCGCGCTGGCGGCAAGTGCAGGCGGGGCAGGTGGCGGCAGCGCTGGCGAAGGCCGGCATCGCCCAATCAAAGTAACAAGGAGACAATATGACCGACATCGAACTCGATAATCTATACACCGAACTGTGCCACACCATGGGCGGCCTGGGCGAACAGCGTTCGCCCCTGTTCCTGGCACGCTTCGCCTTGCTGGCCATGGGCGCCATCGGCAAGGCCGACGTGGTGCAGGGATTGCTGCGCGACGCGGCCGACGGCCTGGGGGAGCGCGCATGATAGGCGCCGGCTACCAAAGCGGCTTCGGCAACGAATTTGCCACGGAAGCCATCGCCGGCGCCTTGCCGCAGGGGCAGAATTCGCCGCAGCAGGCGCCGCTGGGCCTGTATGCTGAACAATTGTCGGGCACGGCCTTCACGGCGCCGCGCGCGCAGAACCGGCGCTCGTGGCTGTACCGCATCCGTCCCGCCAGCCAGCATCCGCCGTTTACCTTGTTGGCGAACACGCGCATCGTCAGCGATTTCCACGCCATGCCACCCACGCCGCCGAACCAGCTGCGCTGGGACCCGCTGCCGCTGCCCGACAGCGGCACGGCGGTGGACTTCATCGACGGCTGGCAGACGATGGCCGGCAATGGCAGCGCCGAAGCGATGAGCGGCTGCGCCATCCACGTGTATGCGGCCAACCGCGCCATGCAGCGCTTCTTTTACTCGGCCGATGGCGAATTGCTGGTCGTGCCGCAAGAGGGCCGGCTGGCGATTGCCACGGAACTGGGCCTGATCGAGCTGGAACCGCAGGAAATCGCCGTGATTCCCCGCGGCGTGCGCTTCCGCGTGACCCTGCCCGACGGCAAGGCGCGCGGCTATGTGTGCGAAAACTTCGGCACGGCGTTTCGTTTGCCGGACATGGGGCCTATCGGCTCGAACGGTCTGGCCAACAGCCGCGATTTTTTGACGCCGCACGCGGCGTATGAAGATATCGATGGCGAATGCGAATTGCTGGCCAAGTTCGGCGGCCATCTGTGGCGCACGACCCTCGACCATTCGCCGCTGGACGTGGTGGCATGGCATGGCAATTACGCGCCCTACAAATACGATTTGCGCCGTTTTAACACCATCGGTTCGATCAGCTACGACCATCCCGACCCGTCGATCTTCCTCGTGCTGCAGGCGCCCAGCGAAAATCCGCTATTCGGCGCCATCGACTTCGCCATCTTCCCGCCGCGCTGGCTGGCCGCTGAACACACGTTCCGCCCACCCTGGTTCCACCGCAACGTGGCCAGCGAATTCATGGGCTTGATCCACGGCGTGTACGACGCCAAGGCGGCCGGTTTCGTGCCGGGCGGCGCCAGCCTGCACAACTGCATGTCCGGCCACGGTCCCGATGCGCAGACGTTCGAAAAAGCGTCGCGCAGCGACACCTCCGCACCCGTCAAGGTGGGCGACACCATGGCCTTCATGTTCGAGACGCGCACCATCCTCAAGCCCACGCCGTTCGCGCTGGACGGCGGCCTGCTGCAAAACGATTATTTCGCGTGCTGGCAAGGCTTGCGCAAGCATTTTGATCCGGACCCGCTGTGACCCCTGGGCTGCCTGGCAATAATCGTACGGCCCATATTGCCAGGCGTGCTCTACAATTACGGAATAAGAAACTGTCGGCGCACGTGCGCCGCCTTACTCCGTAGTTGAAGGGAAAAATCAGTCTGTGACTTCCAAGCCGATCAAGATTGCCGCCACCGTCGTCGTGGCACTCGCCGCTGGGGCCGGCATTTATGCCTATACCCGTCCGGCCGCCACCGCCACGCCGGGCGCCCCGTCTGCGGGCAGCCCGGCCGCCTCACCCCAATCGACCGTCGACACGGCCGCCGTGGCCGCCCAGTTCCGTGACTTGTTGGCCAATTTCCGCAAGATCATCGTGCTGCTGGCCGACGAGCAAAGCTTGCCCGAAGGGGCGCGCGACGAAGCCCGTAAAGTGGGGCAGGCGCTGTTCCATGAAAACCAGGAACGCATCGCCAAGCTCGATCTTGCGCTGGATCAATTGACTGCGCCCACCAATCCGGGCCGCTTCGAGGCGCTCGACAGTTTATTGACGTATATCGAATCCGATCCGGGCCTGTACGATGCGGACCGCCTGGCCTTCCGCGAGCTGCTGCAAAGCATGCTGGCCGACGTGGCCAAGGATTCCTCCTTGCCGGCCATCAAACTGCACAAGCGCATTTCGGAAGACCTCGATGCGCTGGGCGAGATCGAGCGCAATTATGAGAAGGAAATCCGGCAAATCTTCGGCAACCTGGGCCAGCGCGCCATCGAGCTCAAGCGCGAGCGCTGGGACGATTACGTGGCGCAGCTGAAAAAGCTCTACAGCCGCGAACAGATCTTGAAGGAGAACGGCATCGTCGTGCCGTATGCAGTGCCACCGGCTGGCACGGTTCCTGAGGCCAAGCCGGTGCCAAAGAAGGACGAGGCGGAAATCTTCGGCCTGGGCTTGCCGAAGAAAACCATCGTGCTGACCTTCGACGACGGCCCGCACCGCCGCTACACGGAAGAGATCAGCGCCATTTTGAAACAGTATGGCGTGCCGGCCGTGTTCTTCAACGTGGGCCGCAACCTGGGTTCTCTTGACGCGGAAGGCCACGCCAAGCTGAACGCGGGCGCGGAAGTGAGCCGCAAGCTGATGAAGGAAGGCTATGCCGTGGGCAACCACAGTTTCAGCCACGCACAGCTGTCGAAACAGACGGGAGACAAGCTGAAGGGCGAAATCCTCGGCACCGACACCTTGTTGAAAGCCATCAGCCCCGAGCGGGCCGCGCTGTTCCGCTTTCCGTATGGCGCGCGCAACAGCGAAGGCATGGCCGCGCTGGCCGATGCGCAGTTGAAATCCGTGATGTGGAATATCGATTCGCTGGACTGGGCCGACCCCGTGCCCAGCTCGATCACGAACCGGGTGCTGGCCTCCGTCGACAAGGCGGGACGCGGCATCATCTTGTTCCACGACATCCACGAACGCACGGTAAAAGCCTTGCCGGCCGTGCTAGACAAGCTGATCGCCGAAGGCTATCAATTCGCGGGCTGGGATGGCACGAGCTTCCAGGTGGCAAAAAGCACGGCGCCGGCGCCGGAAAAAGTACCCGTCACCACCGGTTACGCCAATTCCTGGGCCGTGGTGATCGGCATCGATGATTACGCCAAGTGGCCTAAATTGCAATATGCGGTGCGCGACGCGCAAGGCATACGCGAAACGCTGATTGAAAAGTTTGCGTTTGCGCCCGAGCGTGTCGTGACCCTGAAGAATGGCGAAGCGACGCGCAACAACATCCTGGCCGCCTTCCACGACAAGCTGGCGCATGGCGGCGTGCAAAAGAATGACCGCATCTTCGTCTTCTTCGCCGGCCATGGCGCCACGCGCAAGCTCAGCTCGGGGCGCGACCTCGGCTACATCGTGCCCGTCGATTCCGATCCTGCGCAGTTCGCCACGGATGCGATCCCGATGACGGAAATCCAGAATATCGCGGAATCCCTCACGGCCAAGCACGCGTTCTTTGTCATGGACGCCTGCTACAGCGGCCTGGGCCTGACCCGCGGCGCCGGTTCCAGTTCCTTCCTGCGCGACAACGCCAAGCGCATCGGCCGGCAAATGCTGACGGCTGGCGGCGGCGACCAGCTGGTGGCCGATGGCGGGCCGAACGGCCATTCCGTGTTCACGTGGACCTTGCTGCAGGGCCTGGCGGGCAAGGGCGACCTGAACGGCGACGGGCTGATCACGGCCACGGAACTGGCGGCCTACGTGGCGCCGGCCGTCTCCAGCGTCTCGAACCAGACGCCTGCGTTTGGCAGTCTGCCCGGCTCGGAAGGGGGCGATTTCGTCTTCGAATTGCCGGGCGAAATGGAATTCCTCAGCCCGAATACGACGCAATTGTCGACGGAAGCCATCGCCCTGAACAGCAAGCTCGATGCCAAGCCGCAAGCGGCCAGCGTGACGGTGAAGGACTTGCAGGGCGGCGAACAGAAGATCGTCACGCCGGGCGCCGTGCCGACCTCCACGCGCCAGCTGGCGCAGCGGGCCAATGACCGCGGCTTGCAGCTGTACAAGGAGAAACAGTATGCGGCGGCCGAAGCCCAATTTACGGAAGCGCTGAAATTGCGCCCCGATTTCGCGCTGGCGGCCAACAACCTGGGCTTTGTCTTCTACAAGCAGGAAAAATACCGCGAAGCGGCCCGCTGGTTTGAAAACACGGTCAGGATGGACCCGTCGCGCGCGATTGCCTATTTGAACCTGGGCGACGCGTATGCCAGGGCCGGCGATGCGGCCAAGGCGAAAGCGGCATACAAAACCTACCTGGAACTGGCGCCGACGGCCTCGACGGCCCCGGCCGTGCGGCAAAAGATGGAGAAACTGTAGTTTTGTACATTGTCCACGTGTTTGCCTGCTGCAGCCGCTTTGCCGGCTGGGAAGCGCTGCAGGCCTATCTGGCGCCCACGTACACGGAGGATGGCGATGAAGTGCCGTCGCCATTCTTCCTGGAAACGGGCCTCACGTGCTACGAGCCGGCCTGTTTTGAGTGCGCGATGCTGGCGTCGGCCGCGCCGCTGGCGCAATTGCTCGATGGCGTGTCGTATGGCGACAGCTGGCTGGCTCAGGCGTGCGCGGATGCGGAGGCGCAGGGCGTGCTGGCCGATACGAGCGTGTGCGTGTTTGTGCCGAATCAGCTGGCGCACCCGCAGCGCAGTTCGCTCCATTACGTGGGCAGCTACCGTTACCGGGTGGATTGATCGCCGTCCTGGCGCTCTTCGTGCAATAGTTTGTTGACGCTGGCCAGCAGGCTGGTGCCCGACGTGGTGATGAAACGGGCGCCAGCCGCTTCCGCTTGCGTGCCGTAACTGGCGACCGTATCCTTGCTGCAATACACGATGATGGGCAACGCGGGCTGGGCCTGCCGCACTTCGCGCACCGTGTGCACGCCCGCATCCTTGATGCGCCGGCGGTTTTCCACCCGTGCCATGTCCGTGATCAGCAGCGCATAGGGCTTCTGTTGCAGCATGGCCAGTGCCTGCTGCGTCGACACTGCCTGGTCTACCTTGATGTTTTCCCGTTCCAGCTGTTCCACCAGCAAGGTATTGTTGCGCGGATGGTCGTCCAGCCACAGCACCAGGCTGGCGGGCTTTTTCTCCGCCGGCATGCCGGCCAGGGCCGTGGCTGCGGCGCCCTCGTCGGGCGGATGGGCCAGCAGCAGCTGCGTCACGGCTTCCTGCATGTCCTCGAGCGATTTTTGCTGCAGGCGGCTCAGTTCCGTCACTTCGATTTCCTTGCCGCTTTCCAGGCGCACGGATTCGTTCTTGACGAGGCTGTCGGCGCGCTTGATCATGATGGACAGGTAGATGCGCGTGAGCAGGTAGCCGATCAAAAAACCATGCACGGAAAAGAACAGCATGATGCCGCCCACGACGGCCATGGCCGTGGGCGCGTCCGTGGCCAGGCTGGGTGCGATGAAGGCGGCCATGCTGCGCGCGCTGCCGGGCAGGCTTTTGAGCTCGATCAAGCCCACGCCGACGATGATTTTTGTCAACCAGTCCGACACTTCCACCAGATTCGAATTGATTTCCATGGGCGTGGGTGTGCCCAGGAACAGGGTATTGCTGGCGTTGCCCGGCGCGGTATCGGCCCCGGCGGCGGGCGGTTCGTCCGTGGGACGGCTCTTGCCATTGCTGCGCTCGTCGGGCGGCGCCATGTTGACGGTGCCCGACGGCAGAGAGCGTGGTATGCCGAACAGAAATCCCAGCAGCATGCCGCTGACGCAAAAGCCCAGGCTCCATAGCAGGGCCGGCACGGCATGGTAGTAGGGCGGCAGCAGGGCGCCAGCCAGCACGGCCAGCAGCCCCGCCAGCAGGATGAACAGCAGGATATACGGCAGCACATCGCGCTTGTGCACGGCGGCGGCAGTGCTTGTTGCCTTGCCGGCGCTGTCGTTCAGGTCCACGGTCGCTCCTTGAAAAATGCTGAATCCAGGCAGCCAGCCTGCCGCGTATATATCCCTTGGGAGCCTGTACTGACATCATAAAAAGGGGAGACGCGATGCGATTGAGAAAACGCAAACAGGTGGCAGCTTGTGCGCTGATCATGTTGAGCATGGCGCGCCAGGCGCTGGCGCAGGCCGATGCCAGGCTCGACGACGAAGCCCGCACCGTGCGCGTGACGGGCCACTACGACAACGCCGTCGGCACGTCGGACGCGGCCAGCCAGGGCGTCATCACCAGCGAACTGATCGTCAACCGCCCCGCCTTGCGCACGGGCGAGCTGCTGGAATTCGTGCCGGGGCTGATCGTCACCCAGCACAGCGGCGACGGCAAGGCCAACCAGTACTTTTTGCGCGGTTTCAACCTCGATCACGGCACGGATTTCGCCACCCACGTCGATGGCATGCCCGTCAACATGCGCACGCATGCCCATGGGCAAGGCTATTCGGACCTCAATTTCCTCATCCCCGAGCTGGTGCGGCGCATCGATTACAAGAAGGGGCCGTATTTCGCCGGCGAAGGCGATTTTGCCTCGGCAGGCAGCGCGCGCATCCGTCTGGCCGACAAATTGCCGCAAGGCCAGGCCAGCGTGTCCATCGGCCAGCACGGCTATGTGCGCGCCGTCGCAGCCGATTCCTTTGATGCAGGACAAGGTACCTTGCTGTACGGCCTGGAAGTACACCGCAACAACGGCCCGTGGGACGTGCCGGAAAACGTGCGTAAATATAGCGGCGTGCTGCGCTACAGCCAGGGCACGCAAGACGACGGCTTCAGCGTGACGGCCATGGCCTATAAGAATAGCTGGAACGCCACCGACCAGGTGCCGCTGCGCGCCGTGGCGTCCGGCCAGATAGGCCGTTTCGGCTCGCTGGCGCCCAGCGACGGCGGCGACACGTCGCGCACCAGCCTGTCGTACGCCATGCGCCAGCGCACGCAGAACCGCTTGTTCGAGCTGGATGCGTACCTGATCCGCTCGCAGCTGGAACTCAACAGCGATTTCACGTATTTCCTGGCCAATCCGGAAGCCGGCGACCAGTTCCAGCAAAGCGAGCGGCGTACGGTGGCGGGCGTAAACGCCAGCGAAAGCTGGAACACGCAGCTGGCGGGGTTCCCCATGCGCAACAAGCTGGGCGTGCAGGCCCGCTACGACCGGCTCTCACCCGTGGGCTTGTACAGCACGGTGGAGCGGGTGCGGCAAGGCACGCTGCGCGAAGACCGCGTGCGCGAGGCCAGCATTGGCCTGTACGGCGAAAACACCGTGCAATGGCTGCCGTGGCTGCGTTCCGTGGCGGGCCTGCGCTACGACGCCTACCGTTTCAAGGTCGACAGCAGCATCGAGGGCAACAGCGGCGCGGCGAACGATTACGTGGTCTCGCCCAAGCTGTCCTTGATCCTGGGGCCATGGAGCAAGACGGAGTTTTTTGTCAACTACGGCAAGGGCTTCCACAGCAACGATGCGCGCGGCACGACGCAGACGCGCCTGCCGGACGGCACGCCGTCCACGCCGGTCACGCCCCTGGTGCCGACCAGGGGCATGGAACTGGGCGCGCGCACGGAATGGCTGCCGGGCCTGCAAAGCTCGCTGGCCCTGTGGTGCCTCGACATCGCGTCCGAGCTGCTGTTCGTCGGCGACGCAGGCGAAACGCAAGCGAGCCGCGCCAGCCGCCGCCACGGCATCGAGTGGAACAACCATTACATTGCCGCGCCGTGGCTGCTGTTCGACCTGGACCTGGCCGCCTCGCGCTCGCGCTATACGCAAAATGATCCGGCCGGCAACTTCATCCCCGGCTCGATTGACAAGGTGGCCTCGTTTGGCGTGACCGTGACGGACCAGGGGCCCTGGTCGGGCGCCTTCCAGCTGCGCTATTTCGGTCCCCGCCCCTTGATCGAGGACAATAGCGTGCGCTCCGCCGCGACCACCCTGGCGTATGCGCGCCTCGCATATCAGCTCAACCGCAAGACGCGCATCGCGCTCGACGTGTTCAACCTGTTCAACAAGCGCGCCAGCGACATCGACTATTACTATGCCTCGCGCCTGCCAGGCGAAGGGGCGGACGGGGTGAGCGACCGGCATTTTCATCCGGTGGAACCCCGCTCCGCGCGCCTGACCTTGTCATATGCGTTCTGATAACGGTAAACTGGGGGCATGACAGATGATCTAGTAAATACCAGTAAATTCCTTTCCCTCATACTGCGCCACGCCCCCGAGAAAATCGGCCTCGCGCTCGATGCCCAGGGCTGGGCCGACATCGGCCAGCTGCTGGCGCAAGCGGCCCACCATGGACGCCGCCTTTCCCGTGAACAATTGGATGACGTGGTGGCGCGCGACAGCAAGACGCGCTACGCCATCAGTGCCGACGGCTTGCGCATCCGCGCCAACCAGGGGCACTCGCTGGCCGCCGTCGATATCGCTCTCCCGCCGGCAATACCGCCCGCCGTGCTGTACCACGGCACGGCCAGCCGCTTTGTCGACGCGATCCGCGCCGGCGGCTTGCTGCCCGGATCGCGCAATCACGTGCACCTGTCCAGTAATCGCGAAACGGCCGCAGCCGTCGGGGCGCGCCACGGCAAGCCCGTCGTGCTGACGGTGGATGCGGCTGCCATGCGGGCGCAGGGCCACGTGTTTTATATGTCGGATAATGGCGTGTGGCTGGCCGATGCCGTGCCGCAGGCCTGCATCGGCTTTCCTTGAATCGGCATGCGCTGATGCGTTGGGCTAGTGCATGCCCCCGCTCATGCGCTGATGAGCTTGATATCGGCTAGCCGCTCGACGAGCCATACGCACGCCACCAGGGCAATGGCCAGCGAACCCACCGCCAGCACTTGCCGGTACAGCCACGTCTTGCGCAGCAGCCAGGCGATGGGCAGGAACGCGGCGACGATGGCCAGCTGGCCCAGTTCCACGCCCACGTTAAAGCCCAGCAGGCTGGCCAGCAGAGAGCCCTGCGGCAAGCCCAGGTCGCGCAGCACGCTGGCAAAGCCGAAACCGTGGATCAGGCCAAATACGAAGGCGGCCACGGGGCGCTTGCCCCGGAACAGCGGCAGCAGGTTGTTCAGCGCGGCCAGGATCACGGAGGCGGCGATGGCCGATTCCACCCAGCGCGACGGCAGGGAGACGAGCGACAGGCTGGCCAGGGTCAATGTGATGGAGTGGGCGAGCGTGAACGCCGTGACCACTTGCAGCACGTCGATGAAAGCCGCCTTCAAGCCCGGCTGCTGCTCGCGCAAGCCAGGCAGCAGCACGGCCGGCAGCAGCAAGGACAAGAGAAACAGGATGTGGTCGTAGCCGATCCAGATATGCCAGACGCCGTGCTTCACATAGGCGCCGAACTGCGCCAGGCGGTCGGGCGCAGCCAGGGAGATCGTCTGGCGCGGGTTGTCGGGGTCGAAGATGGCCGTTTGCGTGGCGCCGCCGCTATTCATCTTGAGCAACCCCTTGTGCTGCGGGTCGAGGTCGGCGAACAGGGTGTAGCCGATGGTCAGCTTGGCCGGCGCGGCGCCGGGGCAGCTGGCCTGGAAGCGCAGCACGCTGTAGGCGCCGTCCGTGTGGTGGTCGATCAGCTGTTCGACGGCTTGCAAGGGGCACGCGCCCTGGTCGCCGGCCATTTGCAGGCGCTGCAGGGCGTAGGCGGCGATCGCGGCGTGGCGCGCGCGGATTTCATCCCAGGTCAGGGCGCCGTCGCCGTTGCCATCGAGGCCGATGGCGAAATCGAGGTCGCGCAGGGCGATATCCCATTGCCCTTCGATCTGCTGGCCATGCACGGCCAGGCTCAGATAGCTGTCGCTGGGCTTGTGCGCCTGCGCGGGAGCCAGCCACGCGCACAGCAGCAGGATGACAAGGCAGCGCTTCACAGGACACCTCACAGTACACCTGCTTTCTTCGCGGTACTGATTTTCTGTCCATCCTGCGGCCCCAGCTGCCCCACGAGCCGCTGCAGGGCCACGTCCTCCACGCCATGCGCCGCGATCCAGGCCAGGACAGGCTGTGCCGCCGCGTAGTTGCGTGCGGCCAGGGCCGCTTCGAGCAGGATGCGCATGTCGGGCACTTCCTTCTGGATGGCCCAGTTCTGCTGCGCCAGCTGTACGGCGGCGGGAATATCCTGTTGCAGGAACAGGGCGAAACGGGCCTGTTCGCGCTGGTGCACGGTGTCGCCGCGCTGCATGGCGGCGTGGAAGCGGGCCGCCAGTTCCGCTTTCGCCGCCAGGAAGGCCGTCCGCTGGCCGGGCAGCGCTTGCAGGGCCAGCACGTAGCGCAGCTGCAGGGCGTCGATGCGCTGCTGGTCTTTCAGCAACTTGACGACGTCCTGCGGGCGCTGGCGGTCGAGCAGGAAATCCGCGTAGGCGCCCAGCAGATAGCTGTCGCGCGGCTGCCGCGCCAGCGCCTGTTGGTGGCGGGCCTCGGCCAGCGTGGTATCTCCGCGGCGCGTAGCCATTTCCGCCAGCAGGGTTGCTGCCCAGCTATCGAGCTCGGGCGCCGCGCCGGCGCTACGCTGCAGGGTCAGGTCCAGCAAACGCTCGCTGCTGGCGGCGGGGCCCGTGACGCTGGCGATACTGGCAAGGCAGGTGACGGTGACGAGCTGCGTCGTCAAGGCGGACAGCCGGGCGCAGGCCGCTGTCGCTGGCGCGTAGTCGCCCTGCACGGTCAGCACGGTGGCGCGCGTCAGCCAGGCCTGGCCATTTTGCGGCTGCTGCGCGAGGACGGCATCAAGGTCCTGCAGGGCGGGGCCGAATTGGTGGGTGCTTTGCAATATGGTGGCGCGCAGCAGTCGCACGGGGACGGGCGGCTTTGCTTGCCGCCACCAGGGCGCCAGCGCCGCTTGCGCGTAGCCGAGGTAGCGCGGGTCCGTTTCGCTGCGCGCCAGGGCGATGTAGCGCTGGGCCAGATTGGTGGCCAGGGCCAGGTCGTGCGGCGTGGCGTCGAGCTGCTGGCGCAGGCCGCGCAAGGCAAGCTGCGTGGCGTCGGCGCGGCGCGGCAATTGCTCGATGACGGCGCCGCCATCTTTCGGCGTGTAGGGCGCGGCGCCTGCCAGCAAGGGCAGGCAGGCGCACAGCAGGGAAATCGGTGTTTTCATCGTGGCTGCCATCGACGTTGGAGTGGCACGGGCGCCGGGCTGAACTCCTCCCGGCGCCCGCAGGGCTTACAGCGGCACCGGCTCCGTATTCTCCGGAGACGTCGCCATGATGGCGTCGATGCCGACGCCGTCCTTGTCATCGCTGGTGGTCACAATGACGTTGCTGACGGCCACATAGAAGGCGTCGAGCAGGACCACGGGCGGCGGCGTGGTGCCGCCGTTGCCGTTATCGCCACCATGGCTGCCGCCGCCGCCACCGCAGCCGGCCAGCAGGGCTGCGAGCGCCAGGGCGCTGGCTATATAGAGCTTTTTCATCGCGTTCTCCTGGTTGGCTTACAGTTGCGGCGAACCGGCCACGGGTGTTTTCAGATAGGGGAAACCTGCCGTGAACGATGTTTCATCGAGGAAGGCGCCGTCCGTGAAGTGCAGGCCGCCGGCGGGCGCGTCGGCCGGGGCGCAGCCGATGTTCAGGGTGCACAGCTTGCCCATGGCCACGCGCAGGACGACGTCGACCACGTCATCGCCGGGACGGCGGCCGTTCGGGAAGCCCGCGTTGTCGCCGCCGATGACGCCGAGGCGGTTCTGCGCGCCGACACTGGTGGCCGCGATCGACGTGTTCAGGCGCAGCATTTCGGACGCCGTCACGGTGACGGGCTGGTTGACGCCCTTGATGCCCGTCAGGAAAGTGGCCACCAGGTCGTTGCGGGGGAAGTTGGTGGGTGCCTTGGCGCCGGCCGAGCCAAAAAGTACTTCCACCAGGGCGGGCGCCGTCGGGTTGGTGACGTAGTCGGCAAATTGCGCGTCGCCCGAGGGCTTGCTGGCGTTGAAGCGGTCCTTGTCCTTCAGGCCGATGACAAGTTCATTTACCAGCGGCATGCCCAGGCGCGACACTTGCACCCACGCGCCGCCTTCCTTCGCGGCCCCGGTGGCCGTGCCCGGTGCCGGGTTCAGCAGCCGCCCCTGGCGCAGGCTGGCCGTGGTCCAGCCGCCAATGACGGGGTCGCTGCCGGCCGTCAGGCAGGTGGTCGCCACTTCCATCTCGATGGCCGTGACGTTCTTGCGGGCCAGGTCATCCTTGGCGGCGGACTCCGCATTCGCGGCGAATTCCGCGGCCGGCGCCTTGATGTTGATCAAGTCGAACGTTTCGCCCAGATTCACCACGAACGGGTCCTTGCGCTGGCCGACGAACAGGCGCGCGGGCGTAGCGCAGCCGGGAATGTTGACGGCGTACACATGTTGCGCGGCATACGCGGCATAGTTGGGGATGGCCTTGTTGCCGATATTGTCGACGGGCTTGTCGAAAGTCGTGCCGCCGCCGCTGGCGTTGGTGACGGCGCTCCTCGTGCCCGCGCGGCGGTCGCCCCGCACCACCGTCACGCTGTAGGTTTCGCGCACGTTCAGGCCGGCCGGGTTGACGGTGTCGATGGCGCCGCCGTTGATCACCAGCGGAATCGAGACTTTCTTGCCGCCCACGGTGAACTGGCCATCCTTGATGGTGTTGGTGAAGCGGAACTGGAAGGTGAGGTCTTCCTTGCCGTCGCCATTGTTGTCGATATGGATTTCGTACAGGGCGTTGGGATCCATGGCGAAATAGTTCGGGCCGCCGTAGGCGTCTTGCAGGGGAATATAGTCGGCCACCAGGGTGGTGTAGGCGCCGCGGCCCGCTTCATAGCTGCGGAACATATAGAAGTCGGTGGCGTCGACTTTCGGGGCTTGCGTGATGAACGGCGCTTCGCGGTGGCTGGAAGCGTAGGCGGCTGGCGCGATGGCCAGCGCCAGAAGGTTGCCCAGCAGGGCGGCGCCCAGTGCGGTTTTCGAGGGTGACAATGACATTTCGATTCTCCCGATTGTTGTTGGCGTTGACAGACAAGTCCAAGAAACTGCAGGCTGCCTGACTTGTACGAACGACGGGAGAGAACGGATTCAACTCTTCGGCAAGGGCCGCTCAAGAGTCACCAGGCCAGCACTTTCGGCCCGATGGCCGCGCCGATGGCGGCCGGCACCAGCATGCCCAGCACGTACCAGAAGCCGACGAAGCTGGCCGCCAGTTCGGGGCAGTGCAGGCAGTACACGAGCGCTGCCATGCCGCCGGCCGCAACTCCGGCAGCGGCGCCGGCCAGGCGCAGGCGCGTGGGCGCCAGTTGGCGCATCAGGCGCAGCACGGCGGCCAGCATGGGTAGCGACAGCAGGGCGATCAGCAAGGGGCAGCTGCGCCAGGTGGTGCCCCAGAACAGTTCGGCGCGCTGTTCGGGCGGCGCTTCGTTCAGGACGATGGCGCCCAAGGTCCACATCAGCAGCAGGGGCATGGCGAGCAGCAGGGGCAGGGCGCGCGTGGCGGCGCCCGGCATGCACAGGCGGCGGCTGACATGCCAGGCCGCCAGCGATAGGCACACGACAAAGCCCACCTTGATCCAGAAATCGGGCAGTTGGGCCAGCTGTTCCAGGTTGGGGCGCACGCCCAGCAGCATGGCCATCAAGGCCACGCTGGCCAGCACGCCGGCGCCCAAGGTGCCTGCGGCGCGCCAGCGGGCGCCCGGGGGCGGCGCGGCGGCCACGTCGGGGCCGCTGGCCAGCATGGCGATCAAGTCATCGGTTTTCATGGCGTCGTTATCCTCAAGTTGGCTGCCAGTGCCTTCAAGCCGCGATGCACGGCCACTTTGACGCTGGCTTCCGAAATCTGCATGGCTGCCGCCGTGTCGCGCACGGACCAGCCGTCGAGCTTGGTATGCACGATGGCGTCGCGCTGCTGCGCCGGCAGGGTGGCCAGCAGCTTGCCCAAGTCGCGGCTGGCCTCGGCCGCCTCGGCATCGGCGCTGGAAAACAATTCCTGCGCACTATCTTCTTCGTCATACGGCAAGTGCTGCGCCTCGCGCCGCGCATGCCGGCGCAGCCAGTCGATCCATTTGTAGCGCGCTATCACATGGATCCAAGACGTCAGCGGCACGCCCGTGTCATACGTCATGCGCTGGTTGTGGATGGCCAGCAAGCATTCCTGCACCAGGTCTTCCACTTCGTCCGGCCAGCGCTGCAGGCGGCGCCGGAAAAACGCGCGCAAATGCGCGCTGCTTGCCTGCAAGAAACTACGATACGCCGCCGCATCGCCATCGAGCCCGCGCAGCATCAAGCCATGCAGCCGCAATTCCATGCCGTGCAACTGCTCGCTTACCGGTATTCGTTGCATGCAGGCCTTTGGTGACAGGCGTTGAAAAAATATTTCGAATTATTTGCTGGCGGCTGTAACCAATCCGCAGCGTGCGGCGAATTGACAGGCAAGCACGCTTCTGAGTCCACCGCCTTTAATTTACTATAACGGTTAGCCATCATGATTATCAAGTCCCGTCTTGCCGCCTGTTTTCTGTCAGGCTGCTGGCCATGGCGGCCCTCGTGCCGCAGGCTGACAGCGGCGCCAATCTTCCCGTTTACGCAGCTTTACCACCGGGCAATCTCGCCCATCCCACACTGAGACAAGGATTCATCATGAAAACCACCATCACCGCCATCATCGCTTCCGCCATCCTCATGTCGGGCGCCGCGTTCGCCCAGGACGCCATGAAAAAAGACCCGATGGCCAAGGACGCCATGCACAAGGACGCCATGCACAAGGATGCGATGGACAAGGACGGCATGCCGAAGCCGATGGCCGGGAAGCACATGAAGAAAGACCACAAGGATGGCATGGCAAAAGATGCCATGGGGAAAGACGGCATGAAGAAGGACGAGATGAAAAAGGATGAGATGGCCAAGGATGCGATGGGCAAGTAAGGCAACTGGCCGGCGCCGCCAGAGTGATGGCGCCGGGCGGGTCTGCGCCTCTCCCGCGTTCGCGGGCGAGGCATCTTGTCATTGCCGTTCTTGTCGTGTCTCAAGATGCGAAGTTGGCAATTGGTGTAAGCTGGACGCCTCGCGTTTTTCCCGCTTGCAGCATCATGACCGAACCATCCGCCGCCCCGCTGTCCCCCGCAGCACATCCCGCCGACCAATCCATCCGCCGCCGCTCGCTGTTCGCCGCCTGCAGCGCGCATGCCGTGCATGACGGCTTGACGGACGTGATCTATGTGCTGCTGCCCATCTGGCAGGCGCAGTTTGCCATCAGCTACGCCATGGTGGGCCTGTTGCGGGGGGCGTATTCGGGCATGATGGCCGGTTTCCAGCTGCTGGCCAGCCGCCTGGCGAAACGCTGGGGGCGCGAACGCCTGCTGGTGGGCGGCACGGCGCTGGCCGGCGTCGCCTACCTGATCGCCGGGCAGGCGGGCGGCCTGGCCGTGCTGCTGTTCGCCTTGCTGCTGGGCGGCCTGGGCGCCAGCACGCAACATCCGCTGGCCTCGTCCATCGTCACCGACACGCACGAGGCGGGCGGCGGCGTCAAGGAAGCGCTGTCGCACTACAACTTTGCCGGCGATATCGGCAAGACCCTGATTCCCGCCCTGGTGGGATTGCTGTTGCTGGTGTGCAGCTGGCAAGCCAGCGTCTCGCTGTTGGGCTTGCTGGGCCTGGCGGCGGCCGGCTTGCTGTGGTGGCTGCTGCCGAAGCCGGGCGAGTTGCAGGCCGGCACGAAGAAGGCGGGCAAGACCATCGCCGGCAGCGGTTCCAAGGCGGGTTTTCGTGCGCTGCTGGCCACGGGTACCCTGGACAGCGCCGTGCGCATGGGTTTTCTCACCTTCCTGCCATTCCTGTTGAAAAGCAAGGGCGCCGGCACGGCCGGCATCGGCGTGGCGCTATCGCTGCTGTTCGTGGGCGGCGCCTTCGGCAAGCTGCTGTGCGGCTACCTGGGCGCGCGCATCGGCATGATGAAAACCGTGTGGCTGACGGAATCGATGACCTCGCTCCTCATCGTGCTGGCCCTGTGGCTGCCGCTGGCCGGCATCATGGCCATGCTGCCCCTGCTGGGGCTGGCGCTGAACGGCACCTCGTCCGTGCTGTATGGCGCCGTGCCGGAACTGGCCGAGCCCGGCAAGCGCGAGCATGCGTTCGCCCTGTTCTACACGGGCAGCATCGGCGGCGGGGCGCTGTCGCCCATGCTGTTCGGCGCGCTGGGCGACCATGCCAGCGTGCCCACGGCCTTGCTGGCGCTGGCGGCCGTATTGTTGCTGACCTTGCCGCTGGCGTGGAAAGTGCAGCGGGGCCTGGCGCGCGGCGGCGCCGATGCGGCGTGACTTGCCGGGCAGTACTTCCATCGTCTACACTCGCCGCATGAAAAATTTTGAAAAGCGGCGCGACCGCTATGATTTGTTCCGGGCGTTTGACAATCCCCTCGTCAACATCAACTTTCAGCTCGACGTGCCGGACTTCCGGCCCTGGTGCAAGGAACGGCAAATCCCCGTGTTCCACTTCTTCCTGTTTTGCCTGCTCAATACGGTCAGGGAGATCGACAACTTCATGTACCGCATCTACCAGGGCGAAGTGATCAGGATCGACGATTTTCCCGCGTCCTACACCGTCATCAACGGCGATGAGAACCTCAACTACACGCGTTTCGCGATGACGGACCAGCTCGATCTATTCATCGCGCGCAGCCTGGAAGCGAAACGCGTCGCCGAAGCGAGTTCCGCCCTGATCAACACGGGTGAAGGCGAAAGCGAACGCAAGCAGCGCAACAATATCTTCATCACCTGCCTGCCATGGCTGGAGCTGGCGGCCATCGAACACCCGATCCACCGCCACCGTGACGCCGACATCCCGACCTTTACGTGGGGCAAGTTCGGCCCCGCGCAGCCGGACGGCCGCATGCGGGTGCCGTTTTCCGCGCAGGCCCACCATGGCTTTGTCGACGGTTACCATGTACAGAAACTGGCGCAGGCGCTGGCGCAGCGCATCGCCGCCATCATTGCCTAGGATAAAAAATCGCTGGGCGCCTGTCCCAGCACGCGGCGGAAGGCGGCCGTGAAGGCGCTGGGGCTGGCATAGCCGAGGTCGAGTGCGATCCTGGTCACGGCTTGTCCTTCGGCCAGCCGCGTGATGGCGGCCAGCAGGCATGCCTGCTGGCGCCATTGGGCAAAGGCCAGTCCCGTCTGGGCGCGAAATTGTCGCGTAAAGGTGCGCCGGCTCATGCCGGCCCGCGCCGCCATCGCGTCCAGATTACTGTGCAGGGTCGGCTGCTGCAGCATGTCCATGCACAGCCGCGCCAGCCGGGGTTCCTGCGGCAGGGGCGCGCTCAGGGGCAGGGGCGCCATGACGGCGATTTCATCCAGCAGCAAACCCATCAGGCGCGCGGCACGCGAGTTCATCGCATACAGCACTTCCACCTTGACGGCCTCGGCCAGCAACTGGCGCAGCAGCGGCGAGGCGTCCAGCACCTGGCAGTGGGACGGCAAACCCATCCCGGCGATGGCGGGTGGATCGATAAACACGTTGTGCATGGTCACGGCGCCATGCATGCGCATGCCGTGGGAGAGCCCGGCCGGCACCCAGCAGGCCCGTTGCGGCGGCACCAGCCAGTTGCCTTGCGGCGTGTGCACGCTGATGACGCCGCGCGCCGCATAGGCGAACTGGCCGCGCGCATGGCTGTGGCTGGGGAATATCTCGCCGGGGGCATGGTCGCGCGCCGTGGCGATCAAGGGGCGCGGCATTTCCGTGTAAAAATCATCCATGGCCCGTACTCTACAGTATTTGGCCTGGCATCGAAGGCGGGCCGTCGCAGGTATCACTACCATGCAGGCTTTCCCTTCAAGGATGCACATATGCACAATACCTATTACCGCGTGGGCCATGGGCCCCACGCCGTCATCGTCCTGCACGGCTGGTTTGGCGACGCGCACGCGTTCGGGCCGATGGAAGCGGCCCTCGATGGCGGCGCTTTCAGCTATGTCTTCATGGACAATCGCGGCTACGGCGGCATGCGCGGCGCGGCGGGAGAATACTCGATGGACGAAGTGGCCAGCGACGCGCTGGCGCTGGCCGATGCGCTGGGCTTTGCCACCTTCAGCGTGGTGGGCCACTCGATGGGCGGCATGGCGCTGGAACGGCTGGCCTTGCTGGCCCCTTTGCGCCTGCGCAAACTGGTGGCCGTGGCGCCCGTGCCCAGCTGTGGCGTGGCGCTCGAAGGAGCGGCCCGGCAGCTGTTCCTCGAGGCCAGCGCAAACGTCGATGCGCGGCGCGCCATTATCGACCGCAGCACGGGCGGGCGCTTGCCCGCCACCTGGTTGGACTGGAAGGCGCAATACTCGTGGGAAAGTTCAGATCCAGCCGCGTTTGCACGCTACTTCCTCGCGTGGAGCGGGACGGATTTCAGCGGGGAAGTCATGCGGGCGGCGCCGAAACTGCCCTTGCTGGCGCTGGTGGGCGAGCACGACCCCCGTTTCGACGCGGTCCTGATGCGCCGCACCTATCTGGCGTGTTACCCGCAAGCCCGGCTGGAGGTGCTGGGCAATGCGGGACACTATCCGATGAATGAGACGCCGCTGGCCCTGGCGGCCAGCATCGAGGTGTTTTTGACGGAAAAGGACTAGTTACGCCGCCTTGGCGCGTAAGCGCAGCAGGCTCAGGCCCAGCAAGACGAAGGCGCCGCCCGTGATGCGGTTGAACAGCCTGGCGCGGCCCGGCGTGGCCAGTTGGGTTTTCAGCAGGCGCGCCAGGTTGGCATAGAACAAGTGGGCCAGCATGGCGCAGGCGACAAACGACGTCGTCAGCACGATGAACTGGATGGCGACCGGTTCGCCCGGCGTGATGAATTGCGGGAACAGGGCCGAGAAGAACAGGATGGCTTTCGGATTGGTCAGCGCCACCGTCAAGCCCTGGCGGAAGAGTTTCCAGAACGAATTCGGATTCGCCGCGCCTTGCATCACGGGGGAATCGGCCACGACGCTGGTCTTGCTGCGCCATTGCTTGATGCCCAGGTATACCAGATACAGGGCGCCAGCCAGTTTCAGCAGCATGAAAGCCGTGGCCGAGGTGGCCAGCACGACACCCATGCCGGCCATGGCCACGCCGGAAATGATGAACAAGCCAAAGCCATTGCCCATGCTGCTGATCATCGCGCGGCGCGGGCCGACGGCGATGGCATTCGAGATGGCCAGCAAGACGGCCGGGCCGGGAGAAAACGTGACGAGCAGGGCAACGCTGCAGAAAAGCAGCCAGTTCGAGAGATGCATGGGTGTTCCTGTGTGGGGCCGTAGCCGGATTGAGAGTCAAGACACGCATATTGTACGAAGTTTTCGGCGACCGCGTCAGCGGCCCCGGCTTGACATCATGCAAACAGGCCGGCGATCATATGGTTGATGGCGGCGCCACCGGCGATCAGCCAGCAGAACAGCAGGCCGGCCAGCAGCAGGGGCTTGATGCCGGCGCGGCGGATGGCCGACATGTGCGTCGTCAAGCCCAGGGCCGCCATGGCCATGGCCAGCAGGGCCGTGTCGATATCGGTGATGGTGGCCACTGCGCTCGCTGGCAGCAAGCCCAGCGAATTGAAGGCGACGACGCCGATAAAGATAAAGGCGAACCAGGGAATGGCCAGCTTGGTGGCCTTGTCGTGGCTGCCAACTTTGGCCTTGCCGCGCGCCAGCACCGCCGACAGGATGACGAGAAAGGGCGCCAGCATCATCACGCGCACCATCTTGGCGATCACGGCCGCATTCGCCGCTTCCTGCCCGATCGACTTGCCGGCCGCCACCACTTGCGCTACTTCATGCACGGTCGAACCGATATACACGCCGAAGGCCTCAGGCGTGGCGCCCAGCACCTGCCAGCCCAGGTTCCACCGGTACAGCAAGGGATACAGAAAGATGGCGATGGTGCCGAACACCACGACGGTGGACACCGCCACGGTGACGTCCTCGCTGCGCCCCTTGACGACGGGTTCCGTCGCCATCACGGCCGCCGCGCCGCAGATGGCGCTGCCCGCGCCGATCAGAATGGCGCTATTGCGTTCCAGCTTGAACACTGTGGTGCCGAGGAACATGGCCACTCCAAACGTGGACGCCAGTACCAGCGCATCGATGGCGATGCCGGCCAGGCCCACTTGCCCGATATCCTGGAAAGTCAGGCGGAAGCCGTACAGGATGATGCCAAGACGCAATAAAGTCTGCTTGGAAAAGGTCACGCCTGCGCCGCAGGCGGGCGCCAGGCGGCCATACACGCTGTTGCCCAGCACAATGCCCAGCATGATGGCCAGGGTCAGGGCGCTCATGCCGTGGCTTTGCATCCATTCCAGCTTGCCCAGTTGAATGGCGCCCCAGGCGATTGCGCCGCTCAGCAGCAGGCCCGGCAGAAGGCGGCCATAGCGGTCGCTGAAACTTGTTGTGTTGCTTGTTGAGAGAGAAGACATGCCGTACTCCATGGTTCCTGGTTCGTATGGCATGACTGTACAGTTCGCCGATTAAATGGTAAAACGGATTGTTTTTGTATCTTCAACCTATTGGATGGGTAGATTGGATGGCCTTAACCTTGCGGCAACTGCAGATTTTCCTCGCCGTGGCGGACACGGGCAGCACCAGCGCCGCCGGCGAGTTGATTGCACTGTCGCAATCGGCTACCAGCGCTTCCCTGAATGAGCTGGAAGCCTTGCTGGGCGCGCAACTGTTCGACCGCGTGGGCAAGCGATTGCTGCTCAACGACAATGGCCGTTTGCTGCTGCCGCAGGCGCGGCAGATGCGCGACGGGGCCGCCAGCATCGAGCGCCAGTTCGCTGGCGCCGACCCGTCCGTGCCCGTCAGCCTGCAGATCGGCGCCAGCACGACAATAGGCATCTATCTGCTGCCGCAGATCCTGGCCCAGGCGGCGCAGCAGTACGGGCGCAGCATTCCGCAGGTAACCATCGCCAATACGGCCGACATCGCCGCCGCCGTGGCGGAGTTCCGTGTCGATATCGGCTTGATCGAAGGGCCGTGCCACGAGGCGGGCTTGCTGGTGGAACCGTGGCTGACGGACCAGATGCTGATCGTGGCCGCGCCCACGCATCCGCTGGCGCAGCTGCACCATTTGCTCAGTTTTGCGGAGCTGAACCAGGCGGGCTGGCTGCTGCGCGAAGCGGGCTCGGGCACGCGTGAAGCCGTGGAGCAGGCGCTGGTGCCGTATCTGCACTATCTGCGCGCCGCGGGCGAATTCAGCAATTCGGAAGCGATCAAATATGGCGCGGCGGCCGGTCTCGGCATCGCCTGCCTGTCGCGGGTCGTGGTGGCCGATCTGCTGGCCAGCGGGCAACTGGTGGAACTGGACACCATGCTGCCACCTCTGAAGCGCAACTTTTATTTGATACGCCAGTCTAAAAAAATACTCTCGCCCCGTTTGACGGGTTTCCTGGAACTGTGCCGCCACGCCTCTCGCACTGCGGGGTAGCTAGCCGCTGCTTCATTTTGGCCGCGGAGCTTGTAATGCCGCATCGGGCGGCGCCAGCGTGCCCGCGCGCAGCCGCTTGACGGCTTGCACGACGGCGCGCGCCACGTTGCGCACTTCTTCCTGCATCTCGGTATCGCGGTCCAGGGTCTCGTGGCTTTGCGCATAGCTGTCGTAATAGCCGATGTAGCGGTCCAGCCGCGACTTGGCGCCTGCATCGACCAGGCCCATCCAGTCGAGCCAGTCCGACAGGCCCCGCCGCACGCCTTCGATGCCGGCCACGTCGCCGTGCACGACGAGGCCATACGCGCGCCCGGCCAGGTGTTTCGGGTAATTCCAGCCTTGCAACTCCAGGGCCTTCGCTTCCACGGCTTTCTTGCCGTGCGTGGACGTGGGGTCGGGGTTGCCTCCGTCGGCGCAGACGAGCCGGTCTATCATCAGTTTCAGCACGCCGGGCGTTTGGTACCAGTACACGGGCGTGAGGATGATGACGGCGTGCGCTGCCGTCCAGCGTTCGTAAATGTCCGCCATCCAGTCATTCGTTTGCCGTTCGCCATGGTTCGGGTAGCAGCTGCACGGCCAGTGGCACAGGGGCATGGCCGTCGAGACGCAGCCCTTGCATGGATGGATGTGCAAGTCATACGAGGAGGTCAGCAAGCTCAGGTCCAGCACGTCCGCTTCGATGGCGTCGGCCTGTAGCTCTTCTTTCGCCCATTGCGTCATGCGCCAGGTCTTCGATATTTCACCAGGACAAGAACCGTCGTTGCGCGCCGCGCCGCAGATCAGCAGCACGCGCGACGGCGTGGCCAGATCTTTCTGGCGCGCCTCGGCGGCCTGCAGGCGCTCGCGCGTGGCCAGCCATTCCACCGACAGCTCATAGTCGGGGTCGATAAAGCCGGGGCCCGCCTTTTGCGTGACGGGCGCCTTGCGGCCATCCTGGTAATTCTTCCACGCCACTTCTTCCACCTGCACCAGGGCGCCGCGCACGGCGTCGAACGTGGGGTCGGCAAACGAACGGATGAATTGCAAATGAAATTCGACCCTGCCCAGCGGCGCGGGCGCCTGGCCCTGGCGCGGCTGGGGCGTGGGGGGAGTGGCGGACATGGCTTCTCCTTGAGGTGATGACGCGATCTTGCTGGAGGAGCGGCCGCAGGTCTGTGCGCTGAACAACTGTGCAGCGATTACTTGCCATATTCCCGATTATGGGATAAATTTCCACATATGGAAAATGTAGAATTAACTGATAACGATACGGAACAGCGGCTGGCAACCCGTTTAAAACAGTTGCGCGTGCAGCGGGGCTGGTCGCTGGATCAGCTGGCCAGTGCCAGCCAGGTCAGTCGCGCGACATTATCTCGCCTGGAAAATGGCGAGGTCAGCCCGACGACGGTCGTGCTGGGCAAGCTGTGCGCCGCGTACGGCCTGGCCATGTCGCGCCTGCTGCGCATGGTCGAGGACGATTTTCCACCGCTGCTGCGGCGGGCCCAGCAAAGCGTGTGGAGCGACCCGGACGCCGGTTTCCGGCGCCGTTCCGTGTCTCCGCCGTCGCGCGCGCTGGCTGGCGAAGCGCTCGAATGCGAGCTCGATGCCGGCGTGACGATCAGCTATGCGGCCTCGCCCCGGCCCGGCATGGAACACCATCTGTTGCTGCAGGAAGGCAGGCTGAACGTGACGGTCGACGGCCGCTCGCACGATCTGCTGGCCGGCGACTGCCTGCGCTACCAGTTGCACGGCGCCAGCGCGTTCACGACGCCGCCAGACAGCGGCGCCCGCTATTTTCTCTTTCTTGTCTGAGGTCGCCATGCCCGCATCGCTACGCCAATTTTCATCCACCGAGATTCTGGAACGCTTGCCGGAACTGGGCGCCTTGTTGCAAGACTGCGTGCACGACGGCGCCAGCATCGGCTTTATCTTGCCCTTCGACGCGGCGGCCAGCCAGGCGTTCTGGGTGGAGAACGTGTTGCCGGCCGTCACGCGAGGCGTGCGCCTGCTGCTGGTGGCCGAAGTGGACGAGAAGGTGGCGGGCGCCGTGCAGCTGGACTGGGATACCAATCCCAACCAGGCGCACCGGGCCGAAGTGCGCAAGCTGCTGGTCGCGCCCGCTTACCGCCGCCATGGCCTTGCGCGCCAGCTGATGCAGGCGCTGGAGGCGCAGGCGCGCCTCTTGCCGCGCAGCCTGCTGACCCTGGATACGCGCAGCGGCGACCATGCGCAAGCGCTGTACTTGTCGCTCGGCTACGTGGTGGCGGGCAGCATCCCCGGCTATGCACTGGCGTCGGCCGGCGACCGGCTCGACGCCACCACCGTCATGTACAAGCAGCTGCAGCCATAGCATATTGAGAGCGCCGCAGCGATGGCGGGGGAACTCAGGCTTTCAGCCGCGCTCTAACGTTTGCGGCAGGCAGGTTTTCCTGCGCGGTGACGGCGTGGCTGGCAGGTGCGGCCACCAGGCTGATGCCGTGCGCCGCCTGGCCCTGGTCGCGGCTCAGCTTGAAGATGCCCACCGTGCCCGACAGTAGCGTGGCGCGCTGCTGCATGCTGGCCGCCGCCGTCGATGCCTGCTCCACCAGGGCCGCGTTTTGTTGCGTCACCTGTTCCATCTGCACGATGGCGGCATTGACTTGTTCAATGCCGGATAGTTGCTCGCCGCTGGCCATGCTGATTTCGCCCATGATGTCCGTCACGCGGTGCACGCTGGCCACGATGTCGCGCATGGTGGCGCCGGCCGTGTCGACCAGGCGCGCGCCTGCATCGACCCGCTCGACGGAGTCGCCGATCAGCTGCTTGATTTCCCGCGCCGCGCCGGCCGAGCGTTGCGCCAGGGTACGGACTTCAGCGGCCACGACGGCAAAGCCGCGCCCTTGCTCGCCGGCCCGTGCCGCTTCCACGGCCGCATTCAGGGCCAGGATATTCGTCTGGAAGGCGATGGCGTCGATGACGCCGATGATGTCGACGATCTTTTTCGACGACGCGTTGATCGAGCTCATGGTGTCGACCACTTGCGCCACCACCGTGCCCCCTTTGCCGGCCACGGCGGCGGCCGATTGCGCCAGCTGATTGGCTTGCCGTGCGTTATCGGCATTTTGCTTGACGGTGCCCGTCAGTTCTTCCATCGAGGCGGCCGTGCGCTCCAGCGAGCTGGCTTGCGCCTGCGTGCGCCGCGACAGATCCAGGTTGCCGGCGGCAATCTCGCCCGACGCGCCCGCGATGTCGTGCGTGCCGCCGCGCACCTCGCCGACAATATGAATCAAGCTGGCATTCATGTCTTTCAGGGCCTGCAGCAGTTGCCCCACTTCATCGCTGGAATCGACGCGGATATGCTCGCTCAAGTCGCCGCCAGCCACCTTGCGGGCCACTTTGACGGCATGCCGCAAGGGCCGCACGATGCCGCTGCTGATGAACCAGGCCGTGGCCAGGCTCAGCACGCCGCCGACCAGGCCCAGCGCGATGATGAGTACGCTGGTATCGTGCGCGCGGGCCATGGCTGCCCCGGCCGCCGTGCGCATCTGCGCCGATTGCATGGCGATTTGCTGGTCGAGTTCGCGCAGGGCAGGCTGCTCTTGCGTGCCGTTGCGCGTGGCCTGCAATTGCGCAATACGCGCATAGCGCTGGTTCACGCTGCTGTCGATTTCCCCGCTTACCGCCGACAACTGCCACGTGCTGATGGCCACCACCACGGCCAGTAAAAGCGAAGTGAGCAAAAAGCCTGTGGTCAGGCGCACACCGATACGTATGTTTGAAATATTCATGTCCCCTCAGCTGTTGTCCCATGGTGGCCGACTTCCATGCCGGCGGCATGGCGTGGCGCTTGTCCCCTGAAGTTGCCGGGGTGAAATGAGTGTAGCAGCGCGGTACTAAGTAATCTATAAATATTTCCATATTGGAATTAGTCACTGCCTGTTTAGCAACAGCGGCATGGCTCGTTGCCAGATAAAATCACCCGCCGTATTACAGACTCGTCCTACCTCGATCCCCGGCATCGTCCGACTGGCGCATGCCGCTGCCGCGCCTACACTGTTCCTTGCACGGATCCGGCGGCGGGTCTTTCTTCTTATACACAGGAGGCTGAGATGGCGAATATCCAGGCAGGGTCGGACGGCGCGGCAAAACAGGAAATGACGGCCAAGCGCCTGAACGTGGTTGACTGGATCTCGATGATCCTCTTGATCGTGGGCGGCTTGAACTGGGCGCTGGTGGGCTTGTTCGATATCGACATCGTGGCCCGCATCCTCGGCGCCATGACGACGGCGTCGCGCGGCGTGTATGTGCTGGTGGGGCTGGCGGCGCTGTATTCCATCTATCTGTGCGTGCGTAAGCTGCCAGCCAAGCCCTAGATTGGAGGAGACATGCCTGTCGGTGCCAGTCCCAGGCCCGAACGCGAATGCAGGCAGTTGGAGAAGAGTTCAGGCAGGAAGCGCGCTCTCCGGGACAAGAAGCGCAAGGGCGTGCTGCAAGCGCTGCAGGCTTGCTCTGGCGTTGCTTATTGCGTGCGCAGGTAGGCCAGCAAATCGGCCACTTGCTGCGTATTGCCGATGCCCCAGAAGCGCATGTTATTGCCGGGAATGAAATCGCTGGGCGCCTTGAGGAAGCCGGCCAGGTTTTGCTCGGTCCAGACAATATTCGCGTTTTTCATGGCCGCCGAATACTTGTAGTCGGTGGTGGCGCCGGCCTTGCGGCCAATCACGCCCGTCAGCTTGGGGCCGAAGCCGCCGCGCGCCGATGGCCCCACTTGGTGGCAGGAGGCGCACTTGCGAAACGCGGCCTTGCCCGCTTCGGCATTGCCCACGAGGGTAGCAGGAGCAGCGGTTGTCTGCGCGGCGGCGATTGGCCCCAGTAGCAGGGCGACGGCGGCAAGAGTGGGGGAGCAGCGAAAAAGAAATGGGTATGTCATCGGTGAGGCGGAAAGGCACGATATGGCAAGCAATGACGCATTTTACAGGCGGGCATCCAAACCTGCCTGTCAGTTGCGCAGCCATGCCAAGATACCGTGCAGGATGACTGACACCGCTAGCGCTTGCCGCCTTGGGCGCCGAGCGCCGCCATGGCCGATGCAAACACGATGCAGGCGATGGCCAGCCACTGGGTCAGGCTCAGCAGTTCTCCCAGCACGGCCATGGCGGCCAGCGCGCTGACGGCCGGCGCCGCGCTGCTGAACATGCCGAACACCCCTTGCGGCAAGCGGCGCAAGGCAAAGATTTCCAGCGAATACGGCAGGGCGCTGGACAGCATGGCAATGGCCAGGCCCATCAGCGCAATCGATGGCGCCAGCAGGGCCGTGCCCGAATACGCGACGCCGATGGGCACCGTCACCATGGCCGCCACCGTCATGCCCCAGGCCACGGCTTGGCCGCCCTGCAAGGTCGAAGCGCGCTTGCCGAAGATGATGTACAGCGCCCAGCACAGCGCCGCCCCCAGCGCATACGCCACGCCGACCGGGTCCAGGTTGCCCGGGCTGCCTTGCAGCGGCAACAGCAAATATAGACCGAACACGGCGCACGCTACCGCCAGCAAATCGCGGGGCCGCCGCGACGACAGCATGGCCACGGCCAGCGGCCCCGTCACCTCGATGGCCACCGCGATGCCGATCGGTATCAGTGCAAACGCGCGATAAATCAGCAAGTTCATCAATCCCAGTACGGAACCGTAGACCAGCAAGTTCAGCACATCCTTGCGCGTCAGCCGGAAACGCCATGGGCGGAAGATGGCCAGCAGGATCAGCGCCGAAAAACCCACGCGGTACGCCGTAATCCCCTCGACGCCGATGACAGGAAACAGATTCTTCGCAATCGCCGCCCCCAGATTGACGGAAATCTGCCCTCCCAGGACGGCCAGGGAAGGGAGCAAAATGCTGTCGGGCAGGGGGGAGGTCGAGGCGGGGGAGGTCATGGGGCGGTATTTTAATATGCCTGAGCGGGGTAGTCGCTGGCAGATTGGTAAGCCGAGGAGATTTAACGAGGTAGTTGCTGGCATGACTGGTGCATCGCGGCTTCTTTTTCCAAAGCATGTTGCAAAATACGCTACAGTTGTAGAATTGTTTACTAATGGTCAGGAGTCGCCGCTCCTAATCGAACAGTCTTTACCATTAGCACATTAAAGGCTGATACTAATGCTAATCGGCATTTCGACTAAAAGAGTCGGCAATCGGCCAGAGGCGGCCATTGCGATAGCCTGAGATTACCACAGCCAAGAAAGGATTCAGATGGCTGCCGACGTAGCTTTCGCTGAAGGACCACTCAAGTTCCAGCTTTGGTTTGCAAAAGTAGACCCGATAGATCTTGGCGTCCAGGTCCGACTTGAAGTTGAGTATTCAAGTGGAAGCCAGAGTTGCAACTGGACTGCCGAGCACCGTTGGTTTGAGTACGAAGCCCTCACTCAATTCGAAAGTGAACTCCGTGACGGCCGCGACGCAGGACTGAATGACATGAGCGAGTACCCAGTACTTCACTTCGAACGGCATTCATCTCAGGAATATCTAACGATCAATCCTCGTTCGGAAAGGCAGTCACAGGATGGCGACTGCATCGCAATTCGTCTGAAGATCAATGCCGGGTCAATGCTTGCGCTGTATTCAGCGCTCAACCAGTTCGGCAAATGGTGGTGACGCGATTACGTCTGCTTCGGGGCGACTGCTGGCGTCGCCCTTGTTCTCAAGCATCGGTTTGCTCGGCCATTTCTAGCGCATCGTCAACCTCAATGCCAAGATAGCGCACCGTACTTTCCAAGCGCGTGTGTCCCAGCAATAGCTGCACCGCCCGCAAATTTTTTGTGCGACGGTAGATGAGGGTTGGCTTCGTCCGACGCATCGTGTGAGTACTGTATGCCGTCGGGTCCAATCCGATTTCGTCGAACCATTGGTGAACTATGCGCGCGTACTGCCTGGTTGAAATATGCGGCGATTCCGAAATCCGACTGGGGAATAGAAAGTCGCCGTGCCGTAGCCCTGCGGCCGCAATCCATTCCCCAAGGCTCTTCCTGGTTCCTGCGGTAAGTTCGAATTGGACAGGTCGCTTCGTTTTCTGCTGCATCACAATGACCCTCGCTGCTACATGTCCTCCCTGACATACATCGTTGACACGCAACTGGACCAAGTCGCAGCCACGCAATTTGCTATCGATGGCTAAGTTGAAGAGCGCCAAGTCACGCACTCTCCGGTAGATTTCTAGGCGGACGCGAATTGCCCAGATTTCGCTTACGCGCAGCGGCGCTTTTTGCCCGACTAATTTGCCTTTGTTCCATGGTGTAGGTTGACACAAAAATTGTGCTTGATATTCCATGATAGACCTCCTGAATGGAACTCTACTATGCGTCCAAAGTGAATCGGCGGCGTGAGGAAGGTGATGTGGAAATTTACTGGATTTTCATTTGGACAACATGGTATCGTTGCTTATAGGCCGGATACGGCCAAGAGCAGCCTCTCAAAATTGAATACGAAAAACACATGGAACAACACGCTGCCACCACCTTATTAATTTTCCTGACCCCCTTTGTTGCATGGACCTTCCATGGCCTAGGAGGAATGCTAAATAAGCACTTGGGAAGAAACGCTGTAAACGGTGCCTCTGTCTACAACTGGCTATCGGTAGCCATTGCCGCTCTGCCAGCATTGGCAAATAACCCTAAGGCTTTTGGAAGGATTTTAGCGGCATTTGCCATATCTTGGATTGTGGGTGTGTCGCTTTCAAAAAAACATAAACGCAGCCACTTAGCGAATGCTGTGAAGACAACGGACGCCTAGTGCTATGCCGACTCCGGGTGATTTAGACAGCAATTGGCTGCGGATTCAATCGGCTAACGACGGCAACCGGCCATCTGCCGCCGTTCGCCAATGTAAGAACTGAAGCATCACCTCCTTTATTTTTGGAGCATCGATTTGGAAAATCTAGTTGTATTGCGAATTTCCGACAATGACGGCGTAGACTTGAATGGTGTCAAACTACGCTCAACAAGTGAGGTCGCGGAAGCTCTTGAGAAAATCAGCGCCGAAAACTCGGACATGACCGTTTCTGTCGAGGCCACCGATTCCAAATGGTATGAGTCTATCGGAAAGGCCATTTACGGTAGCCACCGGGCGGGGTTTTCAGGTGAACGATTTCGCGTACTCATCGACGGCAAGCCTCTGGAAGCCTGATCTACACCGCCTGCTGCCGGCCAGAAGCCGCCGTTGAATTCTTTTAAAATTTAAGCATGAATATTGAAACCTGGGAAATGTCAACGCTTGACTGGAGTCAAAAAGGCGATCATGGGATTGTGCTTTCCCCTTCGACTGTAGCGAATTTAATTCATTCAAAGAATCTGGAACAGGCGTACCTTGCGTACGATGATATCTCTGAAGCGACTGGTATAAATAAAGTGATATATCCGTGTGCGCTTTCCGTCATCAAGACGATTTTGGCGGCACTTCCTGGATGCGCTGGCATAGCGCGCGAGAAATGTCTGGAACTTTTGGGGGATATCGCCGGCTCAGAGTCTGCGCCGAGTTCGCCAAACCTCCATCGGGATTGTTTGCTTGAACTTCGTCAGGCGACTTGGTATTTTATTTATGGACTTCAGTTTGATGACGTGAAACTAGCAAGCCTGTATGTAGACATATTGGGCGTTTTAGGTACCAATTTTGATGATTTCAGGCCGACCGCAAGAAAGTATCTCGAATTATCGCTCACCAGACGTTTGCCCGAATATGACATAGCGATGATAAAAAATACTATCACTGAACTGAACTAAATACTCCGAAAATTGCGCTTCGCACCGAAGTTGACGAGTGCATCCGAAGTCTGCTTCGGGGTGGAGCCTAGCAACTTCGGCAACCGGCCAGTAGCAGACATTCGGCAGAACTAAGCTTCAGCCACTATAAGATAAAGCAGAATGCGATTAGCAGCACATTACTATGTAGAGTTCGAGACCTTAGGGAAAAAGCCAACTCAATTGGAGTTCAGGTCCCTTAGCGAGGATGATGTTCTGACGTTCTCGATTGTCAATCTGAAGCCTGAATCGGGCCTTTTTGTCGCGTGCCTCGGCGACGGCATCGACTATGGCATTTTTATAATTAACGTAGATGCACAAGGTCGAGCCACGGTACAAGCACACGAGCATCGAGGTTTTTTTGTGGATGGATTGACCGTCGAGACTGCAATAAAAGCACTGAAGTACTGGTTGCCGCTGCAGGTGAGAACACCTGAAATCCAGTGGATGGGCCAATGATTCATCACTAAATTTAGGCGGCATTCGGCCAAGAGCAGACGGTCATTTTTGTAGCCGGAAAACAGGATTGTATTGATGGTTAGCACCGAGATAGAGAAGAGGAAAGCTGTTCGACTACAGTATCGTGAGCTCTTCGCAGCGCTCTCAACGCTACTGTTCAAGGCTGACCCAATTGGTATTAATTTTGAAACGAACACTGACGAATACGAACCAGAGGTCGGGACAATTATTCCCCGACTGAGGCATGCCAAATCTGAAGCCGATGTGCAACTTATAGTTCACGAGGAATTTTGTAGATGGTTCGACAGCGAGACTGCCGGGCCGATAACCGATTATTGTGACCTCGCTTCTCAAATTTGGGATGAATGGCTACGATGCAAATAATTGCAGTAGGGCTGACGGCGGCCTTCGGCCAGCAGCAGACATTGACGCATATGCGCTTAAAGGGATATGACGTGGGTAATTTGAATGAAGGTGCCAAGGAAGCACGCAGTGAGATCAAACGCTTCCAGGAATACATCAATGCGCCGAGTTTGGTGCCAGACCAATGCTACCGCATGGCTAGTCCGACTTATGGGTTAGTGTGCTATGTGAACCAAGTTACGGCTCTATTCTTGAGCAATAACTACTCCGTGATTCCAATCTTTCTGAAGAGGTCATACGATGCGCTTTTGGCAGTCACTCATGCTCGAGTAAGTGAGCCATACCGGAATCTGGTCATCCATTATCTTAGCCACGTTGCTCATTTTCTGGTTGATTACTCTTGCCTAGACCAAGATACGGCGAGCAATATTGAATTTATCCCACCGGCACTGCTTGAGCTTTCGCCTAGTTCGTTACCTGCAGACTTGTGCGTAGCAAATGAGTTCTGAACGGAATTACTTGCATGATTATTATTGAAGTGCCGTTTTCGGCCAATAGCCGACATTCGGCACAATGCCTTCAAAAATAAATTATTGTTTCTTAATGAAATTTCATGTGATGACTATACAATAATGAGGTTGAAATAGCTAAATTCATATCTCTCATGCGATTACCATATTTATTCCACCTTGTCACTGCCATTGCTTTTTATTTTTATCATCAGTAGAATCCACTGCGGCAGGTGTTCCGCCCGACCCGGATGTTTCCGAAGTGGCTATTTATAGAGGCCCAATTAAGAAAGAACGAGTAGATGCTTTTTTAAGAGAATACGCAAAAAAACATGTGAGTAGCCTGCGCATTAACTCGAACGGCGGCGACGTATTGGCAGGCATCGAGCTCGGTCGTTGGGTGCATTCGCTTGGGTTACCTGTATCTGTTCAGACGATTTGCATGTCCTCATGTGCAAATTACGTTTTCACTGCTGGTAGTAAAAAAACTATCGAGCCAGGTGCAATTGTCGTTTGGCATGGCAGCACGGAACAAAAAAACATTCGTGAAGAGCAATTCGAGTTCGAACGACTGGAGAAATCCTTGATTGATTCCCCCCTCGATTCCGTTGAGCGCGTAAGACTGGAGCAAAGAAGGCCAAGGTATATGCTTATTCAAAAGCAGCGCAACGAGGAAGCCAAGTTTTTCAAAGAACTTGGAATTGATGAATATTTTATGCGTTTAGGTCAAGAACCCTTTCCAGTTGCTGACGCTTGGACGACTACCTTGACCGTAATGAATAAGTTTGGCTTGCAAAATATCCGTGCACCGACCAATTACGGCTCTGCTCAATATATTCATTCCAATCCTGTTGCAATTATGATGTTTAGGAATAAACTTGGTAGTTTCGATTTGGATGTCGAGGGTAATGTGGAAATAATTTCTGGCCTCTGGTCTTCCAAAGAAAATTGAGCGACCTAGGCGTAGCTACTTTCAACATGCTAGTTTCTGATTTGGGGCGAATCCAGCCTGTCGTGGGTCGCGCTGGATTTTCCATCTGACAACCTGCTATGCTTGTCCGAACGGCCGGGTTCGGCCAAAAGAGGACAGTCGTGTTCGTTCGTTCCCTCCTATAGAGAAGCCTTTTCCATATTTGCTCCTACGGGCCCACATCACAACTTACTTAATGCAGGATCAAGATACTTATGAATTGGACGAAAGAGGACTACCAAGTTTCTACTGACGATGCATTGTTACAACTCGACGTGATATATGACAACCTCACCCGCAGTACTTGGGCTCGCGGAATTGATGAGGCGACTGTGGGTGACGCGGTCAAGAATAGTCTTAATTTTGGTCTGTACCATAGAGGCCAGCAGATTGGATATGCTCGGCTAATTACTGATTACGCTACTTTTGCTTACATGGCGGACGTCTTCGTGATTGAAACATACCGTGGCAAGGGACTCGGACGTTGGCTTGTGGAGTGCCTGCTGACATATCCTGGCGTCGATCGTTACCGGCGACTGCTTCTGGCGACGACGACTGCCGATTGGTTGTATGAGAAGCTTGGCTTCTCAACGCCGGAAAATCCTAAATTATTCTTGCAGATTAATAGACCAGCTATTTACAAGAAGTAGACAAAAACGGATGACCGGTATGGGGCGAATCCGGCAGCGGCGGCAACCGGCCAATAGCAGACCTTCCAAGCGAAGTGCAAACAATGGAAACAAAGATATGAAATTAGACGAATTTGCTGGTATTACACAAAAAATAATCAGTGAACAAGGTTTCGATGATTTTATTCCCATCGCATGTTTTCCTGAGCGTCGAGAACTTCGAGCCCTCGCCGATATTGAACCTGGTGAAGAAACTGAGGCAACTGTGGTTGAGTGGGCGAAGTCTCTAACGGAGTCAGTAGAAGAGTTGTCGGTTGCTTTCAAATTTTCCGTGTCTCAGTTCAAGGTTATCCGCATCAGGGGGCCTGAGGAAGAGTCTGCGATTTATGAAGTTCCGTGTGATTGAACTGGCCGTAGCCGGCCAAGAGCAGACGGTCGCGCCCTTTACTCCTTTTGACACAGTTGTATCCTGC
>NZ_JCAQAV010000018.1:0-99345 GCF_059617925.1 Janthinobacterium sp. JF4 | reverse complement strand
ACTCCCGACCTACGCCTTGTAAGGGCGCCGCTCTACCAACTGAGCTAAGCACCCGTTGCTTGTCTCAGAAAACCATCCCGACGTTTGTCACCACGTCTGGAAGAGGCGCTATTATAGGACGGGCGAAATCCTTCTGCAAGCGCTTTTTTCACTTTACTCTGTAATGTCCCACTGCGATAGCATCCATGCCATATTGAACGCATTCTCGGCAATTGCGTTATAGCGGCCGGAAGCGCCGCCGTGGCCGGCGCCCATGTTCGTTTTCAGCAGCAGCGGATTGCCGTCCGTTTTATATGCGCGCAGCTTGGCCACATATTTCGCCGGTTCCCAGTACATGACCTGGCTGTCGTTGAGGCCCGTCGTCACCAGCATGGCGGGATAATTCTTGCGCGCAATGTTGTCGTAAGGCGAGTAGCTGAGCATGTAGTCGTAGGCCGCCTTCTGGTTCGGGTCGCCCCATTCCAGGTACTCGCCCGTCGTCAGCGGCAGGCTGGCGTCCATCATGGTGTTCATCACGTCGACGAACGGTACGGCTGCGTGCACGGCATGGAACAGCTCGGGGCGCATGTTGACGACGGCGCCCATCAGGAGGCCGCCCGCGCTGCCGCCCTGGATGATGAGGCGGTTCGGGCTGGTCCATTTTTCGCGTACCAGGTAGTCGGCGCTGTCGATGAAGTCATTGAAGGTGTTTTTCTTCTTCATCAGCATGCCGTATTCATGCCAGGCTTCGCCCATGTCGGTGCCGCCGCGGATATGCGCTTGGGCATAGATGACGCCACGATCCAGCAGGCTGATGCGGCTGATGGCAAAACTGGCCTCCGTGGAAATGCCATACGAACCGTACGAGTACAGCAGCAGCGGTGCGGAACCGTCGAGCTTGACGCCTTTCTTGTAGACGATCCACAGCGGCACTTGCACGCCATCGCGCGCCGTCACCCACAGGCGCTGCGTGGTGTAGCGGCTGCCGTCAAAGCCGCCGACGATTTCCTGCTGCTTCAGCACCGTGCGCTTGCCATCCTGCATGCTGATGTCAATCACCGTGGGCGGCGTGACGGGCGACTGGTAGGACATGCGAAATTGTGTGGCGGAAAACTCCGGCGTGCCGGCCGCCGTGGCCAGGTAGACGGGGTCGTCGAACTGCACCGTCTTCCAGTTCTTGTGCGCGAAATCAAGGATGCGCGCGCGGTTCAGGGCGCGTGCCTTTTCCATCACCACCAGGTAGCCCTGGAAGACGTCGATGGACTGGATCACGGCATCCTTGTTGTGCGGCACGAGGCTTTTCCAGTGCTTCGGCTGCGGGGCACTCAATGGCGCGCTGACGACGCGGAAATTCTTCGCGTCCTTGTTGGTCAGGATGTACAGCTGGCCGTCGCGGTGCTCGATGCCGTAGCGGTGCCCCTTTTCGCGTTTCAGCACGGACTGAAAACTGCCTTGCGGCTTGCTCGTTGGCAGCAGCAGCACCTCGCTCGTGTCCGTGCTGCGCGCGGTGAGTACAAAGTAGCGCTGGTCGCGCGTGCGGCTCACGCCGATGGCGAACTGTTCCACCGGCTCGTGGTAGACCTGCTGCGGCGTGCCGCCCAGCGGCAGGCGGAACAATCGGTCCGCGCGCTTGGTGGTGGCGTCTTCCTGCGTCAGCATCAGGGTGGCATTGTCCGCCGCCCAGGCCAGGGACGTCACGCGCGGCATGGTATCGCCCAGCAACTTGCCCGTTTTCAAATCCTTGACGTGCAGTTCGTACTGGCGAAAACCCGTCGTGTCGGTGGTGTAGGCCAGCAGCTGTTCATTCGGGCTGATGGCAAACGCGCGCACGGCAAAAAATTTGTGGCCTTCGGCCAATTGATTCTGATCCAGCAGGATTTCCTCAGCCGCCTGGGCATCGTAGGCGCCGTTCTTGCCGACGGGACGGCGGCAGTGAATAGCGTATTGCTTGCCCGCTTCCATGCGCGTGTAATAGTAGAAATTGCCCTGGCGCGCAGGCACGGACAAGTCCACTTCCTGCATGCGTCCCTTGACTTCCGCAGTCACCTTGTCGGCCAGCGGCTGGATCGGGGCCGTGACGGCCGCCGTGTAGGCGTTTTCCGCATTCAGGTAATCGATCACGGCAGGATCGGTTTTCTTCTGCAGCCAGCGGTAGTCGTCCGTGACGACCGTGCCGTGGCGCGTTTCCTGCCAGGCTGTCTTGGCGGCGACAGGCGCGGTGGCGGCTGCATCGGCGGCCAGCGCGGCTGGCGCCAAGGTGGACAGCAGCAGGGCCGGCAGGATGGATGACCAAATGGACCGGCGGCGCGCAGCGTGATGGGTAATGGACAAGGCGACTCCTTTGAATAGTTGTGTCAGGATTGTAATCTTGCTATTGAGAAAAGCAACTGCGGTGCGCGCGTGTTTCAACTTGCATCCATGGGCATTTCCAGCGATACTGTATATAACTACAGTATCTTGCCGCGAGGTGTCCTTGACCACATCTGCCTCCCCACTTCCCGAGTCACCCGCCCGCCGCTGGATAGCCCATCTGGACATGGACGCTTTCTTTGCCTCCGTGGAACTGTTGAAATATCCGCAATTGCGCGGCGAGGCCGTCGTCATCGGCGGCGGGCGCTTGCAGCAGCCCGTGCTACTGGAAGACGGTACGCGGCAGTTTGCGCGCATGCGCGACTACGTGGGACGCGGCGTCGTCACCACGTCGACGTATGCGGCGCGCGCGTTCGGCGTGTTTTCCGCCATGGGCATCATGAAGGCGGCCAAGTTGGCGCCCGACAGCATCCTGCTGCCGGCCGACTTCGAGGCCTACCGTGAATATTCGGCGCGCTTCAAGCAAGCCGTGGCCCAGCTGTGCCCGATCATCCAGAACGTGGGCATTGATGAAATCTATGTCGACCTGAGCGAATACGGCGAGCAGGCGCCGGCCATGGCGGCGCGCCTGAAGGCGGCCGTGTTCGAGGCGACAGGCCTGTCGTGCTCGATCGGCCTGGCGCCGAACAAATTGCTGGCAAAAATCTGTTCCGACCTGGAAAAGCCCGACGGGCTCACCATCTTGTCGCCCGAGGATATCGAAACGCGCGTCTGGCCCTTGCCGGCGAAAAAGATCAATGGCATCGGCCCGAAGGCGACGGCCAAGCTGGAAGCCCTGGGCATAGTCACGATCGGCGAGCTGGCCCGGGCCGACATGGCCATGCTGCGCACGCAGTTCGGCGACCTGTACACGGGCTGGCTGCGCCAGGCGGCGCTGGGCATCGATGATCGCCCCGTGCAGACGAGCCGGGAAACCAAATCCGTCAGCCGCGAAACGACGTTCGAGCGCGATTTGCAGGTGGTGCGCGACCGCGCCACCCTGTCGGAAAAGCTGGAAAGCCTGTGCACGCGCGTGGCGGGCGACCTGGATAAACAGTCGCTGGCGGGGCGCACGGTGGGCATCAAGCTGCGCTTCGAGGATTTCAGCACCGTCACGCGCGACGTCACCTTGCCCAGCGCCACGGCGGACGCCGCCGCCATCCTGCGCGCCAGCCGCGATTGTTTGCGGCGCGTGCCATTCGAAAAGAAAATCCGCCTGCTGGGCGTGCGCATTTCTGCCCTGTGCGACCCGGCCATCGTGATGCGGCAGGTTCCCGCCCAGGCCGAGCTGTTCCCGGCCCTGTAGCACGTTTCCTGTAAGACACATACCGCGCCAGACCGCGCTTTTGACGGCATTTTCATGTCGAAAGTGTAGAATGGCGTTCCCCTGGCACTACTGAAACAAACGGAAGACAAAAACTATGTGGTTCAAGAATCTTCAGATTTACCGCCTGCCCGCACCATGGGCCTATACGCCAGAACAACTGGAAGAGGCCTTGTCCTCGAACAAATTTACGCCGGCGACCAGCATGGATCTGATGCGCCAGGGCTGGGATACGCCACGCCCGAACGGCGGCCTGGTCCACGTGGTCAACAAGCAAATGCTGATCTTGCTGGGCACGGAAAAGAAACTGTTGCCAGCGACCGTCATCAACCAGGTCGCCAAGGCCCGCGCCGCCGAGATGGAAGAAGCGCAAGGCTTTGCGCCGGGTAAAAAAGCCATGAAGGAATTGAAGGAACGCGTGGCCGACGAGTTGCTGCCGCGCGCTTTCAGCATCCGCAGCAACGTCTGGACGTGGATCGACCCCGTCAATGGCTGGCTGGTGGTCGATGCCGCCAGCCCGGCGAAAGCCGATGAAGTCATCAAGCTGCTGTTGAAAGCCGTCGACAAATTGCCGCTGGAAAGCCTGCGCGTGCAGCGCTCGCCCGTGGCGGTGATGACGGAATGGCTGCAGGCCGACGATGCGCCTGCCGGCTTCACGGTCGACATGGATACGGAACTGCGCGCCACGGGCGAGAGCAAGGCCACCGTGCGCTACGTGCGCCACACCCTGGAAGCGGACGACGTGCGCCGCCACATCGCGGCCGGCAAGCAGTGCACGCGCCTGGCCATGACCTGGAACGACAAGATCTCGTTCGTGCTGACGGAGTCCCTGGCCATCAAGAGCGTCAAGCCGCTGGACGTGATCAAGGAAACGGAATCGAGCACGAAGAACGACGACGAGCGTTTCGACGGCGACGTGATGCTGATGACGGGCGAACTGAGCAAGCTGATGGCCGACGTGGTCGAAGCATTGGGCGGCGAAGCAACTGCATAAAAGCAGGTATATCGGTATGGAAAAGGAGCTGCGGCTCCTTTTTTTCGCCTGTGCAATATGTTTCGGCATAAAAAAAGCGCCTTGCACGGTGAAGTGCAAGGCGCTTTCAGACAAGTTAATTCAAAACGTCAAATTAGAACTTGTAGTTGCCGGTGATGTAGAACGAACGCATCATTGGATCGGCGTAGCGTGGGTCGAAACCAACCTGGTGGCCCGACGAAGCGCGCAGCGACAGCGGTGGTGCACGGTCGAACAGGTTCTTGATGCCTGCGCGGATCGTGGTTTGCTTGTCAAAGGCGAAACGTGCTTGCCAGTCGAACGTGGTGTACGACGGTACTTGCAGGCGGAAGTTTTTCTCTTCTTGCTGGGTCGCCAGGTTATACACGGTAGCGGCTGCATCGGTGTAGCCGTTACGGTAGTTGACGGTTACCGTGTTGCTCAGGCGGCCCGTGTCGAGGGTCGTCGTCAGCTTCATCAGGTTGCGGAACGTGACTTCGTTGGTGTCGCCGAAGAAGTTCATGTTGCTGGTGTAGATATTATCGCTACCGGCTTTGGTGTAGTTGGCGTGCAACATGTGCGTACCGCTCAATTGGGCCGTCAGCTTGCCGAAGGAAAACTTGTGGTTGGCCGACAGATCCCAGTCGATACCACGGTATTCCTTCTTGCCGATGTTGACCGACAGTTTCTTGAACGAGTAATAGGTGATGCCGGTCGATGGCTCGGTATAAGTTCCGAAGCTCGACGCATACTTGATCGGATCGGCAAATGCTTGCTCTTCGGAAACTTCCGACACGGCATTGCGCAGTTTCACATCCCACAGGTCGGCGCCGAACGAGAAGGCCGAGCTAGGCTCGACACGGAAGCCCAGGGTGAACTGTTTCGACTTTTCCGATTGCAGATCTGGATTGCCTTGCGACACGGCGTTGTATTGCGTTGCTTCCGCGCGGCACAGTGCGTTGCCTGGGTATGGGCAGTCAAATTTCTTGGCGGTAAAGCCGGCGTTGACCAGTGGCTGAGCAATTTCCAGCATGCTTGGTGCCTTGAAGCCCGTGCCGTACGAACCGCGGATCAGCACGGTCTGTACTGGCTGCCAGCGTGCCGATACCTTGTAGGTATTGGCGCTGTCTTTCTTGCCGACAGTTTTGTGGTTCAGCTTGTCATCGATCGCCTTGACAGCATCGTGACGGCCACCCACGGTCATTTCGAACGACTTGGCCAGCGGCGCCAGCAACTCGACGAACGCGCCGTAGGTGTCGCGGCTCATGTCGTAGGCGGCTTTGGTGTTGAAGTTGTAGATATCGTCACCGGTGGCATTGCTGCCTGGCGATTGCTCATAGGTATAGGTGCGGTAGTCGCCACCGATACCCAGGCTGGCCTTGCCGCCTGGCAAGGAGAACAATTCACGCGAACCGTGCGTGTCGAGGCCGCGCATCGTGGTCGATGCGGTACGCACCGAACCGACGAACTGCGCGCCAGCGATTTGTGCCTGCACGGATGGTTTTTGCGTGGTTGCAAACGGATCGAAATCCGGATTGGCGAGGATGTTCTTGAATTCCTGGCTCTTTTGGTAACCACCCGTGTAGCGCTCGTCGATCGAGTTTTGCGACCAGGTCAGGCCGCTTTCGAAGTTCCACGCGCCCAGTTCGCCTTCCACACCAATGACCATATGTTTGGTTTCGGTAATGGTGTTGCTGGCGCGCAGACCGAAGTCGGTGCTGCGGTAGTTGGCGGTGATCGACTTGACGTCGGCACGTTGCGCTGGCGTCAGGTAGGGCGATACATAGGTGTTGTACAGCGCGCTGCCCTTGGCGATCGAAATCGGGATCGGATTGGCGGCGATACGCGCCGTCAGGTCGTAGCGCGAGTAGGCCAGTTCGGCGAACGCGTTCAGGTTGTCGTTCAGCTTGTACGTAGCTTTGGAGAACAGGCTGTCGCGTTTCGATTGCGGTACGACTTCCACGGTGGAGCCCGTGTCGAAGCCGCAAGCGCGCGCGTTGCTGGTCGTCTTGTAGGAGTCTTCAGGGCACTTGCCATTCATCGCCAGGTAAGGCGTAAAGGCTGTCGATTTAGCACCGCTATTGTAGGCAACAGTGGCGCCTGCTGGCGAAGCCGAGGTGCTGGTGCGGTCCCATACGTAGTTGTTGCCGTTGCGGCTGAATGGCACATACGAGGTAGCGGCGAACTTGCGGTCGGTGGCGCTCAGTTTCGACTGCTCGTCGTGGCGGTACGACAGCAGCACGTTGAAGCGGTCTTCGTCCAGGTCGCCGAAACCGTAGGTGACGCTGGTATTCCAGGCGTTGCCGCCTTTGTCTTCCGGACCGCCATAGGTGGCTTCCAGGGTGGCACCTTGCTGGTTTTTCTTCAGGATGAAGTTCAGTACGCCGGCAATGGCGTCCGAGCCGTACAGGGCCGAAGCGCCGTCGGTCAGGATCTCGACGCGCTCAACGGCGCTCATCGGAATGGCGTTCAGGTTGACCGTGGTGCCGGAGCCTTGTGGCGCGATGCGGCGGCCATTCAGCAGTACCAGGGTGTAGGACTCGCCGATACCGTGCAGCGATGCACTGGTATTGCCGCCCGAATCGGAGCCGGCAGCAACTGCGCCGATGGTGAAGCCTTGCATGGCTGGCAGAGCCTGGATCAGGTCGGCTACCGAAGTGGCGCCCGATTTGGCGATCGCTTCTTGCGACAGGCGCTGTACTGGCAAGGCGCCTTCGACAGCGATACGCTTGATACTCGAACCGGTAATTTCAACTTTTTGAATTGCTTCGTCCGCCATGGATTGGCCAGAGAACAAGACGCTACCTGCCAGTACGGTCAGGGCCAGGCGTACGCTGCGCACGCCAATTTTTTCTTTGAATGCCATTATAACAATTACTCCGTAGTAGTTTTAATAACGACAAGCAGCACACGAGCACGTATCAAGCCATCGGATAGAGGGCTAGCGGTGCTCGTGTACGGTAGGCGGAACCACGTCGGTGGGAGGTGGAAGACTACTTAGCACAATATTGTTATAAATGCACTTATTACTTGTCGAGGCAATCATTATGTCGTCTCAGCAAGAAAAAATGCACCTCAACCGTGTCGGATTTGGCAATAAATTATGGATACAGAAGAATATTTAATTTAATTGTTAAATTACAGTTTTATATTTAACAATATCGCCGTTTTTAAAAAGGATCAATGGCGTTTTTTTACAACATAAAATTATTGTATTGGCAATTCAATGCTTTGCCTACAATAATTCGAGGAAAACCGTTGCTTTGCAGAATTTGTGAAAGGTAAAAAAACGTAAAAAAGCCCGTTGAAAACGGGCTGGTCGAATTGTGACAGCGTGTCAGCCAGAGCGTTTGCTGGTCTGCCTGTCGCGCCCTGTCAGGCGTTGGCTTACAAGGGCTGGAATACGCCGGCGGCGCGGTTCTTTTGCACATTGTCCCAGGCAAAGATCTGGCCATTCATGGCCACGTACACGCCGGCTGGCAAGGTTTGCGCCACGCCACAGGCAAAGCCCAGGTTAAACAGGGCATCGGAGTTGTCGATTTCGTAGGGAATCATGGCGCCCGTCAAAATCACCGTTTGCTGCAGGTTCGCCGCGCCCAGCACTTGCGCCGTTTCGCGCATGGTGTCGGTGCCGTGGATGATGACGATGGCTTTTTCGTGCGCCGCGCGGCACGAGGCCAGCACGCGCTGGCGGTCCGCATCCTGCATGTCGAGCGAATCGAGCAGCGGCAATTGCTCCAGCGCCACGGGCGCCGTCATGCGCGCGCGGGCAATCGCTGCCGGCAAATGACTGTCGGAAAAGCCCAGGGTACCGTTCAATTCGTTGTAGTGTTTGTCGAAAGTGCCGCCGGTGGCGAGTATGCGCAAAGTCATGATGTGGTCACGATGTCAGTGGAGAATGACGCGCATGATAGCGTGGATTGTCGCCGTTGCGTGAATGCGCCGCAGATGGGGCCGTGTGCTTGCCGCCCTGCTACCGCGCCGCATCTGGAAAATTTGGCCATCTGTGAGTACACTGGTTTCTTTGTTTGCCTGCCACCCCGACTCCGTATGAAAGCGCTCGCTCCCGGCACCGTCATTTTTCACCGCCACCGCGGTTACGGGGTGATCACGTCCGTCAATTTGCTGACGGGCTGGATTGCCGCCCGTTTCGGCAGCGAAGCGCGGACCCTGGACCTGAACCTGTCGACCGACGACGTGCAGTTTGCCGATGGCGAAGCGATCCTGTTTCGCCGCGCGCCACCGGACCGCATGCCGCATGCACGCCTGATGGCCATGGTGCGCGAGCTGCACCAGGCTGGCTATCAAAAACTGTATCTGTATTCCTGGCCCAAGCCGTCCGGCCTGCACTGGCGCTGGCATTTGTTTACGGGGCCGCGCGACTGGATGCAGCGGCCCTGGCGCGAAGGCTGGTATGGCTCGGGCGCCGACTACAACGTCAACCCCGTGATGGGCTGGGGCGATACGCCGGGCGCCACCACTGGCGAGCTGATCGATGCCCTGGCACGTTTCGACCCGCAGGGGCTGGCGCAGGCGCTGGGGCGCGACGACGACCATAGCGACTGGTTTGGCCGCGTCTGCGAAGCTTTGTTACCCAATTACATGTACAGCCTGGACATGCCGCGCACGGCAGGCGAGCCCTTGCCCGACATGCCGCCCGTGCCGGTCGTCGCCGTGCGCGCCGGCGTGGCGCCGTACGGCGGACCGGACATTGCCTGGCCGCCCGGCTGGGCTGGGCTGTGGCGCGGTCGGCATGTGCTGCCCGCGCCCGCCATCCGCATCACGGGCGAGCCGGACCTCATCAAGGGGTTTCAGCGCTCCTGAGGGACTTGCCGCGCATGCGCCAGCACCTCGGGATTGAGCAGGCGCGTGCATTGATGCTGCGCAAAATCGACGATGTTTTGCAGGGCGTAGCGGAAATACAGTTCATAGCTGTCACGCTCGACGTAGCCCAGGTGGGGCGTGGCCAGCACGTTCGGCAGCAACAGTAGTGGCGAGCCGGGCGGCAGCGGCTCGTCCGTAAATACGTCCAGCGCGGCGGCGCCCGGACGCCCCTGGGGCAGCGCCGCTTCCAGCGCCCCATCGGCGACCAGCTCGGCGCGGCTGGTATTGACGAACAGGGACGTCGGCTTCATGCGCGCCAGGTCCTCGTTTGTCACCAGGCCCCGTGTGGCGTCGGACAGGCGCAGGTGCAGGGTCAAGACGTCGGCCTGTTCAAAGAAGGCCTCGCGCGACGCTGCCGCCGTATCGCCGGCCGCCACGGCCGCCGCGCGGCTCGCTTCGCTGCCCCACACGAGGATGGTCATGCCGAAGGCGCGGCCATAGCCGGCGATCAATTGACCGATCTTGCCGTAGCCCCAGATCGCCAGGGTGCGCCCTTTCAAGACCGTGCCGAGCGTGTTGCGCGCCGGTTCGATGGATGACGTTTGCCACAGCCCTTCCTGTAAATGTTGCGCGTACGGCACGATCTTGCGCTGCGCCGCCATGATCAGCGCCCACGTCAGTTCGGCCGGCGCCGTGGGCGAGCCGATGCCTTCCGCGATGGCGATGCCCAGCTCGGTGGCGGCCGCCACATCGATGTGGCCGCTGACCTTGCCCGTTTGCGAAAGCAGTTTCAGATTCGGCAGTTTCGACAGCAAGGCGCGGTTGAAACTGCTGCGTTCGCGGATCAGCACCAGCGCGTCGAACGGCGCCAGGCGGATCGCCAGCTGGCCCAGGCCCCGCGCCGTATTGCTGAACACTTTGACCTCGTGGCCATCGAGCAACTGGAAACAATCGAGGCCGCGCACGGCATCCTGGTAATCATCGAGGATGGCAATTTTCATGGTGGATGGCCGATTTTAGTGAGGATTTGGTAGGGAAATAACAGGATACGGGAAATGCTGAATAGCCTACTACATTAGTCAAGCTATTCTCCTACATTTTTGCGAGAATAGCCGGTACGCGGGTGTACAATCGCCGGCACTTTTGAAGCTTCCTGAGTATAGTTATAGCGCAAACTGTTCCTGCAGCCTGGGTGCATGATCCAGGTAAACGACACCAGAGCCCTGCCCGCGTGAACGCACCGCCCGCAGTGAGCCGCAGCCACCTCTCAACGATGCTGCCTGTCTTGCCGGAACGACCAGAATTTCTTTTATTGGTATTGGAGGTAATATGAATCAGCCCGTCATGGGTGGCGTCGCCGCACTCAACGTCCCAGCTTATATTAAACAACAGAAACTGATCAACTGGGTGGCCGACATTGCCGCGCTGACCAAGCCAGACCGCATCTACTGGTGCGATGGTTCGCAAGAAGAGTACGAGCGCCTGTGCGCTGAAATGGTTGCCAGCGGCACCATGAAAAAACTCAATGCCGAAAAGCGCCCGAATTCCTACCTGGCCTGCTCCGACCCGAGTGACGTGGCCCGCGTCGAAGACCGCACGTATATCTGCTCGGCAACAAAAGAAGCGGCCGGCCCGACGAATAACTGGACCGAACCTGGCGAGATGCGCCACACCTTGAACGGCCTGTTCGACGGCTGCATGCGTGGTCGCACCATGTACGTCGTGCCTTTCTCGATGGGCCCGCTGGGCTCGCCGATCGCGCACATCGGCGTGGAACTGTCCGACTCGCCTTATGTCGCCGTCAACATGAAGATCATGACCCGCATGGGGCGTGCCGTGTACGACGTGCTGGGCACGGATGGCGCGTTCGTGCCGTGCGTGCACAGCGTGGGCGCGCCGCTGGCGGCCGGCCAGCAAGACGTGAAATGGCCGTGCAACAGCACCAAGTACATCGTGCATTTCCCGGAAACGCGCGAAATCTGGTCCTTCGGTTCCGGCTACGGCGGCAACGCCTTGCTGGGCAAGAAATGCTTCGCCCTGCGCATCGCCTCGAACATGGGCTACCAGGAAGCGCAAGCATCGGACAACAATCCGGGCTGGCTGGCCGAGCACATGCTGATCCTCGGCGTGGAATCGCCGGAAGGCAAGAAGCATTACGTCGCAGCAGCGTTCCCATCGGCTTGCGGCAAGACCAACTTCGCCATGCTGATCCCGCCGGCAAGTTTTAACGGCTGGAAAGTGACCACCATCGGCGACGATATCGCCTGGATCAAGCCGGGCAAGGATGGCCGCCTGTACGCCATCAACCCGGAAGCGGGCTACTTTGGCGTGGCGCCGGGCACCAACGAAAAAACCAACTACAACTGCATGGCGTCCATGCGCGACAACACGATCTTCACCAACGTGGCGCTGACGGACGACGGCGACGTGTGGTGGGAAGGCTTGAGCAAGGAAGCGCCAAGCCACCTGATCGACTGGCAGGGCAAGGACTGGACGCCAGCGTCCGGCACCAAGGCGGCGCACCCGAACGCACGCTTCACGGTTGCCGCTACGCAAAACCCAGTGATCGACGCCGCCTGGGACGATCCGGCCGGCGTGCCGATCTCGGCCTTCATCTTCGGCGGCCGTCGCTCGACCACCGTGCCGCTGGTGACCGAAGCGCGCAACTGGGTTGAAGGCGTCTACATGGCCGCCACCATGGGTTCGGAAACGACGGCCGCGGCCGTGGGCCAGATGGGTGTCGTGCGCCGCGATCCATTTGCCATGTTGCCGTTTATCGGCTATAACATGAGCGATTACTTCCAGCACTGGCTGGACATGGGCGTCAAGGTGGGCAAAGTCAACCCCGCCGCCCTGCCGAAGATCTACTGCGTCAACTGGTTCCGTACGGACGAAGCAGGCAAGTTCGTCTGGCCTGGCTTTGGCGACAACATGCGCGTGCTCAAATGGATGCTCGAGCGCATCGAAGGCAAGGCGGGCGGCGTGGAAAACCTGTTCGGCACGACGCCGCAGTATGGCGACCTGAACTGGGATGGCTTGCCATTCACGCAAGAACAGTTCGACACCATCACTTCGATCGACAAGGCCGCGTGGGTGGAAGAATTGAAATTGCATACGGAGTTGTTCGAAAAACTCGCGTATCATCTGCCGCAAGAATTGGCAGATAACAAGGCGGCGCTGGAGAAGCGTTTGGCTGAGTAAGATTTAGTAGTGGGGGAGAAACACGCCGGCAAAGACTGGCGTGCGATAAATGACACGCCGGCAATGACTGGGGTGCTATCAAAAAGAGAAACGGCGCGGATTGCATGAGCAATCCGCGCCGTTTTTTATTGGGCCGAGATATTCCATGCAGGGCTCTTTTTAGCGTGGCGTCAAACCATCGCGGCGCAGAAGCATGTTTTAAAAGATAGACAATATTTTTATCAATCTATATTATTTGACAACTTGAAAATTTCTTGATGGAAAATAATGTGGATATGCTGATGTCTGTAAAGAAACTGCTCGCCTCGATTATCCTATGCTGTATCAGCGCCTGTGGCGGCGGGGGCGCAATGTCGCTCCTCCGACCCCGACGCCGCCTGTGGTCACGGTGCCACCGACCGTACCAGTACCCGAAACACCGATTGCGCCAGTAACGCCGGTGACCCCTGCACAGCCAGATCCAGTCGTACCCACCAAGCCTGGTGTGATCTATCCGGCGTTGACGTTTACGCCATCGAAGATGGTGGAAGTCATGCTGCTTGGCGAGAGCAAGGTATCGAAAGTGCAGATTACTTTGAGCAGCCCGGCGACAGAACCGCTTTTTTTCCGCTTCTTCGATCCAACTGGCGTATTGCAGTTGAGTAGTTCCGTTACTCAAGAGAATAATGTGACGTATACCGCCCTGATCAAGATGCCGAGCACGCTGTCGTTTGGTACTTATGAAGGCTATATGGAAATCCAGGTTTGCCGGGATGCGGCCTGCAGCAATCCGATCTCCTATTCAAGGCAGTTGCTGCCTTACTCGGTCAGCGCCTTGCACGTCATACCGGTGGAGTTTGTTAATCCAATTTCCATATCCGAATCTTTTTATGAGGGGCAGGCCGCCACGACCAGCGGCGTGCTTGCGGCACCATCCGGACAGTCTAAAATCAATCTGTACATTACCGCCACCGATCCGAAAGGCGTCTTTATCAAAACGTCCGACTTCCGCTGGAATGGTGACTTCATGTATGAGTTCACGCTGAAAACGGTGCCAGCCCTGGCCAGTGGACGCTATCGCGGTAACATTGAGATACGCGCCTGCCGTGACCTTGAGTGCAGCGCGCGCTATCCGGTGACGACCATGTCGGTGCCATATGACGTTGAAGTCAGGGCGTTGTCTACCTTGACTGCGTTGACGCGCTGGCCGGGTGTGTCCGATTGGCAAGGTGAGCGAGGCAATGCGCAACGCTCCAGTTATGTACCCGTCACGCTCGATGTGTCGAAATTTTCCAGGCGCTGGACCTGGCCCATTCCCGGCGCCAGCTATATGCACCGCACGCCAATGGTGATTTCCGCCAATCATGTTTTCTTGAACGCAGGTGCGATTCTGTATGCGCTGAAGGAATCCGACGGCAGCGTCGCCTGGAGCCGTGATTTCGGCAGAGATCCTTTTTCCAGCACTTCGGCCGATATGCTGTATGTGAGAACTGGCACCGATGACAGCCGGCAAGTACTGTATGGTTTGAATGCGAGCACCGGAACGACGGTGTTCACATCCTACTCATCATTCCCCAAGCGCGACGGCTATACCATACCTCCTTTATGGATGAAGCCGATGGTCAGTGGTGGAAAGCTGTTCCATAGCGTTGCCAGTGGCGATACGAATGGCGTGCAGGCGCTGGAGGCGCTCACGGGAACGCCATTATGGTTTGCGCCCATGACTTCGGCGACGCTACAGGGCAGCAATTTGTTCAGCCTTGACCAAGGCTTGTCCCTGGCCGACGCTGCGACGGGAACACTCCAGAGGACGATGGCCACCCCGGAGATGATGTGGACCTCTACGAGCGCATCTTCGCTGGCGCCGGTCGCCGGTGCACCTGGCTCCATCTTCGGCATGACGCAGCCGGAAAGTGCCAGCAAGACCAGAAAACTGGTCAATTTTAACGTTGAGCAAAACAAGGTGGCGTGGTCCAGCACTGGCACCTATGGCGATAATTTTGCGTATGCGGAAGGCGTGGTGTACGTAGTGGATGATGCGACGTCCATGCTGGAAGCGCGCGCGGAAAGCGACGGCAAATTATTATGGAGCTGGGAAGTGCCGCGGCGCTTAATATCGTTCTCCGGCACGGATCTCCTGGTAACGAAGAACCTGGTTTTTGTTTCGTTCAGCGGGACTACCTATGCGCTGGATGTGAAGACCCACCAGCTTGTATGGACCGAGCCGACCGGTGGGGTATTGTCGATGTCGGCCAATGGCGTTTTATATATCAGCGCGCTTGGAGGCTCGGTGGTGGGATTTAATGTGAAATAAGTCCGCGGCAGCATGCCGAATGCTCGTAGGGCAGCTTGCCCAAACTGAAAATCCCCCGAACAAGATCATTGGCCGGGGGATCGAGCGGGCAGCGCTGTTTTATTGCTTCAGCAGCGGCCCCAGGTACTTGCCCGTCACGCTGGCCGGGTTCAGGGCCACGTCTTCCGGCGTGCCCGTGGCGATGATCTGCCCGCCGCCGGCGCCCCCTTCCGGGCCCAGGTCGACGATCCAGTCGGCCGTCTTGATGACGTCCAGGTTGTGCTCGATGATGACGAGGGTGTTGCCCTGGTCGCGCAGGCGGTGGATGACTTTCAGCAGCAAGTCGATATCGTGGAAGTGCAGGCCCGTGGTCGGTTCATCGAGGATGTACAGGGTGCGGCCCGTGTCGCGCTTGGACAGTTCCAGTGACAGTTTGACGCGCTGCGCCTCGCCGCCGGACAGGGTGGTGGCGCTCTGGCCCAGCTTGATGTAGCCGAGGCCCACGTCGAGCAGGGTTTGCAACTTGCGCGCGATCAAGGGGACCGGCTTGAAGAATTCGTGCGCCTCTTCCACCGTCATGCCCAGCACTTCCGTGATGTTCTTGCCCTTGTAGTGCACTTCCAGCGTCTCGCGGTTGTAGCGCTTGCCGTGGCACACGTCGCATGGCACGTAGACGTCGGGCAAGAAATGCATCTCGACCTTGATCACGCCATCGCCCTGGCACGCTTCGCAGCGTCCGCCCTTGACGTTGAACGAGAAGCGGCCCGCGCTGTAACCCCGTTCCTTGGCTGTCGGCACGGTGGAGAACAGGTCGCGGATCGGCGTAAACAAGCCCGTGTAGGTGGCGGGGTTGGAGCGCGGCGTGCGGCCGATCGGCGCCTGGTCGACGGAGATGACCTTGTCGAAATGCTCCAGCCCGCTGATCGATTCGTGCGGCGCCGGTTCCGTTTGCGAACCATACAAATGACGCGACAGGGCTGGATACAGGGTATCGTTGACCAGCGACGATTTGCCCGAGCCGGATACGCCCGTCACGCAGGTCATCAAGCCCACCGGCAAGCTCAGCGACACCTTTTTCAGGTTGTTGCCCGTCGCGCCAGTGATCACCAGCTGCTTTTCCGGATTGCTGGCGTGGCGCTTGGCGGGCACGGCGATCTTCAGCTTGCCGTTCAGGTATTGCGCCGTCAGCGATTTCTTGTTCTTGAGAATGTCGGACAAGGTGCCTTCGGCGATGATTTCGCCGCCGTGCACGCCCGCGCCGATGCCCATGTCGACGATGTAGTCGGCCGTGCGGATGGCGTCTTCGTCATGCTCGACCACCAGTACGCTGTTGCCGATGTCGCGCAAGTGTTTCAAGGTTTCGATCAGGCGGTCATTATCGCGCTGATGCAAGCCGATCGACGGTTCATCGAGCACATACATGACGCCTGTCAAACCGGAGCCAATCTGTGATGCCAAACGGATGCGCTGTGCTTCGCCGCCGGAGAGCGTGTCGGCGCTGCGGTCCAGCGACAGGTAATCGAGGCCCACGTTGTTGAGAAATTTCAGGCGCGAAATGATTTCCTTGACCACGCGGTCGGCGATCTCTTTCTTGGCGCCCGTCAGTTTCAGCTTTTCAAAGAACTCCAGCGTCTCGCGCAGCGGTTTTGCCGCCACTTCATAGATGGCGCGCTGCTGCTTGCCCGTGCCGACCTTGACGAAGCGCGCTTCCACGCGCAGGCGCGCGCCATCGCATGAGGGGCAGCATTTTTCATTGATGAACTTGGCCAGTTCTTCCTTGACGGCCATCGAGTCCGTCTCGCGGTAGCGGCGCTGCAGATTGTTGACCACGCCTTCGAACGTGTGTTCCTTGATGACGGTGCGGCCCCGTTCGTTGACATAAGTAAACGGGATTACTTGCTTTCCGGAACCGTACAACACGGCTTGCTGGGCATTCAGTGCCAGCTGCTCGAACGGCATGTCCAGGTCGAACTCGTAATACGCGGCCAGGTTCGACAGCATCTGGAAGTAAAACTGGTTGCGGCGGTCCCAGCCCTTGACGGCACCCGACGCCAGCGACAGGTTCGGGAACGCGACGATGCGTTTCGGGTCAAAGAATTCGATGTGTCCCAGGCCGTCGCATTCCGGGCAGGCACCCATGGGGTTATTGAACGAGAACAGACGCGGTTCCAGTTCCTGCAGGGAATAGCCACACACATTGCAGGCGAACTTGTTGGAGTACACGTGTTCCTTGGCGGTATCCATTTCATAGGCAATGGCGCGGCCATCGGCCAGGCGCAGGGCCGTTTCGAAACTTTCCGCCAGGCGCTGCTTGATTTCCTGGTTCACCTTGACCCGGTCGATGACGACGTCGATCGTGTGTTTTTCTGTTTTCTTTAGTTTCGGGAGGTCATCGACTTCATAGATCTTGGCCGCATGCGTGCCGCTCTGCACGCGGAAACGCACGAAGCCCTGCGCCTGCATCTGCTCGAACAGGTCGACATGCTCGCCCTTGCGGTTGGCGACGACGGGCGCGAGTATCATCAGCTTGGTGTCTTCCGGCATGGCCAGCACGGCGTCGACCATTTGCGACACGGACTGGGCGGCCAGCGCGTTTTCCGGGTGGTCGGGGCAGTAGGGCGTGCCGACACGCGCGTACAGCAGGCGCAGATAATCGTGGATTTCCGTCACGGTGCCGACCGTCGAACGCGGGTTGTGCGACGTTGCCTTCTGTTCGATGGAGATGGCGGGCGATAAGCCCTCGATCAGGTCGACATCGGGCTTTTCCATCAATTGCAGGAACTGGCGCGCATACGCCGACAGCGACTCGACATAGCGGCGCTGGCCTTCCGCGTACAGGGTGTCGAAGGCCAGCGAAGACTTGCCGGAGCCGGACAAGCCGGTAATCACGATCAGCTTATTGCGCGGCAAATCGAGATTGATGTTCTTGAGGTTATGCGTGCGAGCGCCGCGAATGCGGATCTGTTCCATGTGATTGCCTTGCTTTCAGTGAGTGGTGCGGCCGGCGCATTGTGCCTGGGTGCAGATGGGGAGCCACAACGGGTCAACCTGTTACTATAGCCGGGTTTTGTTCTGCATGCCTGAGGCGTCCATGGGCGGATTGCGCCGCCGGGCGAACGTGCCCTGACAAAGTTTGATGCAGATGCGTGCAGACGTTTAAGTACTGTATATAATAACAGTATTCAAGTTTCTTGTTTTCACCTGCCGTGAAAAAAACGGGCTGCCGCGCGGGAGATGGCGTCCGCCAGAAAGCGGGTGCTTTGCACCGCGTGGTCGCTTATAATCCTCGTTTAGCACACTAAACTAACGCGCGGGACACCGGCTCCCGCTGCAGTTCATCAGGAGTTATTCATGGCATCAGTCAACAAAGTCATCATCGTCGGCAATCTGGGCCGTGACCCGGAAATCCGCTACATGCCTAGCGGCGACGCGATCGCCAACATCGCCGTGGCCACTTCGTACAAATCGAAGGACCGCAACACGGGCGAACAAAAAGAATTGACAGAGTGGCACCGTATCTCGTTCTTCGGCCGCCTGGCGGAAATCGTCGGCCAATACCTGAAAAAAGGTTCGTCCGTCTACGTCGAAGGCCGTCTGCAAACCCGTAAATACACGGACAAGGACGGCGTCGAGAAGTACGCAACCGACATCATCGCGGAACAGATGCAAATGCTGGGTGGCCGCTCCGGCATGGGCGGCGACGCCGGCGGTGGCGATGACAGCTACGGTGGTGGTGGCGGCTACGAAGCCCCGGCCCCGCGCCAGGCACCGGCTCCGCGCCCAGCCCCGGCACCGGCGCCACGCCCGGCACCGAAGCCCGCACCGAACTTCTCGGATATGGATGACGACATCCCCTTTTAATAGGCACTTTCCTTAATTCGTAAACAAAAGGCCTGCAGCCGAGATACTGCGGGCCTTTTTTCTTGTTTCCACGTTATTTGCCATAGTGTAATTTTTCGGAAGGGGAGAACTTTCGGAAGTGTAAATAAAAATGTGTGCAAAGTACGCTCTAAAGACGGTGGTCTGCCAGGACGGCGAACGTTTGCCGATGCTGCTCGATACTGATTCCGGTCACCCGAAGGCGTCTGTGTGCAGAAAAGTCGTTTCGCTTTTACTGCCTGTGGAGCCCACTTGCGATGGAAGTCGAACTTTTTCTGAAGCGCTTAATCATCCATGTCGCTTTGTAGTTGACACTGCCACACGCGCAGACGTGTACTCGCTTGCTCCCTCGTTTATCGGTATTTGTACATATAGATGTTGACGGATATGGCTGTTTCATACTATTCTATATGTATGCCAAAAACTTCCCGTGCCCTACTGCAACTTCCGCCAGCAACTGCCGCCGCTATCGAAAAGCTCGGTGCCGACCTGGCGGTAGCCCGCTTGCGCCGCAAGGAGTCCTTGAAGACCTGGGCACAGCGTATGGGGGTTTCTGTGCCTACGCTGCAGCGGCTAGAAGCCGGTGACCCGGCTGTTGGGGTCGGCATCGTGGCGACCGCGCTCTGGCTCATCAAGCGCGACAGCGAGCTGGCAAATCTCGCGGCGCCCGAACACGACCAAGGCGCCATAGAAATGGATGTCCGTGAAGCCGTTGAACTAGGTCGCACGCGCGCTCAAGCCTCTGCGGAAGCACGCATAAGCGCAAACTGGACGAAAGGTTGAGATGCGTTTAGACGACTTGTACCTTTGGTACTTGGCTGACCCCGTCGCACCGTGCTACATCGGGAAATTAAAGCTGGTCTCCGCAGGCAAAGGCGTTTCATTGCATTACGGGAAAGATTGGCTGACCAATGGCTTCGCACTGAGCGAAGACTTGCCGCTCATCGACAACGAGGCCTTGCCACCTGGCCGCTTGGCGGCCGATGCGCCGCGCGCCGTCGGCGCGGTCGATGACGCGCGACCGGACCGCTGGGGCGAGAAGGTCATTCGCTTCGTGGTCAAACCTAAGCGCCTCTCCTTGATGGAGTACCTGTATTACGCCGGTGATGACCGATTCGGCGCGCTCGGAGTCTCTACGTCGTCGAGTACCTACAGTCCGGAAGCCGCGAGCCCACTTCCTCGGCTCGTTGATGTACAACAGCTCAGTGAGGTAGCGGCAAAGATTGAGGCCGCGGAGCCCATCAGCGCGTTGGAGGCGAAGATTATCCGCGCTGGCAGCAGCCTCGGCGGAGCGAAGCCAAAGGCACTTATCGAAATCGGTGACGAGCAGTGGGTCATCAAGTTTTTTAACGGAGAGCCCGTCGACACGCCGCTCATCGAGCATGCGACGATGACGCTTGCGAAGCGCGCGGGTATCACCACGGCCGAGACTCAGGTCATCTCCCTTGCCGGCGCTAACGCTATCGCTGTCCGTCGCTTCGACCGCGAACCGGGCCGGCGGATTCACAGCATTTCAGCGGGTACCGCCATTCGCGCGGCTACTACATCCGGCGAAGAGCCAGAAATGGGGTATCCCCAGCTAGCGCGTATTCTCCGCCGTGTCGGCATCACGCAAGACGACATCAACCAGAGGGATGCACGCGAGCTTTTTCGTCGCATGGTCTTCAATATCTTGGTCGACAACACCGATGACCACGAGAAGAACCACTCCCTGCTGGTCGTGAACCCGCTTGGGAATGGCCGCCTGAAGCTGGCGCCGGCTTATGATGTCCTTCCTACAAACTCGGGGCAGGGGTTCCAAGAGTTTATCTGCGGCGCCTATGGCCGAGATTCTACCCTCGAAAACGCGATGTCGCAGTGCGATGCATTTGGCCTGCTACCCAGGGAGGCGGCGGCCGAAGTTGTCGCCGTCATTGATATTGTGAACACTTGGCAGGAGCACTTCGAGCACGCCGGCGTGTCGAAGGGCGACATCATGAGCCTGGCCGAGCGTATCGACAACGAGGAACTCTTGACCCAGCGCGTCGGCTTCGACCAAGCCCGATTTCAGTCCGGGCCGACAAAGCGGAAGAGGACAAGTCCCTTCCGACCTGCATAACGCCATCACGTTCTCAGCGGGGCCTTCAGACACCTTGAGTACCAACATTCAACTTCTAAATTTCTGCTGAAATTGGTCGATTTCACTTACTCACCGCAAACTATCAACACTTAGTAGCGATAACCATGTTAATCCGAACACCTCGTTTTAACCGAAATGCCCTGCAAGTATTTGATTTGCAGGGCATTTTTCTTTGCGATGCGCGGGCGGGCACGTCCAGCGCACAGACAGGGACGCAATATTTTCCTGATGGAGAAAAACCGTTGTCGATACAGTTTACTGTCGAGTGGTGACAAAACGAGAGAATGTCGTAGATGAAAGCTTATAAAATAATCTACGCCGCCCTTTGCCGGTGGCCGGAATTGTGCATTTATTGCGGTTCCGAGCGCAGGTCCATCACTCAAGGAGAAACTTATGATTAGTAACACTCAAGTGGTTCATGGTACCGGGTCTTTCAACACCTCTGGCTATTCCCTGAAACGCGCCAGCCGCGACATCGCCCCTGCAAGCAATGTCGCCGTTGCCGCACTGGATATTGCCGCGCTGGAAAACAGCCGCATGCACGGCGCCGCTCCGAAATGTTCGCGCAACAACCTCGAGTGCATCGTCGGCCCGAGCACCGTGCTGTCGTCGATGTAATCACTGACTGTGCCCAAGGTGGTGCTAGCCGCTAGCCCACCTTGGGCTTTATCCGAGGGAGGCTCAATGAATCGAGAATTAATTGTAGTAACGACCCATGGAACATCCAGTTTTGACATCGGTGAGGATGAGCGCGTGCTCGATGCCCTGGCGCGCAATCATGTGCCTTGGACGGCGGTGGCGACCTATCTGCGCGATCCATCTGGCGCCTATAGCCTTTTTCCTTGCTTGAGTGAAACTGGCAGCGCGATCCCGCCGGACCGGCAAGTGTTTGCATTTTTTCAAAGAAATATTGATCCTTTCCTGCATACCAACAACACCTTGCAGGTCTCCCCGCCAGCCAACAATGAAGAAGCCGTTGCCGAATATATCTATGCCAACGGCGCGGCAAAGGGCGGCCCGAATATCCTGAAACGCCTCTCGTCGAATGAGTGCAAGCTGGCCGTGCGCGATGCCGTGGCACAAACGCTGCGCGACACCCTGGCGCCTGGCGACAAGCTGGTGGTCGGCGTGAGTGGCGGAGGCGACAGCAATGCCTTGCTGTATGCCTTGTCGCAATTTGACGAGTTTCCAATTGACATCCATCCGGTCATTATCGAAGGACCGGGCGAGTGGAATTCTGGCGTTCCGCGCGCGCGCGAGCTGGCGCAGGCCTACAATTTGCCGCTGACCGTGGTATCGGAAGAAGAATCGAAAGCGATACTCGGCGCCAGCGCTGGCGGCCTGGGCATCACGGACCGGTTTGCCCGGGAATTTCCGGACGATGACTTTGAGTTTCTTGGCACCCTGATCATCCGGCGCGTACTGACGAGCGTGGCCAAATCGCTGGACGCGAAATTTATCGCCACCGGCCTGAATTTCGAAGACTTGCTCGGTGAGATGTTCGCGATCATGGCGACGGAACGCCGTCTATTGCCCCTGCCGGCCCGTCCGATTGGCGACGTCACCCTGGTCTATCCCCTGTGGATGACGCCCAAGAAAATTATCGACGGCTGCTTCCCCACGTATTCATTTTCGAATTACGCAGACCGTTATCCGGGCTATGCGGAGGGACGCAACGCGTACTATTCGATGGCGTACTGGATGGCATCGGCTTTTCCCGGCCTGCCCGAGAAAATGTTGCGCTGGGCGGCAAAGGAAGGTTCTGCCGGCGAGACGGTGTTCCCTGTGGATGAGGTGCTGGGCTATGAGACGCTCGAGCCAGTGAACTGGGCGCTGCGGGAACGCTTCCTCAGGATGTTGCGCACCACCGCCTAAGTAATCCTCTGGAAATTATTATGAATTTATGACGAACAGAACCGGATGCTATGCAAGGCGCCCGCTGCGACGCAGTGCGAGCACTGCTAGCAGCGGGCAACGCCGCAGAGCGCCGGTTATGGAAGTCAGAAATCACAATAATTTATTGGGGGTTACTTAGCCTGCCGAGCAACCGCTGGCGCGCCTTGCCCCTGGGTTTCCTTTGCATTGCCGCGCACCACGGTTGTTCAGATGTTGTTGCTACTCCACTATCTACCGTTGGGAATGATATGTCCGTCATCAAAGAACACACGGCACACCTGGCTGCCGCCGCCCACGCCCTCACGGCCATCAGAAACGCCTCGGCGCACGCGCTGATCACGGAGCGCGAGGTGGCTGGCAAGATCGCTTGGTCCATGACCTTGCATGCGGCGCAGCAGGCGCTGTCGACGGTACAGGATTGCTGCCAGAGTTTTGCCCTGGGCGCGGCACCCGGCAATCCGCGTTGCGCGGACGAGGGCGTGCACATCGACGCGCATTTCGCCACCCTCCGGCACAGCATGCAGGCGCTCGCCTCGCTTGGCCTGTGGGCCAAGAGCGAACTGGCGGCACAGAAAGTCCTGTGGCTCCTGCCTGCCATGCAGAGCGGCTGCCAGCGCCTCGAAGGCCAGGTGCTGCCGGCCCTGTGGGATTGTCCCGAGCTGCCCGGGCGCCCCGAACAGCTGGAGATCGTCGACTACGTGCGCTATGAGCTGGACCGCGATTATCCGCGCAGGAAATTGCACCAGCAGATTTTCAATGTGGAAGTGTGCGCCGGCGAAGTGTGCGCCATGCTGGTGCTGCGATTCCCGGAGTTGCCGGGCGACGTGGCCGAATCGCTGACCTTGCAGTGCGCGGAAGAATACCGCCACGCGCAGCTGCTGCTGGGCGCATTGGCGAACGAAGGGGGCAGCATCGGCGAAACGCCGGTGTCCCTGGGCATCTGGAAAAGTTGCCGGGCGGCCCAGAATGCGGCCGACTGCATCGGCCTCGAGCAGGTGATCGGCGAAGGTTTTTCGCTGGGCGCCGACCTGTACTATGCCGAGCTGTACCGTGCCATCGGGCGCGCCGATATATCCCTGTTGCATGAATGCATTTATATCGACGAGGTCAACCACGTGAAGAATGGCCTGGCCAGTTTTCACACCCTGCTCGGTGCGCAGGCCGTGCAGCGCCTGCGCACGCTGGAAGAGTCGTCCAAGGTGAGCGTGATCGGCGGGCGGTTTTTCAATGCCGCCGCGCGCCAGTATGTCGGTTTCAGCGCGCCGGAAATCGAGCGCCAGCGGGGCCGTTCGCAAGCGGTGGAGTTACCTGATCTGCAGGGGATGATGGAATGAATTTCGACGCAGCCCGCCATTTGGTGGAACAACACATCCTGCCCGCCTATCCGCATGTCAAGGCGGCGATCATCGGCGGTTCCATCGCGCGCGGCCAGGGAACGGCTACCTCGGATATCGATCTTCTGCTCCTGTTCGAGAATGTGCCGCATGCCTGGCGCGAGACGCTCAAGCTGGGCCAGCAGACGGTGGAATTGTATGGCCATGACTTGCGCTCCTTCGATTACTTTTGCCGCAAGATGGATCGCCCCGGTGGCCGGATACCGATGGCGATGATGGTCATCGAGGGCAAGAATCTCTTGCCGCAGACGGGCGCGTCCGCCGCCCTGTACCAGCTGGCGCAAGCGATTTACGACGAAGGCCCGCCGGCGCTGACGCCCGATGCCCTGGCCAGCCGGCGCTATGAAATCACGACCTTGCTGGAAGACCTGGTTGACAGTACGGTAGCCGAGGAAACACTGGCGATCGCCACCAAGCTGTACGATGTGTTGGCCAATTTCGTGCTGCGGGCCGGGGGGGCATGGAGCGGCGTCGGCAAGCATCTGGCGCGCCGGCTCAGGGCCTATAGCCCGTCGATTGCAGATGACCTGCATGCCGCCATGCGCGCGATCCTGCTCGACCCACCCGCCGGCAAGCAGGCGTTTGGCGGCCTGGTCGCGCTTGCTCTGCAGCCGTATGGCGGACCCTTGCTCGACGGGTTTGCCTTGCATGCACCGGCGGAATGGAAGAGTGGCACACCAGCGCTTGCCGCCTGAGGCGGCTGGCACTGTGTTGATGCGCACGGTGCAGGGTCGGTCGGTACAGCTATTCGGTTTTCCGCTGGTCTTCATGACCGTCCTGATCGACGTCCTGTGCGCGGGACTGGTGGCCCCCGTCTTGCCGCGCCTGTTGCTGCAATTGACGGACAGTCCCGCCCAGCCTGTGTTATGGCTCGGTTATCTGGGGATGTTGTTTTCGCTGTCGCAAATGTTTGCCTTGCCACTGCTGGGGGCATTGTCGGACCGCTTTGGCCGGCGCCCCCTGCTGCTGCTGTCGAACCTGGGCGTGGCCGTGTATTTTTTCTGTCTGGCGGACACTGAAACGCTGGCCCAATTGGTACTGGGGCGTATCTTGTGCGGCATCACCGCCTCCAGCTTTGGCATCGCCTATGCATTTATTGCCGACTGTTCCGAGGGCGCCGCGCGCACCCGCGCCTTTGCCTCGATGGGGGCGGCGTACAGCATGGGACTGGTGGCCGGGCCGGCCCTGGGCGGCTGGCTGGGCAATATCGACGTGCGCCTGCCCTTCTACCTTGCCGGCTGGTTGTCGCTCGGTAATCTCCTGTACGGCGTGCTGGTCTTGCCCGAATCTTTGCCGCAGGACAAGCGCGTTCCCGTCAGCTGGCGCATGAGCAATCCGTTCGGTGCCGTGTTCGAGCTGGCCAGGCGTCCCGAACTGCGCTTCCTGACCCTTGCGTATTTGCTGGTGGCCAGCGCGCATTGGTCGATTTCCGTAGCGTTCGTGTTTTACACGCAACAGCGGTATGGCTGGGACTCCACCCAGGTCGGCTTGATGCTTGCCGTGCTGGCAGGCTGGGGCGGCGTGGCGCAACTGAAATGTGCGCCCTTTCTGATGGCGCGATACGGCCTGCGGCGCACGGCCATGCTGGCCTATGCCGGCTGCTGTACAGGCTTCCTGTGCCTTGCCCTGTCGCGCCAGTCGGCTGGTGCTTACCTGGCCATTTTTTTGCTCGGCGTGGGAGAAATGGCCAACCCGGCATTGCAGGGTCTGCTGACCAGCGCCGTATCGGCGCGGCAGCAGGGCTGGCTGCAGGGCGCCGTCAAGAGTGCCGGCAGCCTGGCGGGGCTGGCGACACCGGCACTGTTCGCCATGCTGGTCGCCGTTGATCCTGCCAGCCACGACAGCGGTGCGGCATTTGTCCTGGCCGCCATCCTCTTGCTGGCCGCGTGCCTGGCGATCGCCGCCAGCAAATACTCGGCTGGCAGCAAGCCGGCGTGATGTGGATCAATGCGATGCGGCTTCTTTGATGCTCATTGCCAGGCTGTAATTCGCTACCGCATTGCGCCGCGCCGCATTGCGCATCAAATACACCTGCACCGTGTACTCGCCATCGGCCGGCAATTTTGCCTGGTAACTGTTGCCGCTGGTCGAGCCGATGAACAGGGCTTCATCCTGGCCCTGCTGGCGGATGTTGAAGTAGTTCGATGGCTGATTGGTTTTCAGCTTGACGCTGAGGGTCTGGCCCGCCTTGCCTGACAGCGTGTATTCGGCCGTCGCGTAGCCCTTGATCTTGCCCTTCGCGCTATGTGCGGTTTTGCCCGCAATCAATTCCACGTTTTCCTTATGGACAGGGTCAGCGCTCCAGGCGGGCGTGGTCAAAAAGAGTGCTGCCAGCAGCAGGCAGGTGCGGATGGACGATGGACGGTGCAGCATGCGAGTTCCCCTTGGGATGTGGATCAAAACCAGTCAATGGCGACGCCGCCCATCTTACGCCAGCGGTCGCCAGTTGCCCGTACGACAGCGCCGATATGGCATGGCCGGGCACGGTTTTTTTCACCTTTCTTGACCTAGGTAGTTTTTTTCGCTGCGCACGTTTCAAGACGCGGCCAAATAGAGATTTCAGGTAGGCTGAAGCGTCTCTTCGATGCGGAACTGGCCGCGGACGCCGTGGCGTCGGACTGGTTTTGCAGCTCTTCTCCCTACACTGAAAGGAACGCAGCATGGGTATCTCCGGAAAAGTCGCACTGGTCACAGGTGCCGCGCAAGGCATCGGCAAGGCCATCGCCTTGCGCTTGGCCAAGGATGGCGCCGATATCGCGCTGGTCGACCTGAACCAGGAAAAACTGGACACGGCCGCCGCCGAAGTGCGCGCGCTGGGGCGCCGCGCCGTCACCTTCATTGCCGATGTGTCGCAACTGGATCAGGTGACCGAGGCGGTGGCGTTTGCCGAGAAGGAACTGGGTGGCTTCGACATCATCGTCAACAACGCCGGCATCGCGCAAGTGCAGCCGCTGCTCGATGTGACGCCAGAAGAGGTCGATCGCATCATGCGCATCAATGTGCAAGGTACCCTGTGGGGCATCCAGGCGGCCGCCAAGACCTTCAAGCAGCGCAAGCAGAAGGGCAAGATCATCAATGCCTGTTCCATTGCCGGGCATGACGGCTTTGCGTTGCTGGGCGTGTATTGCGCCACCAAGTTTGCCGTGCGCGCGCTGACGCAGGCGGCGGCCAAGGAACTGGCGGCTGACGGCATCACCGTCAATGCATATTGCCCCGGCGTCGTCGGCACGGACATGTGGGTCGAGATCGACAAGCGCATGGCCGAAGTGACGGGCGCCGAGCTGGGCGCGACGTATAAAAAATTCGTGGATGGCATCGCGCTGGGACGTGCCGAGACGCCGGACGACGTGGCGGGCCTCGTCTCCTTCCTGGCAGGGCCAGATGCGGATTACATGACGGGCCAGGCGCCGCTGATCGATGGTGGTCTTGTGTACCGTTGATGCATTGATCTTGCATAACAAAACCGGCCGCGCACGTATCGAAAGCGCGGCCGGTTTGCGTTGCATCAAGTGCGTTGCAGCAAGCCTGATTTGAAACTGACTTCCTTGCGGTGATCGCGCGAGACATGGTCGATCATCTTGTTGTACGGATCGACACCCGCCTCAAACGGTTTTTCCTTCACCGTGACCGTCACCATTGGCATCTGTTTTGTTCCGCTGTTTGATCGATAGCATGTGCAGCACTCTCCAGAGCTTGGGTCTAAAAGCCGGCAGACGGCAGCCTGCCGGTCTGTAAAAGGGGATCACCCTTGTTTTTCAGCCGCGATGGCGGACGTTGCTTGGAGAAAATAATATATAGGCAATTGCGAAAAAGTAATCTTTTTTGCGACCAACGGTGGAAATGCAGGGCTGAAAGACAGGAGAGACAGATGAGTGACGTGGTGCTAGACTCGCCAACTCAGCGACGCCAGGTGGCGGAAAGACGGGACTATGCCGGTACTACAGAACATGACATTGCGCGCCATTGCCCCTGGCGAAGAGGGCGCATTGGCGCAGCTGTTCCAGCTGTATTGCTACGATAATTCGGCCTGGAGCGGCGAGGCGCTGCTGGCCGATGGCCGCTATGATGTGTGCGATGCGGGGCTGGCGTCGTATGTGCATGCAGCGGGCCACACGGCCAGCTGGATCGTGGTCGATGGAGAGTTGGCCGGCTTTTTCATTACGGAGCCTGGCATGGCGGGTGAGCTGGCCGTGCACGAGTTCAGCGACTTTTTCATTTTGAAGAAATACCGGCGCCGGGGCGTGGCGCTGGAAGTGGTGCGCAGGGTGCTGCTGGACAGCGCGCAGACGTGGCTGGTGGCGACGTTTCGCGACGATGCCGCTGCCTGTGCGTTCTGGCGGCAGGCGTTTGCGCGCCTGCCGTTTGCCGGGGTCGAGGCGTACGACGATCCGGACTTGCCGCAGTTCCAGCTGACCTTGCTGAAACCGGCGCCTTGAGCGCGTTCAGAAGCGCACTTTCACATACGCCGACGGTCCCGTCAGGCGGATGTTCAGGTCGGCATCGCGTTCGCTGTCGCGGTGCAGCTTGATTTTCGACATGCCGTAATCGGCCACGAAGCCGATGTTTTTGAACGGAAACCATTCCACGCCGATATTGCCGCCGTAGATGTGGCCATTGATGCGTCCGCCATTTTTCTTGATGCCCGACGCTTCCGCATACATGCGCAAGTCCGGCGTGAAGGCGTGGCGCCAGCCCACTTCCAGCAGCGGCGCAAACGCGTGCTCGCTGATGGAATCGCGCGCCGTGGCCGTTTCGCCGTTGACGACGCCGGTGGCCGTGCCGTTCAGGCCGGCGTGGTAGTAGGCGGCGCCCAGGCCGATGCCGAAGGTGTCGTTGCCGCTGCCCAGCCACCATTTATAGGCCAGCTTGGCCAGGTCCAGCTTCAGATCGGCGTTCGCCGTGGCCGTGCCCGTGACGGGCTGGCCATTGATGAGGGTTTCGCCCGTCAGGCTTGGCGTGTAGGATTTGTCGTAGCGGTAGTAGTCGAATGCCAGGCCGTGGCGGTCGCCGATCAGCAAGTCCGCCTTCACGCGCGGGATGGTCGTGCGGCTTTGCTTCGATTCGGGCGCGTCGATGCGGCCAAACTGCGTGTCGGCGCCGATATTGATGCGCGGATCGGCGGAAAACGCGCCCACCGAGAGGCTGACACACGGTCCAGCGTGGGCGACGGTTCGGCCCGCGCCGTGGCCGCCGCCGTGGCAATGCCCAGCACGCCCAGCATCATGGCGCCGCGCAAGGCGAGGTGGTGCGGGCGTGGCGGGGACAGGCGGGTGGACACGGACATGGCAAACATGGGGCTACTCCTCAGGATAAAGTGAAAACTGCCGCGACGTCAGGGCGGCTGGCGTGATGCGGTAATGCAATGAGGAAATGGTAGCAACTGTGACATTTAGATCACGTAGCCGCACGTCGCAAATTACCGTCGGATTTGTCCTACCGTGTGTAACGGCTGGTACGCACACCGGCATTGCCTGCAACGCGGGACGCGGGCAGAATGGTGGGCACGAAAAGGAGACACCGCATGAGAATCGCTGCCATATCCGATATCCACGGCAACCTGGACGCGCTCGACGCCGTGCTGGCCGACATCGCCCGGCGTAACGTGGACGTCACCGTCAACCTGGGCGATATCGTCTCGGGCCATCTGCAGCCGAGCGCCACGGCGGCCCGCCTGATGGCGCTCGACTTGCCCACCATTCGCGGCAACCATGAGCGCCAGCTGCTGGGCGACCCGGCCCGCATGGGCGTCTCGGACGCCTATGCGCGCGCGCAACTGCCGCCGCAGCAACTCGATTGGATCGCGGCGCTACCCGCCACCTTGCGCCTGCGGCAGGACGTGCTGCTCGTGCATGGCACGCCCAGCAGCGACCTCGTGTATTTTCTTGACAGCGTCACGCCGCAAGGCAGCCGCGCCGCCACGCCGCAGGAGGTGGCCGAACGCACAGGGACGACGGACGCGGCCTTGATCCTGTGCGGCCACACGCACATGCCGCGCCAGGTGCGCCTGCCCGATGGGCGGCTGATCGTCAATCCGGGCAGTGTTGGCTTGCAGGCCTACGACGACGACCATGGCTATCCGCACGTGATGGAAAACGGCACGCCGCATGCGCGTTATGCCATCGCTGAACAGGACGCCGATGGTACCTGGACGGCGCAGTTGCACGCCGTGGAATATGACTGGGAAAAGGCGGCGCTGCTGGCGCTGGCGAACGGCAGGCCCGACTGGGTCGTGCCCTTGCGCACGGGCCGTGTTGGCGTGCCTACCTGAACTCTTCCGCCACCAGGTTGTATTTCTGCATCTTGTGATACAAGGTCTGTTTCGGCAAACCGAGCACTGCACTCACCTCGCTGACGTTACCGGAATAGGCGCGCAGTTCCTGTTCGATCAGCGCGCGTTCGAAGCCGTTGACCTGTTCCGCCAGCGACAGGGGACTGGCCAGTCCGGCCGCCAGCAGGCTCGAGGCGCCACCGGCGATGCCCAGCACGAAACGGTCGGCGATATTGCGCAGTTCGCGCACATTGCCGGGCCAGGAATGGGCCATCAGGTTGCGCATCTGCGCGCTGGAGACGACGGGCGCGGCGCGGTTGTAGCGGGCGGCGGCGGCCAGCACGAAGTGCTCGAACAGGATGGGAATATCCTCGCGCCGTTCGCGCAGCGGCGGCAGATGCAGCACGATCAGATTCAGGCGGTAGTACAGGTCGCTGCGGAATTTCTGTTGCTGCGACAAGTCTTCCAGGTCCAGCTTGGCCGCCGCGATGACGCGCACGTCGACGGGCGTGGGCACGTTCGAGCCCAGGCGCTCGATATAGCGTTCCTGCAGCACGCGCAGCAATTTGACTTGCAGGGACAGGGGCAGGCTTTCGATTTCATCGAGGAAAAAAGTACCTTGATCCGCGTGCTCGATCTTGCCCACCTGCCGCTTGGCTGCGCCCGTGAATGCGCCCGGTTCATGGCCGAAGACTTCGCTTTCAAATATGCTTTCAGGAATCGCGCCGCAGTTGACGGCAACGAAGTTGTGCTTGCGGCGGTGGCTGAAGTCGTGCAGGCAGCGGGCCACCATTTCCTTGCCCGTGCCCGTGTCGCCATAGATCAGCACGTCGGCCGGTTCGTCGGCAACGTCGAGGATCAAACGCCGTATGTCGCGCATCGCCACGGAATTGCCCAGTAAGCGCGCTTCGATGCCGCCGCCGTCTTCGAGCTGGCGGCGCAGGCTGTGCACTTCCAGGGTCAGGCGCCGCGTTTCCAGCGCGCGCAGGATGACGTCGACCAGTTGCTCGGACGAATACGGCTTTTCGATGAAATCGTAGGCGCCTGTGCGCATGGCGTGCACGGCCATCGTGATGTCGCCGTGGCCCGTGACGAGGATCACGGGCAGGTTGGCATCGAGCGTCTTGACCGCTTGCAGCAATTCCAGGCCGCTCATGCCGGGCAGGCGCACGTCGCTCACGACGATGCCGGGGAAATCCGGCGTCAGCAGTTTATAGGCCAGCTCGGCCGAGTGAAACGCCAGCACGTCCAGGCCGGCCAACTGCAGTGCCTGTTCGCTGCCTTCGCGTACGGTGGGGTCGTCCTCGACCAGCAAGACCTTCAAGCCGTCAAACATGTTTTTCCTCCTGCGTTGCAATCTGTAGTTCGATGGTGAAGATGGCGCCGCCACCGGGGGCGTTCTCGGCGCGCAGCACGCCACCGAACTGGCGCGTGATCTGTTCGGAAATGGCCAGCCCCAGGCCCAGTCCCAGGCCTTGCGGTTTTGTTGTGAAGAACGGTTCAAACAGGTGTTCGCACACTTCCGTCGACAGGCCCGGCCCCGTGTCGGCCACATGGATCAGCACATGCTCCGGCGTGCATGCGACGGACACGCGCAGGCTGCGCACGTCGCTGCCGTTCATGGCGTCGAGTGCATTCGCATACAGGTTCACCAGCACCTGCTCCAGGCGGTTGCTTTCGCACATGGCGAAGATGTCTTCGGGCGGTAGTTGCAGGGTGAAACGCACATTTTCCACCTGCAGCCGGCGTTCGACCAGGAACAGGGCATTGCTGATCGCCGTGGGAATCGAGACGGAGGTCAGGCTGGTCGTCGACTTGCGCGCAAAAATCTTCAATTGACCCGTAATGGTCCCCATCCTGGCCGCAATTTGCGAGATCTTCGCCAGGTTGCGTCGCGCATCGTCGAGCCGTCCCCGTTCCAGCAGGATGACGGCATTGTCGGACATGGTGCGCAGCGCCGTCAGTGGCTGGTTGAGTTCATGCGTGATGCTGGCGGACATTTGTCCCAGCACGGCCATCTTACCTGCTTGAAACAGTTCGTTCTGCGTGATGTGGAGTTTCTGCTCGGCCTTGCTGCGCACGTCGATTTCCTGGCTCAGGCTTTGCGTCATGGCATTGAGTTCCGAGGTGCGCTCCTCGACCATGGCTTCCAGGTTGTCGTAGGCATGTTGCAGATCTTCGCGGGCGCGCAATTTTTGCGCCACGGCCGCGCGGCGCTGGCGCAGGTAAAAGAACAGCAGCATGAAAAAGCCCAGCAGCACGCAAGAGAAGGCAGCCGCCGCGCGCGCGCTGGCCTTGGCCTGCGCCAGGTCGGACAGGTAAATAAAAGTCCAGCCTTGCGGCGACTTGAGCTTGATCTGCGTCATGACGCTCGAACTGATCTTCGGTGGCGTGTCGGCATGTTCCTGCTCGCGCACGCTGATCACGCGGGCCCCATTGCCCAGCTGGCGGTCCGAGACGAAGGGGATGGCTGCCAGCTGTTTTGAGTAATACTGGCGCGTGCGGTTGAGCTCTTCGACGATCGCGGGCGACAGCGGCGCCAGGGTCTTGTACTTCCAGTCCGCCATGGAACTGAGGAAGATCACGCCGTGCTCGTCGGCCAGCATCACCTTGTCGGCGCCCTGCACCCAGCGTTTTTCCAGGGTTTCCAGGTTCACCTTCACCGTTGCCAGGCCCAGCATGTGGCCATTCTGGTAAATGCCGTGGGCAAAGAAGTAACCGGGCTCCAGCCGCGTCGTGCCGACGCCATAGAAGCGGCCTGGCGTGCCCCGCAGCGCGTCCTGGGCGTAGGGGCGGAACGAGATATTGTCGCCAATAAAGCTGTCGGGCTGCTGCCAGTTGCTGGCGGCCCGCGTGTTGCCGTCCAGGTTGCTGATGAAAATGGTCGACGATTTCGCCTGGGCATTCATCTGCTCAAGGTAATGGTTGACCGTATCGACCAGCACCGGATCTTCCGGGTGCTGCAGCAGACGGATCACGTCGCGGTTCAGTTCCAGCGTCTTGGGCAGGAAGTCGTATTTCTCCAGCGCGTTTTCCAGGCTGCTGACATACACCTCCAGGCGTTGCGCGCCGCTGGCCTGCAGCTTGCCGATGGCGATGCGTTCGGTCCAGAAATACACGAGCCAGACGGTGGCCAGACAGGCGGCCAGCACCACGCCCCAGGCCAGCGTTTCGCGGCCCGACCGTTGTGACAGGCGCTGGCGCCAGGAAAGGGAGGGTTTGTTACTGCTATTCATAAAATCAGCTGCCAACTTGCAAGAACCCACAGTATCGCATTTAAGTAATCGCGGAAATAAAAAAGCCGCCGGATGTGCATCCGGCGGCCTGCGCTAGCGTGAGCCGCGATCAGAAGGTGTGGCGCATACCTAAATTGAAACCGCTGGTGCCGGTGCCATCGTCGGTGGCATTGCCGACGACGAAGGTGGCGCCGTTCTTGTTGCTGATGTGGCCGTAACCGGTGTACAGGTCGCTGCGCTTGGACAGGGCGTAGAACGCGCCGATGGCCCACTGCTGGGCGTCACGGTTTGCGTTGCTCTTGTCGTTGTGGCGGATGTACGACGCGACCAGTTTGGCGGCGCCGAACGGTGCGCTGAGACCGAGCAGGATGTCGTTGCTCTTGCTGTTGTCACGGGCGCGGTTGTCGGCATAGCCGAAGTTGCCTTGCACGACGCCAAAGTCATAGCGCGTGGCCAGCAGGGTGTTGCGCGTTTGCTTCGCCTGCAAATCTTCCATGCGGTGGTGCGTCAGGGTCACGTTCAGCGGGCCGTCGATGTAATGCACGGCGCCGCCCATGCTGCGGTTTTTCGCATTGTCGCCGGCCACTTCGCCAAAGCCATACGCCAGGTCGGCCGACAGCTTGCTCCAGGTCGGCGTGCTGTATTGCACCATGTTATCGACGCGGTAATTCGTCGCCATAATGTTCGATGCCGTGCCGGCCAGGCCGATGACAAACGGATCGGCCACGTCGCGCAGGGCCAGGTAGTACGGAGAGTATTGGCGGCCCAGGGTGACGGCGCCGGCGCTGCCGGTCAGGCCGACGTACGCCTGGCGGCCGAACAGCCGGCCGCCCTGGCCCGAGGTACCGGTGTCGATATTGAAACCGCTTTCCAGCACGAAGGTGGCGGCCAGGCCACCACCGAGGTCTTCCTTGCCTTTGAAGCCGATGCGCGAGCCCGAGGCGACGCCGGAAGCGACGCGGTTCAGGCGGTCTCCAGCCGCATCCTTGTCGAACACCAGGCCGGCGTCTGCCACGCCATACATGGTCACGTTCGATTGGGCCAGCGCGCCGCCGGAAGCTGCGCCAAGGGCCAGCAGGGTAAACAGGACTTTTTTCATGAAAATCTCTCTAATAAGTTGGGATGACTACTGATCGCACTACCTGACTGCTTGTTACTCAACATCGACAACAAATAAATGGCCCGCTTGTGGCGGGCCATGGCGCTATCAGGCTTTGCTAGCGTGATCCGCTTCGCCCCAATGGCTTTCCGTGTTCAGGTTGGCCGCGTTGGCTGCGGCTGCTTCTTCCTCGGTGGCCAGGCCACCTTCCCACTTGGCGACGACGGCCGTGGCGACGGCATTGCCGACCGCGTTGGTGGCCGAACGGCCCATGTCGAGGAATTGGTCGACGCCCATCAGCAGCAGCAAGCCCGCTTCCGGAATATTGAACTGGTTCAGGGTAGCGGCAATCACCACCAGCGAGGCGCGCGGTACGCCGGCCATGCCTTTCGAGGTCAGCATCAGCAGCAGCAGCATGGTGATCTGGGTGCCGAGCGACAGGTCGATACCATAGGCTTGCGCGATGAACAGCACGGCAAAGGTGCAGTACATCATCGAGCCATCGAGGTTGAAGGAGTAGCCCATTGGCAATACAAAGCTGGAAATCTTGCGGTCCACGCCGAACTGGTCGAGCGCCGTCAGCAGTTTTGGATACGCAGCTTCCGAGCTGGCCGTCGAGAATGCCAGCAGGAACGGTTCGCGGATCAGGCCGACCAGTTTGAAGATGCGCGGGCCGATGACGACGAAGCCGGCGCCGATCAGCAGGGCCCACAGGCACAGCAGGCCTACGTAGAAGCCGCCCATGAACTTGGCAAACGTGACGAGCACGCCCAGGCCGTGGGTGGTGATGACGGAGGCCATGGCAGCGAACACGGCCAGCGGGGCCAGGTTCATGATGGTGCCGGTGATGCGCAGCATGACTTGCGCCAGCTGGTCGACGACGGCCGTCAGGGTCTTGCCCGATTCGCCCAGGCCGGCCAGTGCGCCGCCGAAGAAGATCGAGAACACCAGCACTTGCAGGATTTCATTGTTGGCCATGGCCTCGATCGGCGACTTCGGCACCAGGTGCGTGAAGAAATCTTTCAAGGTGAAGGCGGCCGTTTTCAAGTTGGTCGACGCGTGTACGTCCGGCAAAGGCAAACCGAGGTTGGTTCCGAGCTGCATCAGGTTCGACAGCACCATGCCCAGCGCCAGCGACACCAGCGAGGCGACGACGAACCAGCACATGGCTTTCAGGCCGATGCGGCCCGCCGTCTTGCCGTCGCCCATGTGGGCGATACCGACCGTCAGGGTGGAGAACACCAGCAGCGCAATGATCATCTTGATCAGGCGCAGGAAGACGTCGGTGACGATGGAAATATTGCCAGCGATCTGGGCGCTGAGCTTGGCATCAGGGAAGGCGGTGTTGCATCCATAGCCCACGGCAATGCCGAGGATCATGGCAATCAGGATGTACAGGGTTAATGGCCGTTTCTTTTTCATTTTGACTCCTCCGGTGAAACGCCGCTGTGAGCGGATTATTGATAGCGAGCAACTCAAGCTTGGAGTCAATATTTCTCAAAAACAAGCCCTTGCGTGCCAGCGATTATTTGCAGCAAAACCTGTACATAGCAAAGGATATGCCTGAAATCGGAATTTGCACCCTAACTTCTTAAGTTGTTGATTTCAGGAGGATTTTTTGTTGCAAAGATGTCGCAATCTTGCATGCTTGCGCGAAATATTGGACGCGCAAGCGCATCGCTGTATGACTTTTCATACGCTAGTCGCGGCAGGGTGGCGCTACGCCAAAAAAGCAAGATTATCAGGACAATAAAAAAGCCCCTCCGAAGAGGGGCCCGATGTGACGCAATGTGTGTTTAGAACTTGACATTCGCCGTCAGGCTGAACGAACGGGGCTGGCCCGGGGTGTAGCGGAAGCCGGACTTGTTGATGGCTGCCACATAGGTCTTGTCGGCCAGGTTGTAGGCGTTCAACTGCAAGTCGAGGTTCTTGTTGACGGTGTAGGTTGCCATGGCGTCGACAACCCAATAGGCATCCACGCGGGCCGGCGTGCCGACGGCGCCATCGGTGCCGCGTAGCATTTCACCCACGTAACGCGCGCCGCCGCCGATCTTCAGGCCGAACGGCAGGGTGTACGAGGTCCAGCTGGTGAACGCCTGTTTAGGCGTGTAGCTGAGGTTATTGATGCCGCTGGCCGTGACGACCTTGCCCGACTCGACCTTGGTATTCATGCGCGTGTAGCCGGCGCTGACCAGCCAGTTCGGCATGATCTCGCCCACCACGCCCAGTTCCAGGCCTTGCACGCGCTTCTTGCCCGTCTGGTAATAAATGGTCGAGATGACAGGATCCTGTTCCACTTCATTCTTGACGGTGGTCTGGTAGACGGCGGCCGACAGCGACAGTTTTTGCTTCAGGAAGTCCCACTTGGTGCCGATTTCCTTGGTGATGGTTTCCTGTGGGTCATAGTTCAGGTTTTGCGCGCTGTTGGCGGCGCTGCTCAGGGCAAAATTGGTGCCTGGCGGCGCTTTCGACGTGGCCAGCAAGGCGTACACGCTGCTGTCCGGCGTCGGCTTGTACATGGCCGAGATCTTGCCGTTGGCCAAGGTGTCGCTCAGGGTCAGGTGGGCAGGAATTCGCGTGCCGACCGGCAATGGTTGCACTGCAGGCGCAGTCACGGCTCCTTGCAGGGTGACGGCGTCATACGTGGTGTTGAAGTGGTCGAAGCGCACGCCGCCGTTGAAGAGCCACTTGTCGCCGAACTTGACGGTGTCGAACACATACAGGCTTTGCGTGTTGACTTCGCCTTCCGTGAAGGCGCCGCTGCGCACGGGGTTGTGGCCGGTGACGGTGTCGCGCGGATTCGGGTGGTACAGGTTCGCTGCCGGCAAGGTGCCCAGGGTGGCTGGCACATAGCTGTAGTTGGTCTGTTTTTCGCTGGTGAACTCGGCGCCTGCCACCAGGGAGTGCTTCAGCACGCCCGTGTCGAATTGCGCGCTGACCACGGTCTGGTTGGTCAGGATCGTGTTTTCCTGGTCCTTCACGGTGCGCAGCGAGCGCGCCAGGGTCCAGGTCGACGGATCGGTCGGGGCCGGCGTCTTCAGGTTGCCCATGCTGCCCATGAAGGCCGTCAGCAGGTAGTCCTGCTGGGTCTTGCCGTAGCGCGTGGTGTTCTGGATCTGCACGTTCGGCGAGAAATCATGGTCGATGCGCAAGGTGCCCATGTCGGCCTTGACCTTGTCGTAGTCCGCGGTGGAACCGTAGAAATTCTTCGGGTCGACCCTGGCGGCGCTGTTCAGGAAGGTGCGGATGACCGGTTGCTCCTTCGTGGCGACGTCCGGCGCCGAGTAGCCAGGCAAGCCGATGGTCGGCACGCCGCCGTCGGGCACGTTGTTTTGATCCACGTGCAGGTAGCTGGCCGTGATGCGCGTCGGTTTGCCGATACCGAAGGTGACGGTGGGCGCGAAGGCCCAGCGTTTGTTCTTGACTTCATCGCGCGCCGCGTTGCCGCTGTCCTGCGTCATCAGGTTCAGGCGCATGGCCGTGCCCGAGTCGCTGTCGAGCACGCGGTTCCAGTCGGCCGTGGCGCGTTTCTGCTTGCCGCTGCCCGCCGTCAGCAGCGAATTGAATTTGTTTTCCATGGTCGCCGTCTTGCTGACCAGATTGATCGAACCGGTTGGCGAACCGCGGCCACTGTCCGTGCCTGCCGGGCCTTTCAAGACGTCGATCTGTTCGATGTTGAAGACGTCGCGCGAGATGGAACCCACGTCGCGCACGCCATCGACATAGATGCTGCCGGACGAATCGAAACCGCGCATGTAGACGGCGTCGCCCGTGTTCGTGTTGCCGTTTTCACCGAGGAAGAACGTGCCGACGCCAGGCGTGTTGCGCAGCGCGTCCGTCAGGGTCAGCGCGCCTTGCTGTTCGATCAATTCCTTCTTGATCACGACGATGGTTTGCGGCGTGTTGACCAGCTCTTCCGTGTATTTCGGCGACGAGGCTTTTTCGGCCTTGAAATCATTTTCCTTGGAGCCCACGACCTTGATTTCGTTCAGGGTTTGCTGCGCTGCCGGGGCGCTCTGGCCGGCCGGGTCTGCCGCCTGGGCGGCGACGGGCAGCAGCATCACGGCCAGGGCGGCGCCGATGTGCTGGTTGAAACGGGTTGGGGCGTGTTTGCGGCTCTTGATTGCCATCTTGCTCTCTCGATAAGGTCAGGTAGTGGTTCCTGGCTGGCTCTGCGCCGCTGTGCTTGGGCATGCGGGCAAGTGGCTGGCGATGGAGACGGAAGGCCGTATTGTAATAACTGGGCGCTATTTCGTAAATGAGAATCGTTATCAGTATCGTTTACGCAACGGATTGGGTGTGCCGCAAAAAATACACTGTCATGGCCCATGAATGCTTGCTTTGCGGCCCTGCCGCTGCTATGCGCGCAAGCGTCCGCCGGCCAGAGTATGATGAGCAACCTTTACAAATTTCTTCCGAGCATGCTGCAGACTCCCGATGCCTTCGTCCCCCTGATCGATGCGCCTGAACCGGCCCCGGCCGCCAGCGAGACGCTCACCTTTGTCTTCCACCGCGGGCGCCTGCTGTTGCGTACGCCCGAGCTGACCCTGCCCACTGCCGCCGAGGCGGCCGCGCTCGATATCGACCTGCACCGCGCCCAGCCCGTGGGCCTGTGGCAGGGCCGTTATTGCCAGACCGTCTGGACGGATGACGACGTCTTGCCCGCTGCTGGCAGCCTGGCCTGGCACGGCATGCGTTCGCTGTTTAATGCCGTCGACGACGCTTTCCTGGGCCTGGCCAGCCGCGCCGTGCAGCTGGCCGAGTGGGCGCGCACGCACCGCCATTGCGGCGTGTGCGCCGCGCCCATGCGCCGCACGCGCGGCGAACGCTGTTTCACCTGCGCCGCTTGCGGCATGCTGGCGTACCCGCGCATTTCGCCGGCCATGATGGTGCTCATCCGCAAGGGCGACCAGGTGCTGCTGGCGATGCACAAGCATTCGCCATCGCAGCGTTTCAGTCCGCTTGCCGGTTTCCTGGAAGCGGGCGAATCGATCGAGGAAGCCGTGCACCGCGAAGTGATGGAAGAGGTGGGCTTGCGCGTGCATAACTTGCAGTACTTCATGAGCCAGTCCTGGCCCTTTCCCCATTCGCTGATGATCGCGTTTACGGCCGATTACCTCGATGGCGAGATCCGCCTTGACGAGAACGAGATCGCCGAGGCGCGCTGGTTCGGCCCCGGCGATGCGTGGCCGGAAGCGAGTTCGAGCGTGTCGATTTCCGCGCTGCTGGTGCGGGCGCACCGTCCGCCCACCGTATAGGCAAAGCAGGGGCTGCTCGGGCAGCTTGCCGCATTTTCTATATACTGGCGGCAATTGAAAATTTTAGGGTGGTTTAGCATGTCTCAAGAAGAATTCTCCGAAAACGACTGGCGCCGGCTGATCAGCAGCTTTGGCGAAGACCCGCAGCGTCCTGGCTTGCTGGAAACGCCAGCGCGCGTGGCGAAAGCCTGGAAGCACTGGACGTCGGGCTACGGCCAGGATCCGGTGGATTTGTTGAAAGCCTTTGAAGATGGTGCGGAACAGTACAACGAGCTGATCGTCGTGCGCGGCATCCCCGTCTACAGCCACTGCGAACACCATCTGGCGCCGTTCTTTGGCAAGGCCACCATTGGCTACGTGCCCAACGGCAAGATCGTCGGCCTGTCGAAACTGACGCGCCTCGTCGATTGCTTCTCCAAGCGCCTGCAAGTGCAGGAACGCATGACGATGCAGATCGCCAATGCCCTGATGGAAGTGCTGGAACCGAAATCGGTGGGCGTGGTCGTACGCTGCCGCCACCTGTGCATGGAAAGCCGCGGCATCCGCACGCCGGGCGAAGAAACCATCACCTCGGCCATGCTGGGCGAGATGCAGCCGAACCTGGCGCTGCGCACGGAATTTCTGGCGCTGGCACGCGAAAGCTGATTTTTCGGCGACGATGAATGACGAAGGCGGCAAATGCCGCCTTTTTTCATGTGCTTTTATATTCTCTTGGATTCCCGTTGCGCCAGATAGCGCGCCGGCGGCATGCCCACGGCCTTGCGGAACATGGTGACAAAACCGCTGGTGTTTTCATAGCCCAGTTCCAGCGCCACGGCTTTCACGCTGTGCCCTTGCGCCAGCCGTTGCAAGGCAAGGATGACGTGCAATTGCCGGCGCCAGCGGCCCACGCTCATGCCCATTTCCTCCATTGACTGCCGGCTCATGCTGCGCTCGCTCATGCCGATGCGGCTGGCCCATCCGGCCAGGGTGCTTTTATCGGCTGGCTGCGCCAGTAGCAGGGCGGCCAGACGGCGCAGGCGCGCATCGCGCGGCATCGGCAAATGCAAGTCTTCCACGGGCGCGGCCGCCAGTTCGTCGAGCAGCGTGAGCACCAGGCGCTCCTGCGCGCCCTGCAGCGCGGCCAGGGTGGGAAAGCCGGCCGCCTTGGCGATCAGTTCGCGCAGCAAGGGCGAGACGGCCACGGTGCAGCAGACGGCGGGCAAGGCCGGCGCCATGGCCGGCTCGATAAACAGGCAATAGCATTGCGCCTCGCCCACGCCCTGTGCGGCGTGCATCAGACCGCCCGGTATCCACACGGCGCACTGGGGCGGCACGATCCACACGCCGCTGTCCACTTCGCAATGAATCACGCCCCGCGTGGCGTACAGCAGCTGCCCCTTGCGGTGCTGGTGCGGCGCCTGTTCCGCGTCCTCGCGCACGCTGGCCAGACCCACGGCCAGCAAGGGCCGCAGCACGCCATCGACGTCGAAATCGAGGATGGAGGCGTCATCATCCAGGCCCAGGTGGGCCATCAGCATGCTTGGCAAGAGGGCATGGGGCATAGGGAGCTTTGGCTGGATTGAATAATATTGTGGCTATTTTATGCAATGACGCGCAATGCCGCCAACGGTATCGTATGGGCATCCGCAGCCCCGCTTCAACGGCAACCGCCGCCGCCAGTGTTCTGATGAAGGTGAGGAAGAACGGCAACCCCTGAAGGAGTCTCCCATGCAACTCGATTTGTCCACTTTTCCCTTCGTCTGGATGCGCCGCGACGGCGTGTCCGGCGCCCAGGCCGACGTGCTGTTCGCCCAGTTCGAGGCCCTGCTGGCGCGCCGGCAGGCGTTTGTCATCCTCAGCGAGGAAGGCTTTGATGAGGACGGGCATGCATACCCGCAGGAGGAGCGCAAGCGCGCCGTACTGTGGATGAAGCAGAACAAGGCTGCCATCCGCGCGTATATCCAGGGCATGGTGCTGATCGAACCGAGCGCGGCCAAGCGTCTGGCCGGCAAGGCTTTTGCCGTGCTATTTGGCAAGTTCTGGGGCTATCCCCTGCATTTCGGCACCAGCCGCGACGACGCGCTCGACATCGCCCAGCATTTGATCAGGGCCTGGCTGCCGCCGCGACTGCCGCCAGGCGACGGCAGCACGGCTGTGCATCAGTAGCGATAATCGTTGACGAAGTGTTTTGTAAAGTTGTACTTGCTGCCGCCGTCGAGCAAGTCGACCAGGCGTTTCGGCGCCGAGGCCGACATGAAGGCGTCGGCCGCGCCGCCCGTGCTGCGGAACTTCATGCCCGGGCTGAGGATCTGGTTGGCGCCGATTTTCAGGTGCTGGAAGCTTTTCGTTTTCTCATTGTTGAGGATGAAGTGCAATTCCTGCTTGAAGGTCAGGAAAGGGATCTTCAGCCACCAGCCTTCGTCCGTGCCACAGCTGGCGACGCTGGCAAAATGCGTGTTCTTGTCCGTCAGGGTGGGTTTGCCCAGGCGGTCGTTGATGCGTTTCATGGCTTCATTCTTGGTCATGCTGTGCTTTCGTGATTCATCTTGTATCCGGCATGCATTTTGACACATGCACGCCCCCCCGCCTGCCTTGCCAGCGCCTATCTGCCTGCTTTTTTACTGCAATGCAGCATCAATTCTCATCAATTGTCGCAACGCATTAACAACACCGGGCAAAAATCATTGCTTCCCGGCATTGTAAATATCGGTCGTTCGAGCGTATGCTGGAGCAGTCTGAACGGTGCCGCCAGAGCACCGTCGCCGCCGCATTCCTGGCCTGCCGGGCAGGACGCGGGCCACGCCCCACCGCCGCAAATAGATAGTTGGAGACACAGCATGAAGAAATTGACGTTCCAGCAGAAGTTATGGATTCCCCTGATTTGCAGCCTGTTGTGCATCACCGTTATTTTTGTCTATAACGCGCTGGAAGTGCGCAAGATCCGCATCGAGGAGCGCAGCGCCGACTTGAGCAATGCCGCCGACCTGGGCCTGGGCGCCGTCAAGATGTTCGGCGACCTGGCTGCCAGCGGCGCCTTGACGCAGGAAGAGGCGCAGAAGCAGGCCACGGCCGTCATCAAGAGCATGCGTTTCGGCGAGACCGGATATTTGTCCATCATCAACCTCGATGCCGTCGTCGTGATGAACCCCGCCGCGCCGCAAACCAATGGCAAGAACATGTCGGATTTTAAAGATGCCAACGGCACCTATCTGTACCGCGATATCGTCGCCGTCGGCAAGAGCGAGGCGGGCAAGGGTTTCGTCCACTATTATTTCCCCCGTCCCGGCCAGAAAAACCCCGAGCCGAAGATGAGCCGCGTGGTGGCTTACAAGCCATGGAGCTGGACCATCGTGGTGGGTGTCTACATGGACGATATCGACGCGGCCTTCCGCCAGTCACTGCTGACCTCGCTGGGCGTGCTGGTGCTGGTGTGCGGCCTGCTGGCGGCCGTCGTCGTGGCGATCAACCGCAGCCTGCGCCACGCGCTGGGCGGCGATCCCGAGTATGCGGCCGACGTGGCCGCCCAGATCGCGAATAACGATCTGAGCGGCGCCGTGCGTACGCATGCCAGCGACCGCCACAGCGTGCTGTACGCGATGAAAACCATGCAGGCCAACCTGGTCGATGCGATCAGTGAAATCCGCCACAGCGCCGAGACGATTGCCACGGCATCGAGCGAGATTGCCAGCGGCAATATGGACTTGTCGGCGCGCACGGAAATGCAAGCCAGTTCGCTGGAAGAAACGGCCGCCTCGATGGAAGAATTGACCTCGACCGTGACACAGAACGCGGGCAATGCCGTGCAGGCGAATGAACTGGCGCAATCGGCTTCCGCCGTGGCGCGCCAGGGCGGCGCCGTGGTGGCGCAAGTGATCGGCACCATGGACACCATCAACGCCTCGTCGCGCAAGATCGTCGATATCATCGGCGTCATCGACGGCATCGCCTTCCAGACGAATATCCTGGCCCTGAATGCGGCCGTGGAAGCGGCCCGCGCGGGCGAACAGGGGCGCGGTTTTGCCGTGGTGGCGTCGGAGGTGCGCAATCTGGCCCAACGCTCCGCTGGCGCTGCGAAGGAAATCAAGGAACTCATCGGCGCTTCCGTCGACAGCATCGCCGCCGGCAGTACCCTCGTCGCACAGGCCGGCACGACCATGGATCAGGTGGTCGCTTCCGTCTCGCGCGTAACCGATATCATGGCCGACATCACGGCCGCCTCGCACGAGCAAAGCACGGGTATTGGCCACGTCAACCAGGCGATCACGGAGATGGATAGCGTGACGCAGCAAAATGCGGCCCTGGTGGAACAGGCGGCGGCAGCGGCGTCGAGCATGCAGGACCAGGCGGCCGTGCTGGCGCAACTGGTGGCGCGCTTCAAGCTGTCGGCGCAGGAACCTGGGACGTCGCCGCGTCTGGCGGCCGCTGGCGCGCCACGCGCCGTGGCGAAAAAGCCGCTGCGCAGTTTGGCGGCGCGCTAAGGCCTTACTGGGCTGGCGCCGCCGCTTGCGGCGCCGGTTCGAATTCCAGCTTGTCATCGACGACCACGAATTGCCCGACCGGCTGGCCCAGGTCGGCTTTCGGGTCGTTTTCCATTTCCGTCAGCTCATTGCAGGTAGTTGTTTCCGCCTGCCACAGTTGCTTGCCCATGCGGATGTTCCACACGCCATCGCCGGCCGCGAACAGCTCGACGGTGATGTCGGCTGGCGCATCCGTCGACAGGGTATGCAGGCGCTGGCATTGCGGCAGATTGGTCGCCATCAGCTGCACTTCCACGGTATCTTGCCAAAAATAACGTTGCTGGCGGCGCACGGTCAGGGAGTGGTCTTGCCCATCGAACATATAGATGGCGAAGTCCTGGACACAGCCTGACAGCAGGACGGACAGCGTGACGATCAGGAGTTTGCGCATGGTCGGCTTTCTTGGTTTGTGCTCGGGAATGTGGGGATGCCTGCGTGACGGTGCTAGTGGGTGCTTGCCCTGACTGGGCGCCGTCTTGTTTTTCGCTTACGTGGCATTATATCCATGCATATCCGTTGCGGCGCGACAATAGTTATGCCAAGTCCGCCTGCCCCACCGCTTGTCCCACCTATCTACCTGGAAAGACCACGATGATCGACCTGTATTACTGGACCACGCCCAACGGGCACAAAGTGACGATGTTCCTGGAAGAAGCGGGCATCCCCTACAACATCATTCCCGTGCATATCGGCAAGGGCGAGCAGTTCAAGCCCGAGTTTCTCGCCATCGCGCCGAACAACCGCATCCCCGCCATCGTCGACCAGGCGCCGGCCGATGGCGGCGCGCCCCTGTCCCTGTTCGAGTCGGGCGCGATTTTGCAATACCTGGCCGAGAAAAGCGGGCAATTCCTGCCGATGGATGTGCGCGGGCGCGCCGAAGTCATGCAGTGGCTGTTCTGGCAAATGGGCGGCCTGGGTCCCATGGCAGGGCAAAACCACCATTTCGTGCAATATGCGCCCGAACCGATCGACTATGCCATCACGCGCTACGTGAATGAAACGAACCGCCTGTATGGCGTGCTGAACAAGCGCCTGGCGGACCGTGCATTCGTGGCCGGCGACACGTATTCCATCGCCGACATGGCGATCTACCCGTGGATCGTGCCGCACGCGCGCCAGCGCCAGACGCTGGAAGACTTCCCGCACCTGGCGCGCTGGTTCGCGGCGATTGCCGCCCGTCCCGCCACCGTGCGCGCGTATGCGCGGGCGGCCGACATCAACGTGCAGCCTACCGTCAGCGGCGACGCGAAAAGCGTGCTGTTCGGCCAGACGGCGAAGACGGTGGCGTGATCAACGGTCAGTTTCCCCGGTAAGTGGAAAACCCGAAAGGGCAGAGCAGCAAGGGAATGTGATAGTGCTGGTCGGTCTTTTCCACGTGGAATTGCACGGGGATTTCCGGGAAGAAGGTTTCCTGTTTCAGCCGTGCATAGTGCTCGCTCGTCTTGAAGACGATGCGGTAGTCGCCCGCCTGCATGGGCGTCTCGGCCGGATACATGGCCGCGATGCGCCCCTGCGCATTCGTCACGGCGCTGCTCAATTGCTTCCAGTCAGTACCCTTCTTTTGCTCCAGGGTCACCGTCACGCCCGCCGTCGGCTGGCCGCTTTGCAGGTCGAGGATGTGCACGCTCAAGGGATTGGCGGCGGCCAGGGCCATGCTGGACAGGCTGGCGAAGGCCAGGATGGCGGTGATTTTCTTCAGGTAAGTCATCATTGTCTCTTTCAAAGGGTGGGGGAATCGAGTTCGGGAATGGCGGCCAGGGCGGCCAGGGCGCAGGCGCGGTCTTGCTGCGCGCCACCGCCGCCGGCCACGCCGATGGCGCCGGCCACTTGCCCCTGGGCCATCAGCGGCAGGCCGCCACCGAGCAGTAGTAGCTCCGGCACGCTGGTCAAATTGCTCATGTCCGGATTGTTGCGGGCCGCCACGGCCAGCGCGTAGGTATCGCTCCTGGTGGACAGGGCCGTGTAGGCCTTGCGCCGGCTGGCCTCCATGTTGTGGGGACCGACGCCATCGGCGCGCTGCAGCGTCACGACATTGCCGCCACGGTCGAGCACGGTGACGACGATGTGCCGCCCTTGCGCCTGGCAAGCGGCCATGGCGGCATCGGCCAGCTTGTTGGCTGCCGCCAGCGAGAGGTCATCGACCTTGCGCAGCTGGGCGTGGGCCGGGCTGGCCAGCAGGCACAGCAGGGTAATGCCAGGAAGTAGAGAGTGCATGTGGCTATCCATTGAGTGAAGTGGCGCCAGTATGGCCAGTGTTGTCCTACGCGAAGATGATCGCCGCATGACATTTTTATCATCCGCGGCGGTCTGCGCGCGGCGTAAAATGGCCCATATTTCCTCAAGAAAGCTGCCATGCGCATCCTGGTCATCGAAGACGAACCGAAGACGGGCGACTATTTGCTGCGCGGCCTGGCCGAGTCCGGCTTTACGGTGAGCCTGGCGCGCAACGGCCGCGACGGCCTGCACATGGCCAGTACGGAGTCACCCGATCTCATCGTGCTCGACGTCATGCTGCCCATCATGGATGGCTGGCAAGTGTTGCGTGCGCTGCGGCTGCAGGAAGGCGGCGCGGACGTGCCCGTGATCTTCCTCACGGCGCGCGACGAGGTGCAGGACCGCGTGAAAGGGCTGGAGCTGGGCGCCGACGATTACCTGGTGAAACCGTTCGCCTTTGCCGAACTGGTGGCGCGCATCCGCACCCTGCTGCGGCGCGGGCCGCCCCGCGAAGACGACGTGATCCGCATCGGCGACATGGAAATCGACGTGATGAAACGCAAGGTCAGCCGGCAAGGCCAGCGCATCACCCTGACGGCCAAGGAATTCGGCTTGCTGCATTTGTTGGCGCGGCGCCAGGGCGAGGTCTTGTCGCGCTCCATCATCGCTTCGCAAGTGTGGGACATCAATTTCGAGAGCGACACCAACGTCATCGACGCAGCCATCCGCCGCCTGCGCAGCAAGCTCGACGATCCGTTCGAACCCAAGCTGATCCACACCTTGCGCGGCATGGGCTATGTCTGCGAATTGCGCGCGCCATCTGCTCCCGACAGCGGCGTCGCATGAAATTCTCGCAACTGCGCCGCTCGCTGACCCTGCGCGTCACGCTCGTGTTCGTGCTGATCGTGGCGCTCGTGTCGGCCGGGCTGGGCATGCATCTGTACCGCTCATTCGTGGCGGAAATCGAGCGCCGCGACGACATTTTGTTGCTGGGCAAACTGCGGCAGATCCAGCAGCTGCTCGGTAACGCGGGCACCCTCGACATCATCCGCGAACGGCCCCAGTATTTCCGCGACACCATGAGCGGGCAAGAAAATTCCCTGGTGCGCATCGTGCGCGCCGATGGCACGCGTTTGATCGACGTCAATCCGAACGGCGAGACGGTGGCGCATGCTGTTCCCGTGGCCGTCGATACGCCCGTCACGGACAGCGCCATCGTCAGCTGGACCAGCCGCGACGGCTATCCGGCCAGGGTCGTGGCGGCCAGCGCGCGCATCGGCGAGCCGGCGCAGATGGCCGACATTTCCGTGGCCAGGGTCTACGGCGACCGCACGGCCATGTTTGCCGCCTACCGCTGGCAGATCGTCGTCTCCGTCGCCGTCAGCGCGCTGGTGGCGGCCTTGCTGGCCAGCGTGATGCTGCTGCGGGGACTGCGGCCGCTGCGCAATATCGCCGCCCATGCGGCCTTGGTGCGGCCGGGCAAGCTGGAGCAGCAACTCGAGGCGAGCGGCGCGCCGACAGAACTCTTGCCTCTGATCCAGGCCCTGAACGCCATGCTGGCACGGCTGCAGGAAGGCTATGCGCGGCTGTCGCAGTTTTCCGCCGACCTGGCGCATGAATTCCGCACGCCCGTCACCAATCTGCTGGGGCAAAGTCAGGTGATGCTTGCCCGCCCCCGCAGCGCGCACGAGTATGAACAACTGGTGTCGTCGAATGTGGAAGAGCTGGAGCGGCTGTCGCGCATGATCGACAGCATGCTGTTCCTGGCGCGGGCGCAGCAGGATGAGATGATCCTGATTAAGCAAGCCTTGCCCGTGCAGGACGAATTTGTGAGGCTGGCCGATTTCTTTGAAGGCCTGGCCGAAGAGCGGGGTCTGGCGCTGGCGTGCCACGGCAGCGGCAATGTGATGGCCGAGCCGCAACTGCTGCGCCGCGCGCTGGGCAATTTGCTGTCGAACGCCATCCGCCACGCGGCGCCGGGCAGTACGATTTTATTGCGTTCACACGCGACAAGCGCGGGCGTGGAATTGAGCGTGAGCAACCTCGGCCCCGCCATCCCCGCGCGCCACTTGCCCCACCTGTTCGAGCGCTTCTACCGCGCCGACCCGGCCCGCAGCGATTCGGCCGCCTCCACAGGGTTAGGATTGGCCATCGTCACGGCCATCATGCAGTTGCATGGCGGCAGCGCGACGGTCGCGTCCGACGCGGCCGCCACGACGTTTACTCTTGTTTTCCCCGTTTAGCCCATTTCCACTAGGAACTCATGCATGCCCGTATGCGCCAATTGCGCGCAGGCGGGTGCAAAGTGCGGCAACTGCCCCCACAGCAAGGGGTTGCCGACGATGTACACATGGTGTTGCGCGCGCGTCAGGGCCACGTTGAGCAGGTTTGGCGTGGCCGCCGCCCACTGCGCGGCGCCGGCCGTGCTGTCGTCGGCGCCGAGGACCAGCATCACCACGCTTTGTTCCTTGCCCTGGAAGGTGTGCACAGTGCCCACCATCTGGCTGCTCCACTGGCGCAGTTCGCGCGCCGTCGGCGCCTTGCCATAGCCGAGGCGGCGGTCCCAGTCCATGTCCATGATGCGTGAACGCAATTCGTTGCGCACGGCCTTGAACGGCGTAATCACATACATGTCGGGCAGCCTGCCGTCGCGGCGATACAGTTTCAGCAGTACCTCCAGCACGAAATCGAGTTGCACGGGCACCACCTGCTTGTAGCTGACGGGACCAAGAGCGTCGATCCAGCAGCTTGGGCCCCGCGTGAGTCCCCGCGCGCCGGCCGGCGGCGTGCGCTCAGTTAAACCGTAGACCATCTTGTCTTCGTAGGCGATGCTGTTGGCCAGCGAAAACATCGGCTCCACGCAGCGGCGGTGTACGCGCAAGGGGCTGCCGATCCATAGCGGCTGTGCGCTGCCGGCGCCGACGACTGCGCCATAGCGGTTGGCCTTGTCCGCCAGGGTCTGCACGGATACGGACGTCGGCGCATAACTGCCATCGCGCGTGTGCGGCGACAGGGCGGACAGGGTGTGCACGAGGCGGCCCGGTACCGTGAACACGGGTTCGATCTGCAGCGGGTCGCCCACGACGACGACACGCTTGGCGCGCCACAGGCTGCCCAGCGCCGCTTGCGGCACGGCCTGGCCCGCTTCATCGATGAACAGCCAGCCCAGCGATTCGGGGCCCATGCCCTGGAACTGGCGCGCGAACGAGGCGAACGTGGTCGACACGACAGGCACCACCATGAACAGGCTGTGCCAGACCATGGCGATGTGCGACTGGTCATAGGCGCGCTTGTTTTTCAGCAATTTCGAGACAGCCAGCAAGTTGCCGCCAAAGCCGGGGCCGCCCTTCTTTGCCACTTCTGCCAGCCACGCTTCGTGCAGGGCCAGGGCCTTGGCGAACAGGCGCGAGCGCAGGCGCGCCAGCGCCGGTTCATGCCACAGGCCGCCAATTTGCAGGGCGTCACCGTCCAGCTCGTCCAGGGTCGCCGGCGCGATGATGGTGGGGAAACGCATGCGCGCGCGGCGCAGCAGTTCCGTGCTGTCATCCCATTCGCGCTGGCGCGATTGTGCCGTGCGCAGGGCGATGTGCAGGCTGTTGCGGGCCCGCTCGCAGCGCGGTTCCAGTTCGCCCTTCAGCAGCAGCTTGATGGCGGACACGTCGCGCGCGGCCTGGCGCTGCGCCTCGGCGTTGGCGACGACGGCCTCCTTGTAGGCGCGCGCCGGTTTTGTTCCGAACAAACGGGCAAAGAAGCCCGGTTGCGTTAGCGCCACCAGGCGTTCTTCTTCCAGCAATTCCTTCTTGCTGGCCAGCAGGGTGTCTTGCTGCGCCAGCGCGCCGGACAGGGCGCTGTTCGCCGCATCCATCTCTTGCTCGGCAGCGATCAGCGCCTGCTGGCTGGCCTCAATGAAGTTGGCTTCCGTGCAGGTGCCCACGGCTTGCCACAGGGCCGCGTACTGGGCGTGCTCGGCCAGGGCCTTTTCCACCACGTGTTCCGTCTCGCGAAACTCGCGCGCCGCCTGGGCGAAGCTGACGCCCTGGTAGCTGGCCAGCCATTGGCGGATATTCTGTGCGTTCGGCGTCTTGCGCGCCGTGGTTTTATCCCAGTCGTCGTCATAAAAATTGCTGACGAAGCGGCGGCGGTTGGCGCTGTTGCCCAGTGCACAGGACATCAAGCCCCATGGCGCTTCCGCCTCGCCCAGGGCGCGGTTGGCGCCATTGCCGTCGGCCACGACCCGGCGCGCCACGCTTTCAAAGTAGCGCGTGCGCGCCCATTCCTTGCCCAGCTGCTTGGGTTTCGGGAGGTCGCCGGAAATGTTTTCCACCGCTGCATTGTTCGACGATGCGACGACCATTTCAAAGCCCGTCAATTCCGGACGCAGGCGCGCGATGGTGATCGGGTCGCGCACGCCTTCGAAGGCCACGGCCACCTTGCCGATGAAGGCGTCGCCGGCGCGGTCCAGGCAGGACAGCACGCTGGCGCGACGCACGATGTTGTCGGCGAACAATTCACGCAACAAGGTCGTCTTGCCCGTGCCGGGCGGGCCGTTGACGGAAAAGATGCCCCGTTCGCTCAAGCCCGTGCGCGCGCCGTGGATGGCGAACTGCTGCATCAGGCTCATGGCGTAGCTGGCGTCTTCCAGCCAGTGTCCCCGGTTCATGTTCGCCGGATTGAGCATGGCGGCCAGCGCCTGGCGTCCGGCCGGGCTGTACAGGTCGATGCGCTCCTCCTGCGCCAGCGGCGTCAGATAGGCGGCGACCGTCGCGGGCAGCTTGCCCCCACGCAAGGCGCGGATGATCTGTTCCAGGTCATCGAGGTAAAAACTGTTGAGGATATCGATCGAGGGTTCCACCGCGTCGCCGAAGTCCAGGCTGCGGTTCTGGCTGGCCTCCAGCGTATCGGCGTCCGCCACGGCGGCGCGTTTCTTGCGCGTGCGCAATTCCAGCACGGCCAGCGGCTGGCCGGCCGACGGGTGGAAACCGGCCCAGTCGCGCAGCAGGTCGGCCAGGGCCGCCATTTCCACGCCGGACAGGGGAGACGAGACATTGCCGGCCTCGTCCGTCACTGGCTGCGGCGCGCGGCTTGCCGCGAAATTGCGCAGGCTGTCTTGCAGCGCCAGCTGGCTGTCGCTGAAGGCGTCCAGGCTCAGGCCTGACCAGTCAGGCGTGCGGGCGCGGCCCAGGGCCCACGGCAAGGTCGATACGGACACGGGATCGAACTGCGGCTCGCCCAGCGCATTGAGGTTCAGGCGGGCAAAGCACGAGCGTCCCAGCAGTTCTGTTTTTTCTGTTTCGGCAATGTTTTCCGGGCCATGGGCTGGCGGACAAACCTTGTTGATTTCAGCCTTGTCGAACACGCCGAGGAACAGCGAGAAGCCGTCGATCTCGCGGTCGGACGGCACTTGCCACTGCGTGGCGAACTGCAGCGGCAATTGCGCCAGCTGTTCGCGGTGCAGGAGACGCACGGTGGACTGGTCTTCAACGTCCGTGATTTGATTCAGGTCAAACGGGATAAAGAATTCGATCTTGTGCCAATACTCCAGGATAGCCAGGAGGCGCTGCTGTTCTGCCTGATTCATGATGACCAATATTTTGTAAAGCGAGCGAGGATTGTAAAGCGTATGCGCGGCGCACGTTTTGCACTTTTGCCTATTGCGCGGGCTTTGCCGCAAAAAAAGTGCTGTTTGCAGACGAAAAAAAGCCAGGCAGCAACTTCCTGCCTGGCCTACTCGTCTGGAGCTTGCTGCTATGACTTAAAACTCCTCCCACTCGCTTTCGGCGGCGGCATTGCTGCGGCGTGCCGGCGCGGCCGCGATGGCCTTGCGCGCGGGTGCGGGCTTGGCGGCGGGGCGTGCGATGGCGGGCGCTGCCGCTGCTGTGCGCACCGGCGTCAGCTTGGGAGCGCTGGCGACATGGTTGCCCGTTTTAAAGAAGCCTACCACGTGCGCCAGTTCGCCCGCCTGCTCCTGCATGCTTTGCGAGGCGGCCGCCGCTTCTTCCACCAGGGCCGCGTTTTGCTGCGTCACTTCATCCATCTGGGCAATGGCCATGTTGATCTGTTCGATGCCGATGGTCTGCTCGTGCGTGGCGGAAGTGATCTCGCCCATGATGTCGGTCACGCGCACGATGCTGTCGACGATGTCGCCCATGGTCTGGCCCGCTTCATTGACGAGGCGCGAACCCGTGTCCACGTTGGCCACCGAGGCGGCAATGAGTTCCTTGATTTCCTTGGCGGCCGAGGCGGAACGGTGCGCCAGGTTGCGCACCTCGGTGGCCACGACGGCGAAGCCACGGCCCTGTTCGCCCGCCCGCGCCGCTTCCACGGCCGCGTTCAAGGCCAGGATGTTGGTCTGGAAGGCGATGCCGTCAATGACGCCGATGATGTCGACGATTTTCTTCGACGATTCGTTGATGGTGCCCATGGTGTCGACCACTTGCGAGACGATGCTGCCGCCGCGCACGGCCACTTCCGACGCGCTTTTCGCCAGCTGGTTCGCCTGGCGCGCATTGTCCGCGTTCTGTTTCACGGTCGAGGTCAGCTCTTCCATGGCCGACGCCGTTTCTTCCAGCGAGCTGGCTTGCTCTTCCGTGCGGGAAGACAGGTCGAGGTTGCCGGCGGCAATTTCGCTCGATGCCGTGGAGATCGCCTCCGTGCCGTGGCGCACTTGCGCCACCACGCCCAAGAGGCTGGTGTTCATGGCTTTCAGGGCGCCCAGCAGGCGGCCCGTTTCATCGCTGGAATTGACGACGATGTGCGAGGACAGGTCGCCCGAGGCCACGGTTTCGGCCACGCTGACGGCCGCATTGATGGGCTGTGTGATCGAGCGTGTGATGATCCAGGCAACAAAAGCGCCCAGCAGCACGGCCACGCTGCCCAGGGCAATCATGGAGGCGCGCGCGCTCGCGCTCAGCGTCTCGGCGTCCGTTGCCGCCTGCGCCGCCTGCTGCGCTTCATAGGCGACCAGGCTGTCGAGCGCGCCCAGCACGATCTTCAGGCTCGGTGCCGCCTGCTGCGTCAAAAAGGCGATCGCTTCTTCCGTCTGGCCCGCATTGCGCAGTTCGATGACCTTGTTGTTCAGTGGCGCGCCCGATTTCAGGGCCGCGTCCAGTTCGGCCATCAGGGCCGTTTCCTTGTCCGTCGAGATTTTCTTTTGCAAGGTTTCCTTGGCGGCGCCGTACTTCTTGCGCGATTCGCCGATCTTCGCCAGTTCCGCCTGCACCAGCGCTTCCGTCGGCGCCACCACCACGCTGGTGATCGCCAGGGTAATGTTGCGCACGTTGTCGCTCATGGTATTGGCGGCGGCCATCTTGACGTTCTTGTCGGTCACGATGTCGTGCGTGCGTGCGCTCAGTTGCGCCATCGAGTACAGGCCGACGAGCAAGACGGCCACCAGCAGGCCGAGGACGACAGCAAACCCGATCCCGAGCCGGGTGCCGATTTTGAATTGTGTGAGTGACATGATTGCTTTCGTGGTGCGGAAGTGAAGGAAAACGTCGACAGGCCACGGCTACGGGTTTATACGTAAGGGCGACCAGCCTGTAATTGTTCCTCAAAATTCCGCACTGCAACACAAAAACTTGTATCAAGTCCCCGAAAAGTTTAAAAATTGGTAGCAAATTAAATAAGTTGTCGTGTGGAAACAACGAGCGCGGCGCCGGAGGCGGACTCAGTTTTCCGCAAACATGTGGGTGGCCAGGAAATCGATGAAGGCGCGCAGTTTCGGCGTCAGGTGGCGGCTGCTGGGCCACAGGATGCGCAGGGCGCCGTCGTGCTGGCGGTGCGCGTCCAGCACCGGCTGCAAACGGCCCGCGGCCAGCGCGGCGCGCACGGCAAAGTCGGGCAGGGCGGCGATGCCCAGGCCGCTTTCGGCAAAGTACAGCAGGGTCTCGACATTGTTGCAGTTGAGCAGTGCCGGCAAGCCGGCGGCCTGCAGGGCCTGCCACTCGGGCAAGGGCCAGGCCTCGACCTTGCCGCTGCTGGGAAATTTGTACAGCAGGCAAGTGTGATGCGCCAAGTCGGCCGGGAGCGTGGGTGTGCCGTGCTGCGCCAGGTAGGCGGGCGCGGCCACGAGTTGCAGCTGGAACTGGCCCAGCTGGCGGCTCATCAAACGGCTGTCGGCGCTTTCGCCCGCGCGCACGACGGCGTCGTAGCCTTCTTCGATCACGTCGACCCGGCGGTCGCTGAAATCGAGGTCCAGTTCCACCAGCGGGTAGGCGCGCGCGAACGCGGCCAGCACGGGATTGAGCAGGCTGCCCACCTGCGGCAGGCTGACGCGCAGCCGGCCTTGCGGCGCGCTCTTGCTATTCGATAACTCCAGCTCGGCCGCCTCGATCTCGCCCAGGATGCGCCGGCAGCGTTCGAGAAACACGGTTCCCTCGCTGGTCAGCGCGATGCTGCGCGTGCTGCGGTGAAACAGGCGCACGCCGAGGCGCTCTTCCAGCCGCGCGATGCTCTTGCCTACGGCCGAGGCGGAAATGCCGAGCACCCGGCCCGCCGCGACAAAACTGCGCGTCTCTGCCGCCTGTACGAAGGCCGTGAATCCCGCCAGATTATCCATGTCGCTTCAGTTTCCTCACCATTGATTGCGGATGAAAACATCCGCACAGACAGAAACTATAGCCTGTTTTTCTTTGATCGCGCCTGCCTTACCTTGGCAGTCTGATCATTTGAAAGGCTTAGCCATGATGTACAACTTCTCTCCTGCTGCCCTGTCCGCCCGTCTCGATCCCATGCTCGACGCCGTTTTGCAGCAGCAGCGCCTGGTGGGCGCCGTGGTGCTGGTGCGCCAGCGTGGCCGGGACGTGTATCGCCGCGCGGCCGGCTACCTGGACCGCGAGGCGGGCACGCCCATGGTTGAGGACGCAGTCTTCCGCCTCGCGTCCGTCAGCAAACCCATCGTCTCGACGGCCGCGCTGGCGCTGGTGGGGCAGCATCGCTTGCAGCTGGATGACCTGGTGGCGCGCTGGCTGCCGTATTTTGCGCCGCGCCAGCCGGACGGCGCCGTGGCGGCGATGACCGTGCGGCATTTGCTCACGCACACGGCCGGGCTCGACTACGGTTTCTTCCAGCCGCCGGGCGGCGCGTATGCGCAGGCGGGGGTATCGGACGGCATGGATGCGTCCCGTATTTCCCTGGAGGATAACCTGCGCCGCCTGGCCACCGTGCCGCTCGCGTATGCGCCGGGCGAGCGCTGGGCGTATTCGATCGCCACCGACGTGCTGGGCGCCGTGATCGAAGCGGTGACGGGTTTGCCGCTGGCGCACGCCGTGGCACAGCTGGTGACGGCGCCGCTGGCCATGCACGATACGGGTTTTGTAACCACGGATGCGGCGCGCCTGGCCGTCGCGTATGCGGACCGCGCAGCGGGAGAGTCCCGGCCGCGCCGCTTGCTCGATGCGGGGGATGACCATCTGCCGTTTCTCGACGGCATGGCAGGTTTTGCCTTATCGCCGGCGCGCGCGCTCGATGCACACGCGTTTCCGTCCGGCGGCGCCGGCATGGTGGGTTCGGCACCGGACTTCATGCGCCTGCTGGAAACCCTGCGCCTGGGCGGCGCACCGCTGTTGCCGCCGGCGCTGGCGCGCCAGGTGGGCGAAAATCAGACGGGAGATTTCGACTTGCCGTTCTGGCCCGGACGTGGCTTTGGCCTGGGGGTGACGGTACTGACCGACCCGCAACTGGCGGCCACGCCGGAGTCCGTGGGCAGCTGGCGCATGGGTGGCACGTATGGCCATTCGTGGTTTGTTGACCCGGCGCAAGAATTGTCGGTGGTGGCGTTTACGAATACGGCATTGGAGGGCATGGCGGGGCCGTTCGTGACGGAACTGTGCCAGGCAGTGTATGGCGCCAAGGAAATGCCATGACGCGCCCGCATCCCGTCGTCTTCCTTGCGCTGGGCTTGTTCGGCGTGTATTGCATCGAGTTTGGCGTCGTCGGCATCTTGCCGATGATCATGCAGCGCTATGGCGTGACGGCTGCGCAGGCGGGTTCATTGGTGAGCCTGTTCGCCCTCGTGATCGCCGTGGGTGGCCCCTTTCTCGTGCTGCTGGCCACGCGCTGGCGCCGCAAACCGGTGCTGATCGCCTCCCTGCTGGTGTTCGCGCTGGCCAGCGTGGCCTCGGCGTATGCGCCCCGCTTCGGGTGGCTGCTGGCGCTGCGCATCGTGCCGGCCCTGTTCCACCCCGTGTATTTCTCGCTGGCCATGGTGGCCGCCGCCGCCCTGTATCCGCCGCGGCAGGCGGCGCGGGCCGGTGCGCATGCGTTCACGGGCACCAGCATGGGCATGGTGCTGGGCATTCCGCTGACCACCTGGATCGCCGCCCAGTATGGCTACGAGGCATCGTTCCTCGCCTGTGCCCTCGTCAACGCCCTGGCCGCGCTGGGGCTGTACCTGTTCTTGCCGGACACGCCGCGCGAAGCGCCGCTGGCGTATGGCCGTCAATTGGCCGTGCTGCGCAAACCCGCCCTGTGGCTCAACATTGCCGCCGCCGTGCTGGTGTTTGCCGCCATGTTTGCCGTATATGCGTATGCGGCCGCGTTCCTGCAGCAGGAAGCGGGCTTGTCGGCACGCCAGACGGGGCTGGCGCTGGTGGTGTTTGGCGTGGGCGGCGTGGCCGGCAATCTGTTCGCGGGGCGCCAGCTGGGCACGCATGTGCTGCGCACGGTGGTGTTGCAACCCGTGCTGCTGGGGCTGGCGTACTGGCTGCTGTACCAGTCTGCGGACAGCGGTATCGGCTGGGCGGCGCTGGCCGTCTTGCTGCTGTTTTGGGGTGCGGCGCACACGAGCGGACTGATCGTGACGCAAGTGTGGCTCAGCAGCGAAGCGCGCGAGGCGCCCGCGTTCGCCATCGGCGTGTATATCGCCGCCATCAACCTGGGCGTGACGGTGGGCGCATTGGCGGGCGGCATGGCCATCGCGTCCTACGGCATGCCGGGGGCGCTGGCCTGCGGCGCGCTGTTGGGGGCCTTGGCGCTGGCAGCGATTGCCGTGAAAGCGTGGGTGTACCGCGCGCCGTCAGTCGGCAATATGGTTGGGGATGCGAAACAGTAAATCCGTGTCGCCGATGTCCACGCCCGTTTGCGACAGCAGGGTGCTGGCCTGGCCACGGTGGTGCGTCTGGTGATTGAAGAAATGCATGAGCAGGCTGAAAAACTCGCGCCGGTTCGGTCCCTTGCTGTTGCGGTAGTCCAGCAAATGGTCGAGGTCGGCTTCCCGGATGGAGGCGGCCCAGTCGATGATGAGCTGGTCCAGCCATTGCCGGTGCGCGTGCATGGCGGCAAAATCCTCGGCCGCGAACAGCGGGTGCGTGAGCGACGCGGGCGGCGTGATGGCGCGGATGGGGGCGAGCAGGGGGAAGCCGGCCGGGTGCTGCGCAAAGCGCTGCAGCCATAGTGTGTCGCCCACCATCACGTGGTTCAAGGTAGCCAGCAGGGAGCCGAAAAAGGCGCCCCGCTCGCGTTGCAGTTCGCCGGGCGGCAGGCTGGCCGCCGCTGCATACACCTTGGCATTCATCCACTGGTTGTAATCGGCCATCAGGCAAAGGTGGGCGCAACGGCTCATGCTGGACTCCTTGAGTGGATGAATGATGAAGTTAAACGGACTTCAGGAACGCGCGTATGCCGGCCAGCAGCATTTCAATGGCCATCGCCGTCAGGATCAAGCCCATCAGGCGTTCAAACGCCGTCATGACTCTTGGACCGAGCGCCCGCTGCAAGCGTTCGGCGCACAGGAAGACGGCCAGCCAGACGACGGCCACGGCCGTGAGTCCCGCCACGTGGGCGATGACTTCGTTCATTTCATGCGAGGAAAACAGCAGCACGGTCGCCAGGGCCGACGGGCCGGCCAGCGCGGGGATGGCCAGCGGCACGATGAACGGTTCGCCGCCCATCTCGTGGTCGCTATTGCCCGCGTTGGGCTGCGGAAACACCATGCGCATGGCGATCAGGAACAGGATCACGCCGCCGCCGATGCGCAGCGCTACTTCCGACAACTGCAAGGCGTTCAGGAAATGGCGGCCGAAGAACATGAACAGCAGCAAGATGCCGAAGGCGATCATGCATTCGCGCACCACGACTTTCCAGCGCCGCTCGACCGGCACCCGTTTCAGGGCATTGACGAACAGGGAAACGTTGCCGAACGGATCGGTAACGAGCAAGAGCAGGATAAAAGTCTGGAAGAAGTTCTGTGTCATGGTGGCGTGAAAATGGGATCAGCAGCGCTGCCAGGATGGGCGCGCTGCGATAAGGCTTGCGATGATAACAAGAGCGGCGGCTATCGCCCATGATTATTGATGCACAGCAGCATTTTTTTTACGCTGCGATGACTTTTGCCTGGTAAAACGCCGTGGGCGTGGTGCCGAAATGCTTTTTGAACATGGCGGCAAACGCGCTCTGGCTCGTGTAGCCATTGTCCATGGCCACGTCGATGACCTTGCCGCCGTGCGCCAATTGTTCCAGCGCCCGCAGCAAGCGCGCCTGCTGGCGCCACTGGCCAAAACGCATGCCTGTCTGTTTCTGGAACAGACGGTGCAGGCTGCGCTCGGTGATCGCCAGTTCCTGCGCCCAGTGGGCCACCGTCTGCTGTTCGCCCGGCTGCGCCATCAGCCGCGCGCAAATGCCGCGCAGGCGCGCATCCACGGGTAAGGGTAGATACAGGGGCAGCACGGGCAGGCTGTCGAGCTCGTGCAACAGCAATTGCAGCAGATGCCAGTCGCGGCTGCCTTCCGTGAAATCGGGCGCGATGTCGACGGCCGCCACGATCAGTTGCCGCAGCAGGGGGCTGATGTCGAGCACGCAGCTGTGGCGCGGCAGCAGCGGAGAGCTGGCGCAGTCGATGAAGACGGTGCGCATTTTCACCGCGCCGCTCATGCGCACCTGGTGCGCGATGCCGGGCTGTAGCCACACGCCGCGCGTGGGCGGCACCACCCAGCGCCCGCCCTGCGCCTCGATGGTCATCACGCCCTCGATGGCGTACAGCAATTGCGCGTGCGTGTGGCGGTGCACGGAAATCACGTGGCCATGCGCATAGTCGACGGCCAGCGCCATGGCGCGCGCCGTGACGGGCAGCAATTCCTGAAAGGCGGGGGAGGTGCAATCCATCAAATAAGGTCATTTTTGCGATAGGTTCAGACATTTTAGCGCGAGAAGGCGCCCCGCACCTGCGGCAAGATGAATACCCGCAATGTTTTATGGAGCCTCGCATGCCTGTGCGCGCCTTTTTGTATCCATTCCTGGCCATGCTGCTGTGGGCCGGCAACGTCGTCGTCTCGAAACTGGCCGCGTCCAGCATCGCCCCCACGGCCATCACCTTTTACCGCCTGGTGCTGGTGCTGTTGGTGATGACGCCGTTCATCGCCCGTCCGCTGTGGCGCAACCGCGCCGCCATCCGCCGCCAGTGGTGGCAACTGGCCCTGTGCGGCGTGATGTCGATGGCGCTGTTCCAGAGCCTGTCCTACCGCGCCGCCGAATCGACGACGGCGACGAATATGGCCATCGTCACGGCGCTGGCGCCGCTGATGACGGCCCTGCTCAGCGTGCTGCTGCTGGGCGAGCGCCTGACGCTCGGCATGGCGGCCGGCGGCGTGCTGTCGTTTGGCGGCTTGCTGTACCTGGTGGGGCGCGGCGACGTGCTGGCCCTGTTGCAGCAGGGCGTGCATGCGGGCGATGCGCTGATGCTGCTGGCCTGCCTGAGCTTCGCTCTGTACGGCGTGCTGCTGCGCCGCTGGCGTTTGTCCATTCCCGCCTGGCAAGCCATTTATTGCCAGGCGCTGGCGGCCCTGGCGTGCATGCTGCCGCTGTTCCTGCTGCTGCCGGCCGGCAACGCCAGGCTGGACGCCACCACCTTGCCTTTGATCGGCTATGCGGGTATCGGCTCATCCATCGTCTTGTCCTATCTGTGGATCGAAGGCGTGAAACTGCTGGGGCCGAACCGTTGCAGCATCTACGTCAACCTGCTGCCCTTGCTGACGGCCTTGCTGGCCATCGTCTGGCTGCACGAAAGCATGCATGTGTACCACCTGGCCGGCGGCGGCATTTCGCTGCTGGGCGTGCTGCTGGCGCAGACGGTGCAGCGGCCGCTGTTTGGCCGGCGTCCTGGCGTGTCCGGCCTTGCCTGAATGGCCATGCATAATGGCGGTTTTCGGCAGTGGAGTTGACATGCGGCAAATATTTTGGACGAGCGCGATGGCGGCGCTGCTGGCGCTGGGTACCTTGGCGCCAGCGCAGGCGGCAGCACGTTTTTATGCAGGCCAGCCGATGGCCTACCCCAGCGTCATCGAGCGCCGCGATGGCGGCGTGGTGCTGGCCTTCCTGCGGGAAAATGGCGAAGTCAATGGCTACTACTGCCAGTGCAATGAGGGCAGCGAAAAACGCATGAACCTGGACAAGTATGGCAAGGTCAGCATCGCGGCCGTGTTCCAGCTTGATCTCGACAGCGAAGGCGAAACGACGTTCGTGCTCAGCCGCAGTGATGTCGCCTACGGCTTGCATGCCTACCGCTACGAGCGCAGCGGCGGCAGGATGTTCAAGGTGGCCACCTTGCAGCCTGCGCTGGACGCCATCGTGCGTGGCGCGACAACCATGGACGAAGCGCGGGTGCGCGCCGCGCTGGCCCGTTTGCAGCTGATCGATTACAGCATCGATTACGCGCCCACGGGCGTGGCCGAGTTCGACGCCATCGAGCATGCGCACGGCACCCTGGTCGGCTATTTCAATATCGATGGCGACTTGTTGCCCGGCAAGCCGGCCGATGCGCCCGCGTTCGCCTATAAAAAAACTTTCCAGAAAAAGGATGGCCAGGATGGTCATTTCCTCACGGTGACCTATCTGCTGGGCAAGGGCTGGCAAGGGAGCCGCGCGCCCAGCTACCACGTCAAGTGGATCACCTGGGAAACGCAGCCGCAACGCTTTGCCGCCAGCCAGGACGGGGTACTCATCGAATACGACGTGAATGGCTACATCGGCAGCGTGTTTGCCCGCGGCCAGTATGTGCAGGGCAAGCGTACCGGCATATGGCACTACGAAGAGCCGAACACCATCCGCTCGTCTGGCGCCTTTGTCGACGACAAGGCGGAAGGACCATGGACGTATGCAAGCGGCGATGAAACGACGACGGGACTGATGATCAAGGGCCAGCGCACGGGCCGCTGGGAAGTGAGCCCGGGCGTGGCCGAATGGCGCGCAGCGGACATGCACAGCTTCACCGGTTTCGACCATTTCGTGAAAGACCGCTTGAATGGGCCCAGCGAGCGCCGCATCGATGGCGTGCTGCAATGGCAGGGCAACTATGTGAACGGCAAGAAGCAGGGCCAGTGGGTCGAACCTGGCGGTGGCGGTCTGTACGTCGATGACGTGAAACAGGGGCCGTGAAAGTCGACGCCGGACGGTGGCTGGCACGTGCTGACCATGCTCGACTGCAAGCTCATGACAGAAACCGTCTATTAACATAACTGGCATTCCGGCGCGACCGCGCACGACAGCGGAATGCCCGTTCTGCGCAAAAAACATCATCCGCTTGTTACAAAGTGTGAAAATCCATGCTGGATATTGCTACTGGTAATCTTTCCCTGTATCTTGCAGTCAGGAAATTAAAAGTACGGGAAACCTCGACCTCGTTGCCCTGTATTGCACTCCTGACGATATGCGCGGGCCGCCTTCCCCCCTGCCGCCGCACACGCCGTATCGATCTGTCCTGAACAATTCACGTGACCCGCCTCTCTGGCGCTTGCTGCCATCCCATTTGGCCAGCGCAGGCATGGTTGCGCCCCTACCAAGGAAAATTGCATGCTGTCGAACATAACAATAAAAATGCGCCTGATTGCCACCATGAGTGTGCTGGGCGTGCTGACCGCCGTGCTGGGCGTCATGAGTATCATCAGCCTGAAATCGGCCAACAACAGCCTCAACGAGGTCTACAGCAATCAGCTGGCATCGACGCAAGCCATCGGCGAGTCGCAGATTCTGCTGGGCCGCGCCCGGTTCACGATGGACCGCGTGATGGTGCACCCCGAAGCGGCCAATGCCAAGGAGACCCTGGCGCGTGCCGAAACGTTCATGGAAGCGTCCAACAAGTCCTGGAAGGTGTACCTGGCCTTGCCGCAAGGCGCGGACGAAAAGCGCCTGTCCGACGACATGGACAAGAAGCGCAGCGAGTACATCAGCAACGGTTTGCTGGTCATGAGCAAGGCTTTGCGTGACGGCAATGTCGCACAGGCGGACGGTTTGATGATGACGGGGCTGACGCCGCTGTACCGCACCCTGGACCAGGCGGCCGAAACCTTGACGCAATTCCAGGCCACCTCGGCCGCCAGGATGTATGCGGAAAGCCAGTCCAGCTACCGTACCCAGGTGGCCATGGCCATCGGCGGCATGATCGTCGGTGCCTTGCTGACCATTATTTCCAGCATCTTGCTGCTGCGTGCCATCTTTAACCCGCTGGACCAGGCCCTGCGCCATTTCGGCGCCATTTCCGACGGCAACCTGGCCAATGACATCGTCATCACGCGCCACGACGAGATGGGCGCCTTGCTGACGGGCTTGCAGAAAATGCAGGAACGCCTGTCGACCACCGTGCGCGGCGTGCGCGACGGCAGTGGCGCCATCGCCACGGCCAGCAATGAAATCGCTTCGGGCAACCTGGATCTGTCGAGCCGCACGGAGCAGCAAGCGTCGAGCCTGGAAGAAACGGCCTCCTCGCTGGAAGAGCTGACCTCGACCGTCAAGCAGAATTCCGACAATGCGCGCCAGGCGAACCAGTTGGCCGTCTCCGCATCGGACGTGGCCGTCAAGGGCGGCGCGCTGGTAGCGCAAGTGGTCGACACCATGGGCAGCATCAGCGAATCGTCGAAAAAGATTGCCGACATCATCGGCGTGATCGATGGCATCGCCTTCCAGACGAACATCCTGGCCCTGAACGCGGCCGTGGAAGCGGCCCGTGCCGGCGAACAGGGGCGTGGCTTTGCCGTCGTCGCCACGGAAGTGCGCAATCTGGCGCACCGCTCGGCCTCGGCTGCCAAGGATATCAAGGTGCTCATCGAAGCGTCGGTGCAGAACGTGGGCGCCGGTAGCGCGCTGGTCAGCCAGACGGGCACGACGATGGACGAGATCGTGGCCAGCATCCGCCGCGTGACGGACATCATGGGCGAAATCAGCGCCGCCGGCCATGAGCAGGAACTGGGCATCGGCCAGATCAATCAAGCCGTGGCGGAAATGGATACCGTGACGCAACAGAATGCGGCGCTGGTGGAGGAAGCGGCGGCCGCCTCGGAAGCGATGCAGGAACAGGCGGCGGCGCTGGCCGAGATGGTCAGCATTTTCAAGCTCGACGCCGCCCACAGCGGCCCGGCTCCCGCCAAGCCTGCCTTGCGCAAGCCTGTCGTGGCCGCCACCACCAGCACGGCCCTGAAACGCCCGGCGCTGCGCCTGGCGCCAACCCGCGCTGCGGCAGCACCTGCCCCTGCTGCAAAACCGCGTCCGGCCAAGCCCGCTGCTGATAATAGCGGCGAGTGGGAAGAATTCTAAGTGACTGCTTAAGTTACTGCGCTGGCAGGGTGGCCTTGCTGCCCTGTTCCTGCAAGCGCGCCGCCTCGGCCAAGGCCTGGGCGCGCGCTTCCTCTGCCGCCTGTTCCGCTTTCTCATGCGCATCATGGCGCGCCTGCAAGGCCGCCCGCGCACGCACGAAGACGATCTTGATGGCCGCCATCACGGGCATGGACAGGAAGATGCCGACCACGCCCCCCAACTGGTCGCCGGCCAGCAAGCCGACGATCACCATCGGCGGGCTCACTTCCACGCCTTCGCTCATTAAATATGGGTTGACCACGTAATCCTGGAACAGACGGTAGGCGGCGATAAAGCCGATCAGCCAGAACACGTGCTCGAAACCGCTGAAACCGGCCACGACCACGGCGATGACGGCCGCCGCCAGCGGGCCGGCAAACGGGATGAATTCCAGCAAGGTCGGCAATTGATGTTCAATAGATGCGCAGGGCAGGGATTCGGCGTAGCCGCACAGAAAAAATCATACCGCAAAATAGCACAATGCCATTTGCCTATGCGTGGGGGCAATCTTTCAGTGCTGCATGACATCACCCGCCACCCGTTCGCGGCTGGGGGGCGTACCGAACATGCGCGTGTATTCGCGGCTGAATTGCGAGGCACTTTCATAGCCCACCTGATACGCGGCTTGCGAGGCATTGGCCGCGCGCGTGACGATCAGGCGCCGCGCTTGCAGCAGACGCAGCTGTTTTTGATATTGCAGCGGCGTCAGCGACGTGATGCTCTTGAAGTGCGCATGGAAGGACGAGACGCTCATGCCGGCCAGCGCCGCCAGGCGCCCGATGCCGATGGGGGCGGCAAAATCCGCTTGCATCAGGTGGATGGCTTCGGCGATGCGCAGGGTGCGGCTGTCGGGCGCCACCAGGCGGCGTAATTGTTCGCCTTGCGGGCTGCACAGCAGCCAGTAATACAGTTCGCGCAGGATGGATGGCGCCAGCATGGCGATGGCGCGCGGCTGGCCCAGCAGTCGCACCAGCCGCAGCAGGCAATCGGCCGCCTGCTCTTCCAGCCGTCCCACGAAGACGCCCAGCGCCGCCGTGCCCGGCGCGACAGCCTCCCCGTCGAGCTGGCGTATCACGTCCTGCAACAGCTTGACGTCGAGTTCGAGGATTAGCGCAAGGAAGGGATGCTCCGGCGTGGCGTGCGTCACCCTGCCAAGAATAGGCAAGTCCACGCTGACAATCAAAAAATCCATGGCGCCGTAATCGAACAGCGCATCGCCCAGCATCACTTGCTTGGCACCTTGCACGGCCAGGCACAGGGCGGGCGTGTACAGCGCATAGGCGGGCAGGGTTTTTTCGCCTATGCGCATCAGTTTCAGCGCCGCGATCTCGGTCGCATAAAAGCCATCCGGCGTGTCGCGCGTTGCGGTATGCGCGGCGATGGCGGCCGCCAATGAGTTAGTGGACATGGCATTCCCGGTCTGATAGCAGCGACGGTGTTGACTATTTTTTGTGCAGCCATCGTAGCGTGCCTGTTAGTTGGCTGGCAAGCTGTTTGGAGTTTTAGGCATGGAATGTGGAGTTTTGCCTATTCACGCGGACTGTCTGCGGCGCGACACTGGTCGCCTCTTCACCCACCCAAGGAATGCACATGTCAACCACTCAAACAATCGCACTGGTGACGGGCGCCAGCCGCGGCCTGGGCCGCAATGCCGCCCTGCACCTGGCCCGGCAAGGCGTCGACGTCATCCTCACCTACCATGCGCAACGTGGCGAAGCCGAAGCGGTGGCGGCCGAAATCGGGCTACTGGGCCGCCGCGCCGCCGTCTTGCAACTCGATTGCGGCGACGTGGCCTCGTTCGACGGTTTTTCGCATGCGCTGCAAGCCACCTTGCAAAGCTGGGGTCGCGATACCCTGGATTATCTGGTCAACAATGCCGGCATCGGCCTGATGGCGCCGTTTGCCGATACCAGTGAGGCCATGTTCGATCAGCTCATGAATGTCCATTTCAAGGGCGTCTACTTCCTGACCCAGACTCTGCTGCCAGTGATCGCCGATGGCGGGCGCATCCTGAACCTGTCGAGCGGCTTGACCCGCTTCAGCTTGCCGGGCATGTCGGCCTACGCGGCCATGAAGGGCGCGGTCGAGGTGATGACGCGCTACCTGGCCAAAGAATTGGGCGCGCGCGGCATCACCGTCAACACGGTGGCGCCGGGCGCCATCGCCACGGATTTCGGCGGCGGCGACGTGCGCGACAATCCGCAGACGAACCAGTTCATCGCCGCGCAAACGGCGCTGGGCCGCGTGGGCCAGCCGGATGACATCGGCGCCATGATCGCCTCGCTGTTGTCGGACAGCAACCGCTGGGTCAATGGCCAGCGCATCGAAGTCTCGGGTGGCGCCTACTTGTAGGAGCTATTCTTTCTTCCAGCTGGCCACGGTGATGAAGACGCTGTCTTTCTTGCCCTGTTCGCGCAAGGTCACCGTGTAGCGGCCGCTCGTATCGCTGCCCGTGAACACCACCTTGTCGTCATGCCCCTTCACTTGCGCGCCCTTGGCCAGTTTGGCGTAGGTGTTGAGCACCCAGTGGAAGTCGGCATAGCTGCGCAGGGTGATGCTGGCATCGGGCATGGGCTCGTCGCCGGCTTCGGCCGCTTCCGTGGGCGTGCGCATGGGCAAACCGGCCAGGCCCGCCGGCGCGATGAGTTTGCCGCCGCTGGAGCTGCTGTTGAGTTCCGCGTTCGGCAGCAGCAGGTGCTGCAAGCTGGGGGGGAAGCCGGGCGGCACGTCGCGCTGCTCCCAGCCGGGCTGGTCGGGGCGGGTGGTGATGTATTCCACCACAGCAATGCTTTGCCGCTGGTGCGGCGCAGCCTGCGCCAGCATGGGCGGCAGTTGCCGCGCCCACACGAGCAGCGGCGCGGCCATCTCATCCTCCGCGTCCGGTGGCAGGAACAAGGTCAGCACGGCATGCGTGGATGGCAGGCAGGCGGGTGCGGCATCGCCGATGGCGGCCTGGCAATGGCCGTTGACAAGGGCCAGCGCCAACAGCTTGCGTTGCGGGTCGAACAGCATGGCGGCGCGCTGCGCACCGTGCGTGCCGGCATCGATGGAGGCCAGCACCGAGCGTCCGTCGGGCAGCATGGTGCGCTCGATGTCATGCAGCGAACGCATGCTGTCGAGCACCTGGAGCGCGACCAGGGTATCGCCCTGCGTATAGTCGCCACGCGCATAGCCCAGCAGCCGGAAGACGTCGGCGCGGATTTGTGGATGCTCGTTCAGGCTGAGCGGTGGCGACGGCACGGAGACGGGCACGGTGGCGGCCACGAAGGCGGCATCCTCGGCAGAAATGGCTTGTGCCATGCTGGAAAGCGGCAGGCACAGGGCGGCGCACAGCGACAGCATGCGAAAAGTGATGTTTCCTCGGGTGTTCAATGGCTATCCTTCTCGGGACGCCATGCCGGAGGGCTTGCCGGCATGCGCGGGCCGCGATCTTAGCATTTCAGGAATGAAACGCTTTCTGCTAAGCTCGGCTATTGAATCACTGTCCCGCTTGCCATGGCCAAGATCACCATTTCCTGCCGTATTCCCGTCGACGATGCGGTCGTGACCGAGTTCCTGCACAAGTACGGGGTCTACTCGCGTCTCGGCGCGGCCAGGAAATTGCGCATGGGAGAGAAGGGCTGTTTCTATACCTGCTCCTTGTATCAAGATGACCACGCCAAGGTAAGCCGTCTGATCCGCCGCATGCTGGCCTTCTTCGAGAGCAAGGACATTCCCTTGACCATCCTCAAGATCGGCGCCCAGGACAGCTGGGATGAGGTGGACCCGGAGCAGCGCGACCCCTGGAAGATTGCGCCACAAGCGTTGCTGGCGCTGCTCGATGCAGCGCCCAACGGCAATGCTCAGGCGGCGTTGAGCACGTAGCGGTTCTTGCCGCTTTTCTTGGCCTGGTACAGCGACTCATCGGCACGCCGGTAGCTGTGCGACAAGTCCGCTTCCTTGATCAGTTCCGCCATGCCGATGCTGACGGACACCTTGCGTTCCGGCACGAAAGCCGCCTCGACGCTGTCGACCAGCTGCGCGGCAAAGGCGCAGGCCGCGTTCTTTTCACCCAGGTAAATGACGGCGAATTCCTCGCCACCCAGGCGGCCGCACAGGTGCTCGCCCGACAGCCCCGCGATGAGGTCGGCGATCTTTTTCAGCACCTCATCGCCCGCGTCATGGCCGTACACGTCATTGATCTGCTTGAAGTCGTCGATGTCGATCATCAGAAAATATGCGGGCGTGTGCGCCGTGCGCTGCAGGATGCGGGCGCTTTGCGTGAACATGCGGCGATTGTTGAGCCCGGTCAAGCCATCCTTGTAAGCCATCGTCGCCAGTTCGCGCTGGGCGCGGTAGTTATGGATGCGCAAGACGAGAAAATAGATATTCAGCGCCAGGCCGATGATCACGCTGATAGTGACGGCCAGCACCGGCCAATGCTGGTCAGCCTGTCCCGCATGCACGGGAAACTGCCCCAGCCCCAGGATGGCCCACACGCACAGCGACACGCCCAGGTAATACGCGATGCCGCTGAAGATGGGCGCCGTCGTCAGGGTGATCATCACCCCCAGCGGCAATACCCAGAACGAGGGATCTTCCGTGCCCAGCATCAGCACGCGAAAGCTGAAAGCGATGAACAGCACGCTGATGGTGCCGCTGACGATGATCGCTTGCAGCGACTTCGCATACTTGGTCAGCACCAGCCCGACCAGCATGCCCGTCACGCCCAGCGCCGCCTGCGCATGATCGAGCGAAGCGCGCGGCAAGGTCAGGCTGAACGTGACCAGCCAGCAAGCCAGGCCAAACGTCAGGATGGCTATCGAAATGAAATGCAGTTCCTTGAAAAAGCGCTGCTGCTGCTCCCGTTCTCCTGAAAAGAACAGGTAATAGAAGGCAGGAGACAGGCTGCGCGAAGTGAACATGACATTTGTCCAGGCAGACAACACGCCTTGCGGCAGGGACGCCTCCCGGCAACGGCAGGCGGCTTGGCGCGCGCACAAAATTAGTTGCGCTCAGGAACTAGTGTACTGGTTTCTTGGGGGCAGTGGGGAGATGAGCGAGGAAATCGGCGGCCACTGTCCTCGTGTCGCCACAGTCGCTTTCACATCAGGAGCTGTCAAGCGCCTGCTTACAGGCCACGCGCCAGCACCTGGCCGATCAAGTCCTTGCCAAAGCTGTGATGCGCCTCTTCCTCGACCAGCTGGAAGCCGGCCTTGTCGTAGATGCGGCGTGCGTCGGTGAGTATGCTGTTGGTCCACAACACCATTTTCATGTAGCCGACCTGGCGGCTGAAGCGCAGGCATTCCTCGACGAGGCGGCTGCCGATGCCCAGGCCGCGCGCGCAGGGATCGACATACAGCAGGCGCAGCTTGGCCGTCGTGTCATCCTGGCGCACGATGAAGACGGAACCGATTACCTTGCCGTCCTTCTCTGCGATCCAGCAGCGCTCGCGGGCCGGGTCGAATTCCCGCACGAACTTGGCGAGGATCTCGGCAACGAGTGCCTCGTACTCGTTGTTCCAGCCATATTCCTGCGCATACAGCACAGCTTGCCGGTGGATGATCCAGCCCATGTCGCCCGGCTGCGGATTGCGCAGGATATAACTGGGCGATGAACTGGGCGATCCCTCCCCCAGCAAACCCTGGATTTGCTCCATGGCAGAGACCAACTCCTGCTGCGCCGTCGGCGGCAAGCGCTCCAGCATGGCAGCGACTTCGTGCCGCGAGGCGTCGACCAGGGACGCGAGGGTGCGCTGTCCCTGTTCGGTCAGCTGCAATTGCGCCGCGCGCGCATCCGTCGGCGAGCGCGTCTTGGCGATCAGCCCCTGCTTTTCGAAGCCGGCAATGACCCGGCTCAGATAGCCCGCGTTCAAGCCCAGTTCGCGGCACAGGTCCGCGCTGGTCAGTTGCGCCTGATGCGCCAGTTCATACAGGATGCGCACCTCTGTCAGCGAAAACGCGCTGTCGAGCAAGTGTTCATGCAGTACGCCAATCTGACGCGTATAGAAACGGTTGAAACGACGCACGGTCTCCGTGCGTTCGCCGAGTTGATCCGCCTGCATGTGATAGCTCCCAGTTGCTTGCTTATGGCATATTATTGCTTGCTTTTAGCAAGTATGTCAATCTGGTAGCAGGATACTGGCGTGCATAAAAAAAGCGGCCCTGAAGAGGGCCGCCTTGGCTGCAACGGAAACCAAGGACGCTGGCTTACACGTCAATATTGCCCGCCCGCAGCGCATTATTTTCAATAAACGCCCTGCGCGGCTCCACATCATCGCCCATCAGCGTCGTGAAGATTTGATCTGCCGCAATCGCGTCTTCGATCTGCACTTTCAACAGGCGGCGCACGGTCGGGTCCATCGTGGTTTCCCACAGCTGGTCCGGGTTCATCTCGCCCAGACCTTTGTAGCGCTGTTTCGAGACGGTGCGTTCGGCTTCGTCGCGCAGCCATTGCATGGCGTGGTGGAAGTCGACCACGGCGATTTCCTTCATGCGCTCGCCTTCGCCGCGGCGCACGAAGGCGCCTTCGCCGATCAGGCCTTCGAAGGTGGCGGCGCCGCTGCTCAGCACGGCGTAGTCGGGGCCTTGCACGAAGTCGGCGTCGATGGCGCTGACTTTGACGTTACCGTGGTGCATGCGTTCGATGCGCAGCATGTGTTTTTCCGACAGGTCGTCGGAACGCACGTGCACGCGCACGGCGCTGTCGTTGATGGCCGTCTGCAGGGCCAGGGCGGAGGTTTCCGCCAGGTCCAGGGTCGACAGGTCCAGCTGCACGCCCGTCATGATGGCCGTCAGGGCGGCGCGGTCGATGACGCGCGTCAGGCGCGTCATGATGGTGTTCGACAGGTTGAACTTGCGCACCAGTTCCGTCAGGGTCTCGCCGGAAATGCCTTCCGCGCCTGTGCGCGGCACCAGCACGGCCGTGTTCAGCGCCACCGTCATCATGTAGCTCGCTTCCTCGGCGTCATCTTTCAGATAGCGCTCGTCGCGGCCCGATTTCACCTTGTACAGCGGCGGTTGCGCGATATAGATGTGGCCGCGTTCGACCAGTTGCGGCATCTGGCGGTAGAACAGGGTCAGCAGCAGGGTGCGGATGTGGGCGCCGTCGACGTCCGCATCGGTCATGATGATGATGCGGTGGTAGCGCAGCTTTTCGACGTTGAATTCGTCCGGTCCGATCGAGGTGCCGAGCGTGGCGATCAGGGTGGTGATCTGCTCGGACGACAGCATTTTTTCGAAGCGGGCTTTTTCCACGTTCAAGACTTTACCGCGCAGCGGCAGGATGGCCTGGAACTTGCGGTCGCGCCCTTGTTTTGCGGAGCCACCTGCCGAGTCACCCTCGACGATGTACAGTTCGCACAGGGCGGGGTCTTTTTCCTGGCAGTCGGCCAGCTTGGCCGACAGGCCCAGGCCGTCCATGATGCCCTTGCGGCGCGTCAAGTCGCGGGCCTTGCGTGCCGCTTCGCGGGCGCGCGCCGCTTCGACGATCTTGCCGCAAATGATCTTGGCGTCGTTCGGTTTTTCTTGCAGGTAATCGGCCAGGGTCTTGGCGACGATCTCTTCGACGGGGCCGCGCACTTCGCTCGATACCAGCTTGTCTTTCGTCTGCGACGAGAATTTCGGTTCCGGCACTTTCACCGACAAGACGCAGGTCAGGCCTTCGCGCATGTCGTCGCCGCTGATTTCCACTTTCGCCTTCTTGGCGAACTCGTGTTCATCGATGTATTTGTTGATTACGCGCGTCATGGCCGCGCGCAAGCCCGTCAGGTGGGTGCCGCCGTCGCGTTGCGGGATGTTATTCGTGAAGCACAACACCTGTTCATTGTAGGCATCGTTCCACTGCATCGACACGTCGACCGAGATGTTCGTGTTCTGGTCGGACATGCGCTCGCCCGTGGCCTGGAAAATGGTCGGGTGCAAGACCGATTTGGCCTTGTTGATGTATTCGACGAAGCCGCGCGTGCCGCCTTCGAAGGCGAACACTTCTTCCTTGCCCGTGCGCTGGTCGGACAACTTGATGTTGACGCCATTGTTCAGGAAGGACAGTTCGCGGATGCGCTTGGCCAGGATTTCGTAGTGGAATTCCACGTGCGTGAAAATCTCTTCGTCGGCCCAGAAGTGCACGTCGGTGCCGCGCTTGTCCGTGTCGCCGATGACCTTGATCGGCGAGGTGGCGATGTCGCCGACCATGACGATCTGGCGGTCTTGCGGCACGCCGCGCACGAATTCCATGTGATGCACTTTGCCATCGCGGCGGATGGTCAGTTTCAGCAATTTCGACAGGCCATTCACGCAAGACACCCCCACGCCGTGCAAGCCGCCCGAGACTTTGTACGAGTTCTGGTCGAACTTGCCGCCGGCGTGCAGCTCGGTCATGACGATTTCCGCCGCCGAACGCTTCGGATCGTGCTTGTCGTCCATTTTCAGGCCGGTCGGCACGCCGCGGCCATTGTCGGTGATCGAGATCGAGTTGTCGCTGTGGATGGTGACGTGGATTTCCGTGCAGTGGCCGGCCAGCGATTCATCGATCGAGTTGTCCAGCACTTCGAATACCAGATGGTGCAAGCCGGTGCCGTCCGAGGTGTCGCCAATGTACATGCCCGGGCGTTTGCGCACGGCTTCCAGGCCTTCCAGGATCTGGATGGAGGAGGCGCCGTATTCTTCCGTTTTGGCCTGGATCGGGGTGTCTTGTGGATTCTCGGACATGGACTGCTTTCTCAAATAACGATTGCTGATTGATTCGGGGCTGCTGGCTGATGACCGTAGGTCGGGTTAGCCGGAACGGCGTAACCCGACAGACGGCGATTCAGCATGTCGGATTACGCTGCGTTAATCCGACCTACGTCATTGCTGTGGTCTTTAGATGCGCATCGGCATGACGACATACTTGAAGTCGGCATTGTCGGGGATGGAGATCAGGGCGGACGAGTTCGAGTCGCCCAGTGCGATGTTGACGTATTCGCATTTCAGGTTGTTCAGCACGTCCAGCAGATACGTCACGTTGAAGCCGATGTCGACGGAGTCGCCGCCGTAATCGATTTCCAGCTCTTCAACGGCTTCTTCCTGGTCCGCATTGGTCGAGCTGATCTTCATGCTGCCCGGGGTGATGATGCAGCGCACGCCCTTGAACTTGTCGCTGGTCATGATGGCGGCACGTTGCAGCGAGCGCAGCAGTTCATCGCGGCCGATGGTGAAGTCGTTCTTGTAGCCTTTTGGAATCACGCGCGTGTAGTCGGGGAACTTGCCTTCCACCAGTTTCGAGATCAGCTCGATGTCGGCAAAGGTCAGTTTCACCTGGTTGGCGGCGATGTCCAGCTGTACCGGCTCATCGTTCTCTTCCAGCAGGCGCTGCAGTTCGATGATGGTCTTGCGCGGAATAATGACTTCCTGGCGCGCGAACGTCTGCTCGGTGGCGACCTGGCAAAACGCCAGGCGGTGGCCGTCGGTGGCCACGGCGATGACATTATTGCCATCCAGAACCAGCAGCAAGCCGTTCAGGTAGTAGCGGATGTCTTGCTGCGCCATCGAGAAATGCACCATGTTGAACAGGTGCTTCAAGGTTTTCTGGGGCAGGGTGACGGACGCGTTGTAGCTTTCCGCCTGTTGCACGGTTGGAAACTCTTCCGCCGCCAGGGTTTGCAGGGCGAAGCGCGACTTGCCCGTTTGCACGGTCAGGCGCTTGTTGAGCAGGGTCATCGTGACGTCGCCTGATTCGGGCAGGGCGCGCAGGATGTCCAGCAGCTTGCGCGCGGCCACGGTGGTGCCGGTGACGTCCGCGCCGGAACCGATTTGCGCGTGCGTGGTGATCTGCACTTCGGTGTCGGTCGACAGGAAGGAGACATTTTCACCGTCTTTGCGGATGAGGATATTGGCCAGAATCGGCATAGTGTGCCGACGCTCGACAATACCGCTCACGATCTGCAGTGGCCGGAGAAGGGTATCTCGGGTGGTTTTGACCAATTGCATATTTATCCTCAATGTATAGGTATGAAGTTTAACGTAGTAATTTAACAATCATTGCAAGGGGAGCCCCGGCAGGCCGGCTGCGGCGCTCTCCCAGATAATAAGGGTAAAGCACGTTTTGAGCCAGCCTTGCCCAAGCGGCGCTTAGCCTTTTAACGTTTGTTCCAGCACATGCAATTCATGGTTGCATTCCGGGTTCTTGGTGCGGTCCAGCGCGATCTTGCGCACGGCATGCAGCACCGTGGTGTGGTCGCGACCGCCGAACAGCTCGCCGATTTCCGGCAGGCTCTTCTGTGTCAATTCCTTGGCCAGGTACATGGCGATCTGGCGCGGCCGGGCGATATTCGCGGGGCGGCGCTTCGAATACATGTCGGCAACCTTGATATTGAAGAAGTCGGCCACCGTTTTCTGGATGTTTTCCACGGAAATCTGGCGGTTCTGCACCGACAGCAAGTCCTTCAGGGCTTCCTTGACGATATCGATCGTGATGTCCTTGCCATGGAAGCGCGAGTACGCCAGGATCTTGCGCAGCGCGCCTTCCAGCTCGCGCACGTTCGAGCGCAAGTGCTTGGCGACAAAGAACGCCACGTCGTCGGAGAAGGTCACGCCTTCTTGCTTGGCTTTTTTCAACAGAATGGCCACGCGCATTTCCAGTTCCGGCGGTTCGATGGCCACCGTCAGGCCCGAGTCGAAGCGCGAGATCAGGCGGTCGTCCATGCCCGTGATTTCCTTCGGATAGGTATCCGAGGTGATGATGATCTGTTTCTTCGCGGCAATTAATGCCTCGAACGCATAGAAAAACTCTTCCTGCGTGCGGCTCTTGCCGCCAAAGAACTGGATATCATCGATCAGCAGCATGTCGAGCGAGTGATAGTAGTGCTTGAAGTCGTCGAAACCCTTGCGCTGGTAAGCGGTCACTACGTCGCGGACGTACTGTTCCGCGTGGATGTAGCGTATCTTCGCGCCCGGATTGTCGGCCATCACCTGGTTGCCGATGGCGTGGATCAAGTGGGTTTTACCGAGGCCGACGCCGCCGTAGAAGAACAGCGGGTTATATGACACGCCCGGATTGTTCGCCACCTGGATGGCGGCGGCGCGCGCCAATTGGTTGGCCTTGCCGGTCACGAAGCTGTCGAAGGTCAGGTCGGTGTTGATGCGGCTCTGCTCGCGGCGCGGCGCGGCGCCGATGCTCAGTTCAGGCACGCTCGGCTGCGGCTCCGCGGCGCGCGCGCTGGGCGCGCCGCCATTCGGATCGCTGGCCGGGGTGCTGGCGGTGACGGGTTTCTTCGGCAGGGCCAGGCGCGGGTCGAGCACGAACTGCACTTCCGTCGGCGCTTCGAAGTACTGAATGGCCAGCGCAGTGATGCGGCTGGCGAACTGGGTCTTGACCCAATCGAGCTTGAAGCGATTGGGCGCAGCAATGCGCAGCTTGCCCTCTTCGTAATCGAGAGGGATAAGCGGTTTGATCCACGCACTGAATTGTTGCGGTGTCAGCTCCAGTTCCAACTGCGCGGAACAGGCCTGCCAGAAATTATCCATGTATGTCTATGTGAAAAGGTGTGGGAGGGCGTATCGATTCTGCCCTGCGTTCACCGTGTTGCAAGGCCGGCGTCGCGCGAGGGCTCGCCACACGTAACGCGCTATTCTACTCCCGACTGACAAAGTTATCCACAGGCGCGACGCTTATTTTTCTGTGGCGGGGTGGGGCGCCATGTGCATAAGAGGCGACTTATCCCCCGGTTATCCCGTCACAGGCAGTGCTGGCGCGGCCTGTGGCGTGGCCTTGCCAGCAACTGGCGGGCGGCGCGAAAATTTCCAGGCGATCACGGCAATCCTTGACAAGAGGGGGGCATATGCTGAATAATTCAGGGTTCCCCGCCCGTATTCCGTGTTTATTCATTTGGAACGACAATATGGACTAAGCGTGGATTAACGACGCAGTACCAAATCGTAGCGAGCGGTGATGAGTTGTGGCTGAGGCGCGCAACTGTGCGAAGGCACAGTGAGCACCGGAGGCCGCAAATCGCTCCGCGTAGTAGATTTGGTGCGCGTTCAAGCGGGCGATGAGATTGGCCAGCTTGTGCCTTGGCATAAGTGCGCGATTGTCATTGGCACCAAAAACTGACGGGACGTCAGACCCGATTTTGCATTTTTTTTGTTTTTAGCGAGACCAACATGAAACGTACTTACCAACCTTCCGTCGTTCGCCGCAAGCGTACGCACGGCTTCCGCGCTCGTATGGCTACCCGTGGTGGCCGTGATGTGCTCAACGCACGTCGCGCAAAGGGCCGCAAACGTCTGGCCGTCTAGGCTTGTCGTTGACAGCTGATCGCGTGGCTAGCTGTACTCCAGTCGGCAATCAACGCGAAGGTTCACACGACTTCGCGCGCTTTCGGCGTATCGTTAAAACGGATGAATTTTCATCCGTTTTTCGTTTGCGCCCTTCGCAAAAAACAGCGCATTTTGTGCTGTACACCCGACACAATCAATTGCCGCATGCGCGGCTGGGCGTCGTTGTGGCCAAGCGTTTCGCGCCGCGCGCGGCGACCCGCAACACGATCAAGCGCGTCACGCGCGAGCTGTTTCGCAACAGCGCGATGCCGCCGGTCGACTGCGTGGTGCGTTTGTCGCGCGCCGTCAACAGCAAGGATGGCCCGGCCACCACGACCCGGCTCAAAGCCGAGCTGCGTGAGGAATTGGGCCGCCTGTTCGCGGCGCAAATCGCCGCCCAGGCCCGTTCTGTTGCTACGCCACCACCATCCGCGCCATGAAAACCCTGCTGCTGTTCCTGCTGCGCGCTTATCAGTTGCTGATCAGCCCCATGCTGGGACAGAATTGCCGTTTCTATCCGAGCTGTTCGCATTACGCGATGGAAGCGCTGCGCGTGCACGGCACGGCCAAGGGCAGCCTGCTGGCTGCCAAGCGCCTGTGCCGTTGCCACCCCTGGAATGAGGGGGGTGTCGACCCGGTGCCGCCGGCCGACGCCAAACAATCTTCAACGACCGCTTGCGGTTGCAACCACTCCTGACAAATACCCTAATGGATATCAATAAACGTACCATCCTGTGGATCGTGTTTTCCGTCTCGCTGGTAATTCTCTGGAACGAATGGATGATCTCGAACGGCAAGCCGTCGATGTTCTCCGCGAACACGGAACAAACCGCCAAGGCGCCTGCGACCCCTGCCAAGACGGATGCCCTGGCTGCCTCGGCTGCGGCAGGCGTGCCTGCCCTGCCGGGTGAGGCTGTCGATCCCGCCGCGTTCAAACGCGAAGTGATTACCATCACCACCGACGTCATCAAGGTCGATATCGACACCCTGGGCGGCCAGGTCAAGCGTCTGGAATTGCTGAAGTTCAAGGGCGCGGGCAATCCGGGCTGGTTTGGCGGCTGCTTCGGCCTGTTCAAGTGGTGCCAGCCCGATGACGGCAAGCAAAACGAAGTGCTGTTCGACGAAGGCGCGAACCATACCTATCTGGCGCAATCGGGCCTGGTCGGCGGCCCCTTCCCTACGCACGCGAGCGGTTTCACCGTGCAACCTGGCGTACGCACCCTGGCCGATGGCAAGCAAGTGCAACTGGTGATGGAAGCGGTCGAAGGCGGCGTCAAGCTGACCAAGACGTTTACCTTCAAGCGCGGCGACTACGTCATCGACGTGCGCCACGACGTGGCCAACGTGGGCGCGGCACCTGTCACGCCGCAGCTGTATCTGCAGCTGACGCATGACGGCAACAAGCCGGTCGGCGATTCGTTCTTCAACAGCAGCTTCACCGGTCCGACCCTGTACACGCCACAGGACAAGTACCAGAAGCTGACGTTCGAGAAAATCGAAAAAGCGGCCGTGGAAGACGAGAAGAAGGGCAACGACAATGCCATGAAGGGCCTGTATCCGGCCACGGCGACTGGCGGCTGGTTTGCGATTTCGCAACACTTCTTCGTGTCCGCTTTCGTTCCGCCCGAGAACGCCAAGCGCGACATCTTCACGAAGAAGGTCGGCCCCAACCTGTACGCCATCGGCAACGTGCTGCCATTGCCTACCCTGGCGCCTGGCGCCTCGGCCAGCATGGACAGCAAGTTGTACTCGGGTCCGCAAATCGCGCATCTGCTGGAAAACGTCTCGCCTGGCCTGGAACTGGTCAAGGATTATGGCTGGCTGACCATCATCGCCAAGCCGATGTTCTGGGTCATGGAACAGATCCACAGCGTACTGGGCAACTGGGGCTGGACCATCATCGCCTTCACGATCCTGATCAAGCTGCTGTTCTTCCCGCTGTCGGCCGCCGGCTACCGCAGCATGGCGAAGATGAAACTGGTCACGCCGAAGATGCAAGCCATCCGCGAACGCTTCAAGGGTGATCCGCAAAAGATGAACCAGGCCACGATGGAGCTGTACAAGACGGAAAAGATCAATCCGCTGGGCGGCTGCCTGCCGATCCTGATCCAGATGCCCGTCTTTATCGCCCTGTACTGGGTCTTGAACGCTTCCGTGGAAATCCGCGGCGCGCCATGGATCGGCTGGATCACCGATCTGGCCCAGCATGACCCATGGTGCATCCTGCCCGTGCTGTACGCGATTTCGATGTACATCACGACCAAGCTGAACCCGGCTCCGGCCGATCCGATGCAAGCGAAGATGATGCTGTTCATGCCACTGGCATTCTCGGTGATGTTCTTCTTCTTCCCGTCGGGCTTGGTACTCTACTGGGTTGTCAACAACGTCCTGTCGATCGGCCAGCAATGGGTGATCACCAAGAAATACGCGCCAGCCGTCAAGTAATTCCGGCCAGCGACCAGAAAGCCCGCCTCGCGCGGGCTTTTTTTTAATCTACAATATCCCCATGAAACTCGACTCTTCCCCTATCGCCGCCATCGCCACTGCCCCCGGGCGCGGCGGCATCGGCGTGGTACGCGCCTCCGGCAAAAATCTCGCCCCTTTGATGGTCGCCCTGTTCGGCGCGCAGCCACTCAAACCGCGCCACGCCAGCTATTTGCCCTTCACGGAAAGCGACGGCGCCATCATCGACCAGGGCATCGCCATCCACTTCAAGGGCCCGCATTCGTACACGGGCGAAGACGTGCTGGAATTGCAGGGTCACGGCGGCCCCGTGGTGCTACAGCTGCTGCTGGCGCGCGTGCTCGAAGCGGGCCGCGACAGCGGCTTGCGCCTGGCCGAACCGGGCGAATTCACGCGCCGCGCGTTTTTGAATGACAAGCTTGACCTGGCGCAAGCCGAAGCCGTGGCCGACCTGATCGACGCCTCCACGGAAGCGGCGGCCAAGTCCGCCTCGCAATCGCTGTCGGGCGCGTTTTCGAACACCATCCACGCGCTGGTGGAGCAGGTGACGGGCTTGCGCATGCTGGTCGAGGCGACCCTCGACTTCCCGGAAGAAGAAATCGATTTCCTGGAAAAATCGAACGCGCGCGGCCAGTTGAAAGCCGTCATCGTAGCCTTGAATAAAGTGTTTGCGCAGGCGGCGCAGGGCGCGCTGCTGCGCGAAGGTCTCAATGTCGTGCTAGCCGGCCAGCCGAACGTGGGCAAGTCTTCGTTGCTGAACGCGCTGGCGGGCGCCGACGTGGCGATCGTCACGCCGATTGCCGGCACCACGCGCGACAAGGTCAGCGAAACCATCCAGATCGAGGGTATTCCGCTCAACATCATCGACACGGCCGGCATCCGCAGCGCGGGCGACACCATCGACGCCGTCGAGCGCATCGGCATCGAGCGCACCTGGGGCGAGATCGGCAAGGCCGACGTGATCCTGCACCTGTTGGATGCCGACCACGGTCCGACGCTGGCCGACGAAACCATCGTCGCCGCCTTCCCCGAAGGCGTGCCCGTGGTGCGCGTGTGGAACAAGATTGACCTGTCGGGCCACAAGCCCAGTGTGGATGCCCTGCCGGACGCCACCCACGTGTATCTGTCGGCGCACGAGCACATCGGCATCGATTTGCTGCGTGCTGAGTTGCTGCGCATCGCCGGCTGGCAGCAGACGGGCGAATCGCTGTACCTGGCGCGCGAACGCCATCTGATCGCCTTGAAATCGGCCGGCAAGCACCTTGATATCGCCGCCGAACACGCGGCGCAGGACGACCAGTCACTGGACCTGTTCGCCGAAGAGCTGCGCCTGGCGCAGGTACAGCTGTCGAGCATCACGGGCGAGTTTTCGCCGGACGATCTGCTGGGCGTGATTTTCAGCCGTTTCTGCATCGGCAAGTAAGGGGCAACGATGAAAATGTGGATCGCTGCCGCACTGTGCTGCCTGCCCTTGCTGGCTCAGGCTGAGGAAAAGCTGCCGCGCGACGTGGCGCAGTTCATTGATCAGGCGCAAATGTGCGAGCATTTTGCCGGCGAGTGGGATGATCACGACAAGGAGCGCCAGCGCGAGATCACGCAGGCCGTCGAGCAATCGTGCGGCCAGGCGCAGAAGCAGTGGAAACGGCTGTCTGCCAAGTATGCTGGACAGCCGGCGCTTAAGAAACTCATCGCCGAGCATGCAAATGATGCCGTCAGGAGCTTTCGGAAATAAGCATCGGAGGTGTTTTTTTGCATACACCTCGAACGGCGAAAAGACCGGCGCTCGATCTGTTCGCCGAAGAGCTGCGCCTGGCGCAGGTGCAACTGTCGAGCGCCACCGGCGAAATTTCGCCGGATGATTTATTGGATGTGGTTTTCAGCCGGCTCTGTATCCGCAAGCAAATTCATATTGATTGTGTAACAGCAATAGCTTGCCGTGTGACGGTTTTATAGTCGGAATTCCCAACCAGGAGTTCCTATGACATATCCTTCATTCCCGCGTAGCACCGCTATTGTTTTTTTCGCATTGGCGCTTGTTTCTCCTATCGCGGTTTTGGCTGCCGCCCCATTGCAATTGACGATCGACACTGTGCTACCGCCTGATCCTGGTGCTGCTGGCAAACAAACGCTTGCCGGTATTGATAGCAATGATAATGGCGTGCGCGATGATGTCGAGTTGTTCCTGCGGCGGCATTTTTCGCGAGATGCCCGGCTTCTGCGGGGCATGGCAAATGTTGCCATCAGCAGCCAGGCGGCTATTCTGGCAACCACACCCTGGGAATCGTCACATGCGCATTCGATGGCGATACGCAGCAGTGAATGCCTGGCTGGCCTTGGCGAGCTGGTCCGCGAGGATGAAAACAAGGTAGGTCAAGTGATGGCCTTGCTTGTCAATACACCCCAGCGCAAGGAAGCCATCCAGGCGCACGGTGCGCGTCTTGCCAATATGACTTTCGTCATGCGGCAGGAGACAGAGTGGGAGCCTTACTGCATGGAACGGGCCGATCTTGTGGGGCCGAGTGTGCAAACCCAGCCTCGCCGCGAATAGCGCCATTTGCTGCCATGTATCCCACGGGAGAGCGGTCTATTGCGCATGCTCATACCGCATCAACTTTAATGACGTAATCTTGCTGAGCGGCCTTGAAGTGCCGCTAGGAAAGGAAGCGCCATGGACAGCAAACAGCCGGATGTCGTGGAATGCGAGGATGGGGTAGTGGCGCGCCCACTGCCCGCCATGCCGGAATTGATCGCCTCCTTGCCGCCGAAAGGCGCGTGCTGGTATTGCGACAAGCCGCTAGACGCCGTGCGCCGTTTCTGTTGCAAGAGTTGTGGCGTGGCGTATGCGGAAGAGGCGCAGTACAACAGCTGAGCGCTAGCGGCGCCGCAGCAGCGCCGCCAGCGCGCCGTCGTAGTCGAACTCATGCGCAGCCGCGGCCACTTCCTGGTAGACATGCACGCCCAGGCTGGCAGCGAGCAGGCTGGCCGAGTTTTCCAGAATGTCGATGGCCGCGCCGTCGCCTTCGCGCAGGTGGCTGGCCAGGCGCGCCAGCAGCAGCTGGATGGCGGGCGCAGCAGGGTCGGGCGCCACGTCCTGCGCCGCCGTGTGGGTGGCCTCCGGCGTGCCCAGCATGCTGCTGACCGCACCGAGCAATTGATCCTGCGCCAGTTCCAGTTGCAGCATCTGCCGGGCCAGGTCGGTTGCCTGCGCGCGCAGCGCCGACTCCAAGGTTGCCGACAGGCCATGCACATGGTGCGCACCGATCATGCCGGCGGCGCCTTTCAGGGTATGCGCCTTCAGGCGCGCGGAGGCATAGTTGCCCGTGTCGAATTCGGCGCGGATCTGGCACGGCGTGGTGCCGTGGTCATGCAGGAAGCGGCGCAGGATTTTCAGGTACAGGATGCGGTCGCCCATGATGCGGCCCAGTCCGTTCTCGACATCGAGAATACGGACCATGTCGGATGCCGCAACGGCGGCATCATCATCATCATCGCAAGTGGCGTGTGGTTTCAGCATGCTGTGCAGAGCGCCCCAAAACTTGTCAATTGCCGTAAAGCAGGAACAGCTATTCTACATCCAGTCATGCCCGACGCTGCGCCCGCTTGGCAGTCGGCAATATCGCTATCGCGTCGTGAATGACCAGCTGCGCGTGACGTCCGCGCCACTGACTTTGCCGATGAAACTCACGTCGTAGGTGGTGGCCGCCCGCAGGGGGGCCAAGGGGATGATGGCGGCCACTGAACGCGATGTATTGATGGCATCGGTTTCCTTGCTGAGCAGGCGTACCGTCAGGTCCGCGCCGGCGCCACGCTGGCGCACGGTGAACGCCGTCACGCTGAGGGTGGCATCGAAATTCGCATGGACGCTGATGGGGTAGCCGACCACGTCCTGGTTGGGCACGGGATCGGGTTCTTCCTCATTGCTGGAGAAACTGGTGGCGACCTTGGTCTGTCCGGTGAACGGGTAGCTGACGATCTGTCCGGCTGGCAAGCCGGGGCCATAGCGGCTATTGCCCGCCAGGTCGGTGGTGAAATAGGCATACCCGCTGTTGTTGACGGCCGCGCCGGCGCCGCCTTCCTTGAAGATCGGTTCAAAGATGAGGAAGCGGTGATACACGGCCGTGATCAGGTTTTCCGCCATGTAGAAACCGGAGTTGGTCGCCACGCCCGCGATGACTTCCCCCCAGACGGAAGTGACGCCATAGCCTGATGCGGTCAGGCGGTCGTAGAGTGTTTCGCCGGTAAAGCCTGGTTTGCCCTTGATTTGATTGTGCACCACCACACTATTGCTGTTCAGATAGTTGGAGTGGCCGAGTGCCGCGTTGTCGATTGGGCCATTGCGTACCAGCGGCGTCAGCCCGATCTGAGCGCGCCGGTAATTGATCCAGTTGAAGCCATCGGTGGCGATATTGTTGCTGAGGGCGGGAGCGCCCGGTTCCTGCGTCAGCTGCCCGGCCGGGGTCGAGGTGCTCAGCGACGTCTTGTCGCCGCTATCGCCGCCGCCACAGGCACTCAGCAGTGCTGCGCTCAGCAGGGCGGGTATCCAGTATTTCCAACGCAGTGACGAGGCAATCAAGTTGACTCCTGTATAGGTAGGCGGACAGAGGTGGTGGGCAGCGTGTTGCCCTGTGAAACGATTCTAAGGTATTTTTATCTGCCGTAGAGCATCCATGAAAAGATATGTCGCGTGCTCGTGCGCGGACGGTGCCGCAGCTGCGCAGGGTAGAATGGGCATAGTGCAGCGTTTGGTGCTGCGTAGCCTCATTGCCGATTTCTTTGATTGCCCACAAATTTGAACACATCGCCCAAGTCGCGCCTGCAGCGCGCCAAGTACGCCTTGCCCAGCATGGTGACTTTGCTTTCGATAGCCTGCGGTTTTGCCAGCATCGTCATTTCCGTCGATAACGCGACTGTCGGCGACGCGGATGCCTATCGCCTGGCCGCCGCCTTGCTGGTGCTGGCCGGCGTGTTCGATGCGCTCGACGGCTACGTCGCGCGTCTGACGAACACCAGTTCGCAGTTTGGCGTGCAGCTCGATTCCATCGCCGACGTGATGAATTTCGGCTGCGCCCCGGCCGTCCTGTTGTACTGCTACGGCTTTGTGCAGATGGGCGTGCACGATCCGCTGCTGCTGCGCTTCGGCGGCATGGCCAGCTTCTTCTTCGTCGCCTGCGGCGCCATGCGCCTGGCGCGCTTCAATGTGAACGTGGGGCGTACCGATCCCCTGTATTTCGTCGGCATGCCGATCACGGCCGGGGCCGCTTGCGTGGCGGCCGTGGTGGTGGCGTGGCCGGCGCCCATCGATTCCATGCTGCACAGCTATCTGCTGATGCTGCTGCTCGTCGGCGTGGGCAGCCTGATGGTGTCGACCTTGCGTTTCCCCAGCTCCAAGCAAAAGAAAAGCCTGGCCGCGCTGCTGGTGCTGATCGTGGCCGTCGCCCTGCTGGTGTGGCTGAAGACCAGCTTCTTCGCGCTGTTCTTCGCCGTCTACATCGCCGCCACCCTGCTGCTCAACCTGGCGTGGTACCTGGGCTGGCGCGGCATCGCCTTGCCTCAGGTGTTCAACGACCCGGACGAGATCGATTAATCTCAGGCGACCTCGTGCCCGCGCGCGGCGCGCAGGATGGCGAACCAGTCGCTGCGGCTGAGCGTAAACTGCGTGCCTTCCACTGCCACGCCCACGGCCTCGATGCGTCCCGTGCCCGTCAACGGCAGGGGACGGCACGGCAGTTGCATGATCCAGGCAAACACCACGCTGGCAAACGGACGCTGCAGTTGATCCGCGATCTGCTTGATGACATTGCGCAAGTTCTCCACGTTCGCGTCGCCCCCCTGGAACAGCCGGCCACCGGCCAGCGGCGACCAGATCATCGGCGCCACTCCCACGTCCTGCAAGCCGTCGAAGGTTTCGTCGAACAGGGGCGCCACGTGCAGCGGCGAGAATTCCACCTGGTTCGTCACCAGCGGGAAACGCCGGTGCAGGCAGTCGAACTGGTGGCGGCTGAAATTCGATACGCCAAAGTGCAAGACCTTGCCCGCTTGTTGTAGCTGGGTAAATGCGCCGGCGATCTCGTCGAAATCCATCAGCGGGTCGGGACGGTGGATCAGCAGCAAGTCCAGGCGGTCGGTCTGCAGCTGGCGCAAGGTCTGTTCCACGGAACTGGTGATGTGCGCCGCGCTCGTGTCGTAATGCTGGATGGCGTGGCCGGGACGGTGCGGCGACAGCAGCTTGATGCCGCACTTGCTGACCAGCTCCATCTTGTCGCGCAAGCCCGGCTGCAGGGCCAGCGCTTCGCCGAACAAGCCCTCGGCGCTGTAATCGCCATAGATATCGGCATGGTCGAAACTGGACACGTCCAGTGCCAGGCATTGCTCGATGAAGGCCAGGCGTTGCTGCGCCGACATATTCCACTCGCCGATGCGCCACATGCCGGCGACGATGCGCGACAGTTCGGGACCGTTGCTGCTCAAACGGCTGCGCGGCGCTTGCAGGCTGGCGGGAAATACATGGCTCATGGGCTGGCTTTCTGGTGGTGGCGAAGAAGGTGACGCCACGATTATATCCAGTGCTACAGCATGCTGCGGATAAAGCGGCAGCAACGTTCCTGCAGGGCATCGTCGAGCTGGCCATCCAGCTGCATCTGGTACACCAGCGCCGATTGCAGCATGAAGGCGAACAGGCGCAGGTCGAGGTCGGCGCGCACGCCGATGTTGACCAGGCGCTGCACCACCAGGGTGATCCACGGCGCGACGATCTGTTCGCGAAAGCGCAGCTGCGCGGCCGCATCATTGTGGATCAGCACCAATAAATCGCAGGTGAAGCGGCCATCGGCGTTCAGGTTGTCGAAGATGCGCGCGCAGATCGCCTCGATTTCCTGGCCGTCCGGCATGTCGAGCGCGCGCTGCAGCTTTTCCGCCGTGCGCTTGACGAGCGCGTCGAGCAGCATGTCTTCGCGCCGTGGCCAGCGCCGGTAGATCGTCTGGCGCCCCACGCCGGCCGCGTCGGCCACCATCTGTATCGTCACCGCTTCCAGCCCATGCTGGCGCACCAGCATGACAATCGCTTCGAGCACCGCATCTTCCACGCCCGCCTTGCGCGGGCGGCCACGCGCTGCTGCCTCTTTTTTAATCACGTTGAGCCTGTCTCTGAATGTTTCTTTTAATTATGGTACGATGCGCACCGTAAATGTAAAGCAACTGCTTGTCAATCATCTTGGTCAATTCACCGGCAAGTGGATGCGCCGCGATACCCCAGTCATCTCCACGTGAAATCTGCACTCTCCGCGGCGCATGCCCGCATTTTCTTTCTGACTCCCACATCCACCACTGTGGCGGCTCGTGCCGCCTGAGGAAAACCTATGAAAATCATCGGGATTTCGCCCCAGCGGCGACAGTTCCTGCGCAAGGCCGTTGGCGCCGCGCCTGCCGTGGCCTTGCTGGCCGGCGCCGGCGGCGGCCTGGCCATGGCCGTCTCCAAGGACCAGCCTGCCTACAAACCGCGCTTTTTCGACGCCACCGAATGGGCCACCTTGACGGCACTGGTCGACCGCCTGATTCCCGCCGATGGCGAGGGGCCGGGCGCGCTGGAAGCGGGCGCGCATGAATTCATCGACGCGCAGATGAACACGCCGTACGCGTATGGCGCGCTGTGGTACATGCAGGGGCCATTCGTGCCATCGATCGAGCAGTTCGGCTACCAGTTCCACATGGCGCCGCGCGAGCTGTACCAGAGCGCCCTGGCCGGCGTGAACGCGGCCGTGCATAAACAGTCCGGCAAGCCTTTCGTGCAACTGAACGCGGCCGAGCGCGACGCCATCATCATGCAATTGCAAAAGGGTAGCCTGGACATCGGCGCGGTGCCGTCGAAAGTCTTCTTCAACCAGCTGCTGCAAAACACGCGCGAAGGATATTTTTGCGATCCCGTGCATGGCGGCAACAAGGACATGCTGGCCTGGAAGATGGTGGGTTTTCCCGGCGCGCGCGCCGATTACATGGATTGGGTGGAACAGTATGGCAAGAAATACCCGCTGCCGCCGGTCTCCATAGCATAAAACTTTTTGTAGCAGATCAAAGAAAAAGAAAAACCATCATGAGTGATATCAAACCCGATGTAAAAATGAAGCCTGTCGATGCCGTGATTGTCGGCTTCGGCTGGACCGGCGCCATCATGGCCAAGGAATTGACGGAGGCGGGCCTGAACGTGGTCGCGCTGGAACGCGGCGAGTACCGCGACACCTATCCCGACGGCGCCTATCCGAAGACCCTCGACGAGCTGACCTATATCCAGCGTAGCAAGCTGTTCCAGGATATGTCGAAGAGCACGTTCACCTTCCGCCACAGCATCACGGGTGTGGCTGTGCCCTACCGCCAGATCGGCGCCTTCAAACCCGGCACGGGCGTGGGCGGCGCAGGTCTGCACTGGTCGGGCATGCACTGGCGCGTCTTGCCGGAAGAGCTGCAAATCCGCAGCCATTACGAACGCCGCTATGGCAAGAAATTCATTCCCGAAGGCATGACGATCCAGGATTTTGGCGTGACCTACGCCGAGCTGGAGCCGCACTTCGATTTCGTCGAGAAAGTGTTTGGTACCTCGGGCCAGGCGTACAAGGTCAACGGCATCGTCGTCGGCGACGGCAATGTGTTCGAGGGTGACCGTTCCGACAATTACGCGCTGGCGCCGCAAAAAGTACCGTACACGGCCGAGCTGTTCCGCCGCGCGGCCAAGGCCGTCGGCTACCATCCGTTCGTCAACGCCTCGTCGAACGCGTCCGGCCCGTACACGAACCCGTATGGCTGCCAGATGGGCCCGTGCAACTTCTGCGGTTTCTGCTCCGGCTACGCCTGCTACAACTATTCCAAGGCGTCGCCCAACGTCAACATCATGCCGGCCCTGCGCATGGTGGCGAACTTCGAGTTGCGCGCCAACTGCAACGTCGTGCGCATCAACCTCGACGGCAGCAAAAAACGCGCAACGGGTGTGACCTACATCAATGCGGATGGCAAGGCCGTCGAGCAGCCGGCCGACCTGGTCATCGCCAGCGCCTTTGCCTACAACAATGCGCATCTGTTTTTGCTCTCCGGCATCGGCAAGCCATACGACCCCGTCAGCAATGAAGGCGTGGTGGGGCGCAATATCGCCTACCAGATGATGTCCACCATCCAGACCTTCTTCAAGGAAGACACGAACACCAACCCCTTCATCGGTGCCGGCGGCACCGGCGTCGCGCTCGATGACTGGAATGGCGACAATTTCGACCATGGCCCGCTGGGTTTTGTCGGCGGCTCGCCCGCCTGGTGCAACCCGGCCGGCTCGAAGCCAATTTCCGGCATCGCCACGCCGGATGGCACGCCCGCCTGGGGGGCGGCCTGGAAGAAGGCCGTCAAGAAGAGCTACCTGAACACGGTCTCCTTCGATTGTCATGGCGCCAACATGACCTACCGCGACTGCTATGTCGACCTCGACCCGACCTATACGGACAAGTTTGGCCAGCAATTGCTGCGCTTTACCTTCGACTGGAAGGAAAACGACATCAAGATGAGCCGTTTCGTCACGGACAAGATGATGAAGGTGGCCGAAGCCATGAACCCGGAAGCTATCAAGGTGTCCGTCAAGAGCGTGGGCGACCACCTCGATCTGCGCAACTACCAGACTACCCACTGGGCGGGCGGGACGGCCATGGGCGCGGACCGCAAGACCAGCGTCGTCAACCGCTATCTGCAGAGCTGGGACGTGCACAACGTGTTTGCCGTCGGCTCCAGCGTGTTCCCGGTCGGCATCGGCTACAACCCGACGGGCCTCGCCTGCGCGCTGACCTACTGGTCGGCCAAGGCCATCCGCGAGCAATACCTGAAAGATCCCCGTCCCCTGGTCGCCTGATAAAGAACAAGAAGATGAACAAACCATTCACCCATACCATGGGCGCGCTGCTGCTGGCGCTCGCCTCCAGTACCCCCAGCATCGCCTGGTCCGCCGCCACCCCGAACGCCCAGCTGATACGCCAGGGCGAATATCTGGCCCGCGCCGGCGACTGCATCGCCTGCCATACGGCCGGCACGAAAGGCCAGCCGTTCGCCGGTGGCCTGGGCATGGAAACGCCGATCGGCAAGGTGTATTCCACCAACATCACGCCCGATAAAAAGGCCGGCATCGGCGACTGGAGCTTTGCCGATTTCGACAAGCTGATGCGCACCGGCGTGACGAAACATGGCTACACCGTGTATCCGGCCATGCCATATCCATCGTACTCGCGCCTGAGCGAAGCGGACATGCAGGCGCTGTACGCCTACTTCATGCATGGCGTGAAGGCGAACCCGACGCCGAACAAGGCGGCCGACATCCCGTGGCCGCTGTCGATGCGTTTCCCGTTGACCATCTGGCGCTGGGCGTTTGCCCCCACGCCGCAGCCGTACAAGGCGCCAGTCGCGGGTGACGCACAATTGTTGCGCGGCGCCTACCTGGTGCAGGGCCTGGGCCACTGCGGCGCCTGCCATACGGCACGTGGCGTGGGCATGCAGGAAAAATCGCTGACGGACGCGGGCAATACCACCTTTCTGGCGGGCGGCGGCGTGATCGACGGCTGGTCCGTGCCCTCCTTGCGCAATGAGCATGGCGGCGGCCTGGCGCGCTGGAGCGAGGCGCAGATCGCCGAATTCCTCAAAACGGGCCGCAACAGCCACACGGCCTCGTTCGGCGCCATGAACGACGTCGTGGCCCATTCCATGCAGCACATGACGGATGGCGACCTGGCGGCGATGGCGAAATACCTGAAGTCCTTGCCGCCATCGAACCCGGCCACGCCGGCGTTCGTGGCGGACGACAAGCTGGGCAAGCAATTGTTCAGCGGTATCGTCAACTCAAAAGGCGCGCAGCTGTACCTGGACCGTTGCGCCGGCTGCCACCGTTCCGACGGCAAGGGCTACGACAAGGCGTTTCCTGCGCTGGCCGGCAATGCCGTGCTGCAGACGAACGATCCCACGTCGGCCATCAACATCGTGCTGTCGGGCGGCGCCGTGCCGGCCACGCGCACGGCGCCGTCGGCGCTGACGATGGCGCCGTATGCCGACATTTTCAATGACGAGCAGACTGCCCAGGTGGTGACCTTCATCCAGACCAGCTGGGGCAACCGCGGCACACCGGTGACGGCGGCGCAGGTGGCCAAGGTGCGCAAGGTGTCCGTGCCGGTGCAAGCATCGCAGACGGAAGCGACGTTTGCGGCCGGCCGCCACGGCACCTTCCCGCCCGTGGCGCGCCAGCCGCACCTGAAGGATGCGCCGGCGAAATAAAGTCTGCGGACGAAAAAAATGCCCGCAGCATCTGCGGGCATTTTTTACGTGAGACAAGAAATATTTACTTCATCCACAGGCGCATCGAATCCCAGGCGCGGCCGAAGATCGTGGCCTGGTTGATGGTTTCCAGTGCCACGACCGGCAGTTCCAGCAGGACCTTGTCGTCGACCATCATTTTCAGTTTGCCGACAGGCGCGTTTTCGGCCAGGGGCGCGACCAGCGGATCCTTGCGTTCCAGCACAGGTTTCATCTTGGCCGCCGTGCCTTTTGGTACGGTGACGAGCACATCGCGGGCGAAACCGATTTTCACGGTGCTTTTCGAGCCCTTCCATACTTCCGGCGTGGCCACGGCCTGGCCTTTCGAGTACAGCTTGACCGTATCGAAGTTCTGGAAGCCCCAGTTCAGCAGCTTCTGGCTTTCCTGCGTACGGGCCTGGTCGGACGTGGTGCCCAGCACCACGGAGATCAGACGGCGCTCGCCGGTGCCGCCGGGACGGCGGGCCGACGCGATCATGCAATAGCCGGCAGCTTCCGTGTGGCCCGTCTTCATGCCGTCGACGGTTGGGTCCAGCCACAGCAGGCGGTTGCGGTTAGGTTGGGTGATCTTGTTGTACGTAAAGCTTTTTACGGAATCGATCTTGTAGAATTCCGGATAGTCGGCGATCACGCGCTTGGCCAGGACGGACAAGTCTTGCGCGGTGGAATAGTTGTCGGGGCTAGGCAAGCCATGCGGATTGGCAAAACGCGTGTTTTTCAAGCCCATGCGCTGGGCTTCGCGGTTCATCAGCACGACGAAAGTACCCTCATCGCCGGCAACGGCTTCCGCCAGTGCCACGGCGGCGTCGTTACCCGATTGAATCATCAGGCCATGCAGCAGGTCGTCGATCGATACAGGGGTGGCCGGGTCGATGAACATCTTCGAACTGCTCGCATCGACCTTCCAGGCGCGCACGGAGACGTTCACTTTTTGGTCCAGCGCCAGTTTCTTTTCGCGGATGGCGGCAAACGTCAGGTAAGCCGTCATGATCTTGGTCAACGATGCCGGTTCGATGCGCGCGTCCGGATCTTGCGAAGCAATGATCTGGCCACTGGTGGCGTCAAGCAACAGCCAGGACTTGGCGGCGATGGTCGGGGCTGGAACGCTCTGGGCGTAGGCGGCGGAAAAGAAAAATACACTGGAGGCCAGTGCCGCTAAAAGTTTTTTCATGGGGCTGGTCTGCGAGAAAAAGATGGAGGCTGAGGGCCATGCTGTTGCTACCTGCATGGCCGCGTGGAAAAAACGGATCAATTATAGCCGTGGAGGCGCTAGTAAGCCCACACTTCAATGGTCATCTGCTGCTATTGCGGGTTTGTCACCATGCCACAGGGCAATCACGAGGTTCTTGATGTGATTGAGCTTGCGGTGGAAAAAGTGGTCGGCGCCGGGGATCACGATCACGGGAATGTCTTGTGGACGGGCCCAGTCGAAGACGGCGGACAGGGGAATTGTGTCGTCCAGTTCGCCGTGGATCAAAATGGTGTCGGCGGGAATATCGGCCATGGCCCACTTGCCGGCCGCGCTGCCGATCAGCGCCAGGCGCTCGACGGGCGTGCCGGCGGCGGCCAGGCGTTCCTGCAGTTTCGATTGCACGAAGGTGCCGAACGAGAAACCGGACAAGGCCACGGGCAAGCCCGGATACAGGCCGCGCATGTGTTCGTACAGCAATTGCATGTCGTCCGTCTCGCCCGCGCCATGGTCATGTACGCCTTCCGAGGCGCCCACGCCGCGGAAGTTGATGCGCGCCACCACGTAACCGAGGGCGACAAAGGCGCGCGCCAGGGTTTGCGTGACCTTGTTATCCATCGTGCCGCCGTATAACGGATGCGGATGGGCAACGAGGGCGATGCCGCGCGGGGTGTCTGCCGGGAAATCGAGCAAGCCTTCCATGCTGCCTGCATGGCCGGCGAGGGTAAATTTTTCCGAGTTTCTGTTCATGATGCTCATACTGGTGGCATTCTCTTAAATTGGCATTAAATCTTGAGGCGTTCGACAACCTTGCCGCCCACCAGGTGCGTATCGATGATTTCATCGATATCGCTGGTGTCGACATAGGTGTACCAGGTCGCTTCCGGGTAGATCACCAGCAGCGGGCCTTCTTCGCAGCGGTCCATGCAGCCGGCCTGGTTGATGCGGATCTTGCCCGCGCCATTCATGTCGAGTTCCTTGATGCGGCGCTTGCAATGCTTTTGCGCCGCTTCCGCGCCATGGTCGCCGCAGCTGTTGCGGCCGTCTTCACGTTTATTCATGCAGAAAAAAACGTGGCGTTCAAAATACGGTGCGTCGCTCATACTATGCTCCTGCTGATTCATCAATGCGCCATGATAACGCTTATGGGTGGTCTTCGCGCCGCTGGCGCTGCGCGTCTTCCTGCCGGTTCAGGCGGTGCGAGGGCAGGCACAGGAACCACAGGGCCATGAACGGCCACAGCAGAGCCAGGAATTGCGCCGCGCCATTGAAGTTCAGGAACTTGCCTTGTACCCAGCCTTGCAAGGTTGACATGAAGTACGGGTTGATCGGCGTCGTATTCACCATCACCAGGCTCAGCAGCAAGGTGGCGGTGGCGATGCGGCGCTGCGCCACGTGCGGGGCGAACGCCAGGCCGCCCAGCATGATCAGGCCGATCAGGAAACCGCCCTGGGCGCCCGGGGTGATCCAGACGAAGGCGTTTTCCGGTGAAAACAGCAGGGCGCTGGCCATCGAGCGCACGATCAAGGCGGCGGCGATGAGGATCAGCATCAGCACGGCGCGGGGCGCGGCGCGGCGCAGCAGGCACAGCAAGGTAAGCACGGCGCCCGTCATGCCGCAAGCCGTGATAATCGTTTCCGAGAGCCAATATTGCTCGACGGTCAACACCACATCGGGACGCAAATACGTGGCCAGGTCGATCTCCATGCCCGCCAGGCGCGACAGCCAGTCCGACAGGATGGGCAGCAGCTGGCCCAGGCCAAACAGATAGCCTTGCGGATAGATCTGCGCCAGCGGCCACAGGGCCACCAGCACCAGGCCCTGGCTGGCGTGCTGGGCAAACCAGCGCTGGCGCAAGCGGTACAGATGGCTATGGTCGAGCAGCTTGCGCGCCGTCACGGCACCGATGAGGGAACCGATGCAGCAGCCGGCCGCATTCGTATAAAAATCCAGATTCGACGATACGCGGCTGGGCAAATAGGTTTGCACGGCTTCCATGCTACCGGAAATCAACATGCCGCACAGGCTGGCGACGATGACGGCAAAGAAACCCGTGATGCGTGGAAACAGCGAATACACGATCAATGCACCCAGCGGAATGTAGCCGACGACGTTGATGCCCACGTCAAAGCCCGTCCAGTAACGGGGCATGCGCGTGTTTTCCAGGAACGTCAGTGGCGACAAGCCATTGCTGTGCCAACCCGTAAACGGAAACCAGCTGGCGTATACGATCAGGAAGACGTAGGCGAGCAGGGTCGCGCGCGACACGGGCGAGGACCGCGGCGGTGGCAGCGGTGCCGCCGGGCCGGCGGGGGAAGCTGGTGCCGTCATTCTTTCGGAATGGTCAGCGTGCCCAGCCAGGCCAGCAGGTCGGCGGCGATGGCGTCCGATGCCGCCGCCAGCGCCTGCGCGCCTCCTTGCGCGTCGGCGCTGCCGGCCGGTCCGCTGCGGCTGAAGGTTTTTTGGTCGATCAGGCGGTGGCCGCGAAAGACCGAGGCGCGCAGCGACACATGGCCGCTGCTGTGCGTCTGCGTATCGAAGTTTTGCGAAAAATCATCGACGTCGATGCGCAGCAGCGGCATGCCGGCAGCCGCGTCCGTGGTGGACAGCACTTTCACGCCGCTTTGCGCCACGCGGGTTTTCAGGCGCTGGCTCAGCAGTTGCAGTGGCGGCGTGTTCCAGCGGTTGTAGGCGTACGGCCGCGATTGCTGCGCATCGGCGTACAGCAGACGGTAATACATGCGCTGGCTGTCCAGCCAGGAAGGACCGTTGGCGTCGGCGATGACCAGCACGGGCACGGCTGGCGCCGCCGGCTGCGCGGCTGCCGGCGGCGCGGCCGGGCCGAAATCATAAAACGTGGGGACGGGGCCGCGGCTGGCGCAGCCGCCCAGCAGGAATGCGGCGGCCAGGATGAGTGCGCTGAGATTGCGTGAAATAGGCATGCGGTGTTCTCCTTATTTGCCCGGCGCCGAAAACCCGGGCTCGCCCGGGCCGGGCTGGATGTCTGGGGCGCCGAACAAGATGCTCTGCGGCTGTTCATTGAGCGTGCTCATGGTGGTTTTCAGGGCGCGCATCGAGGAGCGCGCCTCGCCGCTCAGCTCGATTACCTGCGGCAAGACTTCCAGCGACACGCCATTGGCCACCGTTTCCACCGAGTAGCCGACCCGCTCGACCGTGCCATTGACCTTCTCGAGCACGCCGCCTGGCGCCTGGATGTCGTTGCCCAGCTTTTTCCACGTGGCCGTCAAGTCCGACACGTTCTTGCTGGCCGTGCTGACGGCCGTCAAGGTTTGCCGCGTTTGTTCCGTCAGTTGCGGCAATTGCGTCAGCGTCGGCTCCAGTTGCTGAGGAATGGCGCCAAAGGCCTTGGCCGCCTTGCCCACTTCATTGAAGGCGCCCAGCATGGCGGCCTGGTTGTCGGGGCTGAGCAGATTGTTGACCTTGTTGGTGATCTGCTCGGCCTGGTCCAGGATGCGCTTGCCGCGCTTTTCCAGCTGGTCGAGCAAGCCCGCGCGCAGGGGGATCAGCGACGGCTTGTCCTTGCTGGTGCCCAGCAGTTTCGAGCCCACCTGTTCGTCGTCGAGCTGGATGTAGGCGATGCCCGTCACGCCCTGGTAGCCGAGGGTGGCAAAGGTGGTGTTGGTGACGGGGGTGTCGGGCGCCACGCTGATGTGCACGAGGATTTGCCCGGCCTTTTGCGTGTCGAAGTCGATGGCGTCGACTTTGCCCACTTCCAGGCCCCGGTAGCGCACGGTTGCCTGCGGGTTCAGGCCCGGCACGGACAGGGTAGTGGCGAGCAGGTACGGCACCCGTTCCACGCGGTCGCGGTTGAACCAGACGCCGAACAAAATGGCGGCCACCAGCAAGGTGAGCGTAAAAAATCCCGTCATCAGGGCATGTGATCTGTTTTCCATTACTTCTCCGCTTTCTTGTCAGTGCCGGCGTCGTCGCCTGGCTGCGCCGCTTTGCCCGCCGCCGCCTGTTTCTCATCGAGGACGGCCAGCGCGCGCTTGCCGCGGTCGCCGAGGAAAAATTGTTTGATGAACGGGTGGTCGACTTCGATCACCTCGCGCGTGGGGCCGATGGCGATCACGTGTTTTTCCGCCAGCACGGCGATGCGCGTGGACAGGGCGAACAAAGTGTCGAGGTCATGCGTGACCATCACCACCGTCAAGCCCAGTTCGCGGTGCAGCGACTGGATCAGGGCGACAAAACTTTCCGACAGGTCCGGGTCCAGGCCCGCCGTGGGTTCGTCGAGGAACAGCAGCTTCGGTTCCAGCGCCAAGGCGCGCGCCAGGGCCACGCGCTTGATCATGCCGCCCGACAAGTCCGATGGCATTTTCAGCGCATGTTCCGGGCCCAGGCCCACCATATTCATCTTCAATAATACCGCGTCGTGCACCAGCGCCTCGGGCAGCACGCGCAATTCGCGCATGGGCTGGGCCACATTGTCGAACACGGTCAGGGCCGAATACAGGGCGCCCTGCTGGAACAGCATGCCCCAGTGGTTGCGCAACTGTTGCAGCTGGTCGGAACTTGCCTTGTTGATATCTTCGCCAAAGACGCGCACGCAGCCGCGCGCCGGATGTTCCAGGCCCAGCATCTGGCGCAGCAGCACCGTCTTGCCGGTGCCGGAGCCGCCCACGATGGAGAGGATTTCCCCGCGCTCGATTTCCAGGTTCAAGTCCTGGTGCACGACGGTGCGGCCGAACTTGGTCCATAGATTGGTGATGTCCACCACGGGCGCGCTGCCATGCAGGTTGAACTGGCCCTCGTTGCCCTCGCTCACTTTGCAAGCGTTATCGTTGTCCGCCATCAATATCCCACTCCATTGAAGACGATGGCGAACACGGCGTCGGCCAGGATCACCACGGTGATGGCCGTGACGACGGCGGTGGTGGTGCCGTGCCCCAGGCTTTCCGTATTGGCCTTGATGCGCAGGCCGAAGTGACACGAGACAAGCGCGATCAGCATGCCGAAGATGACGCCCTTGCCCAGGCCGATCATGTAATTGGCCAGCGGCACGGCGTCCGGCAGCTTCTGGATGAAGTAGCGCGCCGACAGATTCAGTTCCACCTTGGCCGCCACCATGCCGCCGATCAGCGCGGCCGTATCCGTCCAGATCACGAGCAGGGGCATGGAAATGGCCAGGGCCAGCACTTTCGGCATGATCAGGCGGAAACCGTGCGAGATGCCCATCACCAGCATGGCATCGAGCTCTTCGGTGACGCGCATGACGCCCAGCTGCGCCGTGATGGACGAACCCGAACGGCCGGCCACGAGGATGGCGGCCAATAAGGGCCCCAGTTCGCGGATGACGCTCATGCCCAGCAGGTTGACCAGATAGATGTCGCCGCCAAAGGCGCGCAGTTGCTGCGCCGATAGATAGGACAGCACGACGCCGATCAGAAAGCCGACCAGGGCCGTGATGCCCAGCGCCTGGAAGCCCGCATGGAAGATATTGGCGGAAATTTCACGCCACGGCCCACGCATGGGATGGCGCGCGAAGCGGCCGATGTCCTGCGTCACCTGGCCCACGAGGGCAATAAACCCCTTCAAATGTTCGAAAAACAGCAGGATGGCCATGCCCAGTTTCATCACGGGCGTGAGGCGGTTGGCGCGCGAAGGCGGCGTTGCCAAAGGGCCCGTTTCTTCGATGCGCCGGAAAAACTCTTCCTGTGATGGCGCCAGGGTCAGCTGCGCCGGGCGCTGCTTGCCCCAGGCATTCCAGAACAGCTGGGCGCCGATATGGTCCATGCTGTCGATGGCCGACAGGTCCCATTGCACCTTCGCATCGCCCTGCAAGGGCTTGAGCTGGGCATCGATGGCCTTGATGGCATTGTCATGCGCGAGGGCATGCACCTGCCAGGTGCCGCTGGCGGTCACGATGGCTCCCTGTTGGGAGCTGGTCTGGGAGAGGGTCAGTTTCGGCGATTGTACAGTCGGCATCGTGCCAGTTTAAGGGAGAATGGCGCAGACCGCTACCGCTGTTCAATCACCGGCCTGTCAGGACGCCAGATGGCGTGCCTGCCGCTGCGGCAGGGCCACGTCCGGGCGCACCTTGGCGCCGCTAGTACTCACTTCGCTTGGCTTGCCATGCGCGGCCGCTTGCGCGCCGCCCGCATAGTCGCTGGCCACGAGGGCATTGGCTTCGAGCGCGCTCATGCCGCGCGTCTGCAGCCATTGCGCCACCAGCTTGGCCAGGCGCTCCATGGCGATGCGGTGGGTGGCGTCCGTATGGGCGTACAGCCAGTTCGAAAAATCCATGAAATTTTCAAACGGCGCATCACCGAGCATCCACTGCACCGTATTGGCGAAGCGGCCCGAATTGGCCACCAGATCCCAGTAGCGGGCGAAGCGTACGAGGCGCTGCATGCTCATGAAATCGAGCTGCTTGTTCGCCAGGATGGTGTAGGGCGGGTGCGGGTCGAACACCATGCCATAGTTTTCCGTGTGGCGGATGATGGGCGTGCCGCGCAGCCGTTTTAATATGCCGAACTGGATTTCATGCGGTTTCAACGCCACCAGCTTGTTGAAACCGGCCGCGAAGCTGGCTTCATCCTCGCCCGGCAGGCCGGCGATGAGGTCCACGTGCAGGTGGGCATTCGATTCCTCGCACAGCCAGCGGATGTTGTCGGCCGCCTTTTGATTGTCTTGCTTGCGGCTCACCAGCGCTTGCACGTCCGGATTGAAGCTCTGGATGCCGATCTCGAACTGCAGCGCGCCGGGCGGGAATTTGCTGATGCCTTCTTTCAAGGCATCGGGCAAGTGGTCGGGCACCAGCTCGAAGTGGGCATAGATGGGATCGTCCGGGTTGGCTTCGATCTTGTCTAAAAAGAACTGCATGATCTTCAAGCTGGTCTTGATATTCAGGTTGAAGGTGCGGTCGACGAACTTGAACAGGCGCGCGCCGCGCGCATGCAGGGATTCCATCTCGGCCAGGAAATTCTCCAGCGCGAAGGGCCAGGCCGTCTTGTCCAGCGCCGACAGGCAGAATTCGCATTTGAACGGGCAGCCGCGCGACGCTTCCACGTAAATCGTGCGGTGGCGGATATCGTCGTCTGTATACAGGGAGTAGGGCAGTTGCAGTTCCGCCAGTGGCGCTTGCACGCCTGCATGGATCTTCATCAGCGGCTTCGGGCCGTTGAGGATCTCGCCGCACAGCTTGGGAAAGGTGACGTCGCCCCAGCCTGTGATCAGGTAGTCGGCCAGTTTGACGATCTCTTGCTCGCCCGCCTCATGCGACACTTCCGGCCCGCCCAACACGATGATGACCTCGGGCGCCACGCGCTTGAGCATGGCCACCAGCTTGGTGGTTTCCTCGACGTTCCATATATACACGCCAAAACCGATGATGCGCGGCTTGTTGAGGAGGATGCGCTCGACCAGTTCCGTGGTTTTTGTACCGATGACGAATTCCTGCAGCCGCGTCTGCGCTTGCAGCGGACCCATATTGGCCAGCAAATAGCGCAAGCCCAGCGAAGCGTGGGTGTAGCGGGCGTTCAGGGTGGAGAGCAGGATGGTCATGACAGGTGCGGATCGAGGGAAAGCAGCCATTTTACGCTGCACACGATGATTTCTCAGGATAAAGCTTGCTTCCTGGCCTGGAGTTGGCTATAGTTCGCCTCCCCAATGAGACGCAGTCAAATGCGGCAGTTGAGGATCACCGGAAACGGCGATGAGCAGGAAAAGAAGGAGTTGACGGATGTAGTGAAATGCTTCATACTCTTCCTTCTTCGCA
>NZ_JCAQAV010000017.1:0-101045 GCF_059617925.1 Janthinobacterium sp. JF4 | reverse complement strand
GTCAGACAGCACTGCCAAGAGAAGATTCCGGCATTTCCCCTATTTGCCGAGGACAAAGCCTTTTATTTTCAAGAAACTGAATCCAGGCGCCCGGCCCGCGCGTACATGGCTATGCCATGAGCGAATGAAGTTGCCACACGGGAAGGAAATGCCATGCAGCATTACAGCAAAAAGACGGATCCCATGGATCAGCGCCTGTATCTGGCCCAGCGCATCGACCGGGCCGATGCGCGCCTGCAACACTTGCACGATGCGGCCGAGCGGGAACGCTGCGCGCAATGGATCACGGCCTGGGCCGTGGCGGCAGGCGCCGACGCGCCGCGCGGCATGAAGCTGCGCATCCGCGGCGAATTCATTTTGCTTTAAAAAAATTCTTCACGGATTTCCGGGACAGGCTGCTGGCATCTTGATGAAAAAGAAGGCGCTATCGCGATATCCTTGGGCCGAGCGCGCAGCGCTCCCGGGGTCGAGGGCAAGCGCCACGACTATCCTGGCCGGTGGGCGCCGTCCTGGCGCGCAAGGCCGATCAGTGAAGACACGCGCGCAATTTAAACACGTGCACGTCCTGCATCATATTGTCCGCCTGCTCCTGCATGCTGGCCGCTGCCGCTGCTGCCTGTTCAACCAGGGCGGCATTCTGCTGAGTCACCGCATCCATCTGACTGATGGCCTGATTCACCTGTTTGATGCCGTCGCTCTGTTCATGGCTGGCGACGGCAATTTCCGCCATGATGCCCGCCACCTGCTGGACCGAGGACACGATTTGCTTCATCGTGCCGCCCGCTTCATCGGCCAGATTGCTGCCAAGTTCGACTTTTTCGACCGACGCGGCAATCAGCTGCTTGATTTCTTTGGCGGCACTGGCGGAGCGTTGCGCCAAGGTACGCACCTCCGATGCAACCACGGCAAAACCGCGCCCCTGCTCACCGGCGCGGGCGGCTTCGACAGCCGCGTTCAGGGCCAGAATATTGGTCTGAAACGCGATGCCATCAATCACGGAAATGATGTCGACGATACGGTTCGAGCTGTCCTTGATGGATCCCATGGTCGCGACGACACGGTCGACCACTTCCCCTCCCTGCACCGCTACCGCCGAAGCCGACAAGACCAGTTTATTGGCTTGTTGGGCGCTTTCGGCATTCTGCTGCACAGTGCTGGTTAACTGCTGCATCGCCGACGACGTTTTCTCCAGTGCACCGGCCTGAGCCTCCGTTCTAGCCGAGAGGTCCAAATTTCCAGCAGCAATTTGCTTCGAGGCAGTCGAAATGGTTTCAGTACCGCCACGCACACGGCCCACCGTATGACGCAGGCTCTCGGTCATGCTTTGCAGAGCACTCATCAATTCGCCCGGCTCGTCGCGATAATCGGTCGCGATATGGCTACGCAGGTCACCGGAAGCGACAAGGCGGGCAACGTTCACGGCGTCCTGCAGTGGTCTGGTAATACTCCTCGTAATGAGCACAGCCACCATGATCGCCGTACCCAGCGAGAGCACCAGTATCGCCAGCAGCAAGCTGCTCGCCACCGTGATGCGCGCGCCCGATTCCGCCTCTATCGTCGATGCGCGTTGGGTGGTCATCTCGACCAGTTGCTTGATTGCCTGCAGATGCTGGGCGTAACTCATTGTCATTTTTTTCATCGCAACAGCAGCGCCAGCCTTATCCTGTGCCTCTATTGCGGGGATGAACTGTTGCAGTGCCACCGCATAAAAGTCCTGTGCCGGCGCATGGGCCTTGTTCAGCAACAGCTCGGCGATATCGGCATCCAGTTTCGCGCCCTTCCAGAATTCATGGCGCTCATCGTAATCATGTTTCAGCGTCTTAAATCGTGCGATTAACGGCGCCTGTTCGGCATGATCCTCGTTCGCTATCAGCTGAAAACTGACCAGATAGGATTCCAGTATGTATTGTGGCGGTGGCAACACGTCCGCAATCAGATCCTTGCTTTGCACAAGTGTCTGATAGACAGGACCGTTCACTTTCCATTCGTGCAAAGTCTTGAACGACCATAGACCATAGAGGAGGAAGCCGGCTGAAAAGATCACAATTAACACAGCCAGACGGTGCGACAGTTTAAGTACGCGTAACAAATTCATGATGTTTCCTTTATTAGCTGCGCTTGCCTCTGGTTCACCGACCGAGGTGACACGGCTCTCGCACGTATGGCAGGTATGACAGGTGATCATTCGAGCCGCGACTCCTTACCAAACAGTCATTCTGTTTTCATCACAGGCAACTTATTCTACATCGAATTTGTTGGAATTTAATGAAAATTCAGTTTAATTAAACAAAAAACACAAAAAACACAAATTTAAGCAAAAATCTGCGGCGAACACAGGCCTGATCAACGACCATGGGAGCGGGTAACAGGAAAGCGGTGGTACGGCACGGCGCGATGCGGTTCCACGGCAACGGCGACGTGTTCTCGCTTGAATGGGTTCCATGGTGGAAAACGCCAGGCATCGGCGTGCGCCAGTTTTGCGAACAAAAGGACGTGGCGGGTAGAACGTTTCCTGGGCGGTGCCCGGGCCTGGCCAAACGTGAGGCGGCCAATGGCGGCCTCCTTCAGAAATGAAAACACCCTATAAGTTTGGCAACTGATAGGGTGGAGGGTGACCATCTCATGGGCTCGGCCGGGCACGCAAGCGCCGGGCGGAACCAGTCAAGCCAAGACGCGCCTAGTTCGGCGTGTCGCGGTACTGCTCGGGCGTCGTGTCGCCATCGGCGACTTCATACCACATCGCGTTGAGCACGGCGAAGGTCGCCGCCAGCGGAAGACCCAGTATCCAGGCGAAATACCACATAATTATTTCCTTTCCTTAATTCTTAGTAAGCGTGACCGGTTTCGTCTTCGATGGCTTTGCCGTCAACCTTGCCCCACAGTACTTTATATACCCAGGTCGTGTACGCCACGATAAGGGGAATGAAGACGGCCGTGACGACCAGCATGATGAACAGGGTCATGTGGCTGGACGAGGAATCCCACACCGTCAGGCTGGCGCGCGGGTCGATCGATGACGGCAGGATGAACGGGAACATGGCCGCGCCCACGCCGAGGATGATGCCGGCGATGCCAGCCGCGCTGGCCAGCAAGGCGGGCACTTCGCGGCGCGCGCGCTGGAAGGCGAACGCCAGCAGCGGGCAAAGCAGGCCCAGCGCCGGAGCGATCCAGGTCCACGGATGGGCGGCAAAATTGAGGAACCAGGCGCCCACGTGCACTTCCGCAGTTTTCAGCATCGGATTCGACGGACCGTCGACCACCACCGTGCTGCTGATGCGGTAGCCATCAACCCACAGCCACAGGGCCACGCCAGCCAGCGCATACAGCGCGACGGTCGCCAGCGCCGCCACGCTGCCGTAGCGGCGCGCCCGTGCGGCCACGGCACCGTCCGTTTTCAGCTGCAGCCAGGTGGCGCCGTGCATCACCAGCATGGCCACCGAGACGAGACCGCACAGCAGGGCGAACGGGTTGAGCAGCGCAAAGAACGTGCCGTCATAAAAGATGTGCATGTCTGGCGAGAAACGGAAAGGCACGCCTTGCAGCACGTTGCCAATCGCCACGCCGCAGATCAGGGCCGGCACGAAGCCGCCCACGAACAGGGCAGCATCCCAGCGGGCGCGCCAGCGCGGGTCTTCGCGCTTGCTGCGGAATTTGAACGCCACGGGGCGCACGATCAGCGCCACGAGGATGACGAACATGGCCAGGTAAAAGCCCGAGAACGAGACGGCATACAGTTGCGGCCAGGCAGCAAAGATGGCGCCGCCGCCGAGGATCAGCCACACCTGGTTGCCTTCCCACACGGGGCCGATGCTGTTGATGATGACCCGGCGTTCCAGGTCCGTCTTGCCGGCAAAGGGCAGCAGGATGCCCGTGCCCAGGTCGAAGCCGTCCGTGATGGCAAAGCCCACCAGCAGGATGCCGATCAGCAGCCACCAGATCAGGCGCAGTGTTTCGTAAGAAATCATTTCATGCAAAATCATGGTCTGGCCCTCCTTAGGCGCGTTGAGTATGAATGGCTGCGGCCGCTGGCGCGGGGGCCGGCGCATTCTCTTCCGGCCCCTTGCGGATGGCCTTGAGCATCAGCTTCATTTCAATCATCAACAGCACGGTGTAGATGGCGGCAAAGCCGGCTATCGTGATCAGCAAGGTCGTCGCGCCCAGGTTAGAGACAGCCACGGCCGTTGGCAGCACGCCTTCGATGACCCACGGCTGGCGGCCCACTTCGGCCACGATCCAGCCCGCTTCAATCGCCACCCACGGCAGCGGAATGGCGAACACGGCCAGTTTCAGCAGCCAGCGGTGCTTGTCCAGCGTGCGGCGCGTCGACAGGATGAAGAACGTACCGGTGAGCAAGATAAAGAACATGCCCAGGCCCACCATCACGCGGAAGGACCAGAACAATGGCCCCACGGGCGGCACGGTATCGAGCGCGGCCTTGCGGATCTGCTCGGGCGTGGCCTGGCGCGGATCGTCGACATAGCGCTTCAGCAGCAAGGCGTAGCCCAAGGACTGGCCTTTCGATTCGAACATGTCCTTCGCATCCTGCGGCACGGGACTGCCTGGCGCCACGCCGCGGATGGTTTGCAGCGCGTCATACGCCTTGATGCCATCCTTGATCAGCAGCTCGCCGCGGTCGACCAGCTGCTCGATGCCGGGAATTTCCGTCGTCAGCGAACGCGTGCCGATCAAGCCCATCACCATCGGGATGTGCACGGCGTAATGCGTCTCGCGCGCTTGCGCGTCAGGGAAGCCGAAGGCCGTGAAGGCGGCGGGCGCCGGCTCCGTGGTCCACATGGCTTCAATCGCTGCCAGCTTCATCTTCTGGTGTTCGGACGACAGGTAGCCGCTTTCGTCACCGAGCACCACCACCGACAGCGAAGCGGCCAGGCCGAACGAGGCTGCCACCGTCATCGAGCGCTTGGCCAGCTGCACGTGGCGGCCCTTCAGCAGATACCAGGCGGAAATACCCAGCACGAAAATCGCCGCCGCCGTATAGCCGGCCGACACCGTGTGCACGAATTTCGCCTGTGCTACCGGGTTCGTCAGCACGGCGCCGAAATCCGTCACTTCCATGCGCATGGTCTGCGGATTGAAGGCCGCGCCGACGGGATTTTGCATCCAGCCGTTGGCGATCAGGATCCACAGGGCCGAGAAGTTCGAGCCGATGGCCACCAGCCAGGTGGTGACCAGATGGCCCCGCTTCGACAGCTTGTCCCAGCCGAAGAAGAACAGGCCGACGAAGGTCGCTTCCAGGAAGAAGGCCATCAAGCCCTCGATGGCCAGCGGCGCGCCGAAAATGTCGCCCACATAATGGCTGTAGTAGCTCCAGTTCATGCCGAACTGGAATTCCATGACGATGCCCGTCGCCACGCCCATGGCGAAGTTGATGCCGAACAAGACACCCCAGAACTTGGTCATGTCGCGCCAGATGGGGCGGTTCGTCATCACATAGACCGTCTCCATGATGGCGAGGATCACTGACAGGCCGAGCGTCAGCGGAACGAAAATAAAGTGGTACAGAGCTGTCAGCGCGAACTGCAGTCTGGATAAAGCGACAATATCGAAGTCCATATGATTTCCTTGGTGTTTCCCTACTGTGTGTAAACTTGGCATCTATCTGATGCGATTCGATTGGTTCCGCCGCCCTCGGGCTGGCCTGCGGTACCGCCTGTCTCCATTCTTTCTTAATCTCCGCGCAAACCGGCCAGGGCCATCTCGAAGGCTGGCGTGCCCCGGCGCGCGTCGCCCACGATGCGGCCATCGCGCAGGCTGACCAGCCGGTCCGCCTGCGCCGCTTCGCGCCGCAAGTGGGTGGCGATCAGCAAGCTGCGTCCTTCGCTGCGCGCGCGCAGGCGCTGCAGGACATCGATGGCCACCTGCGCATTCAGCGCTTCCGTCGCTTCGTCCAGCAGCCACAAGGTCGACTCGTGCAGGAACAGCCGCGCCAGCGCCAATCGCCGCGCCTGGCCGCCCGACAAGCCCAGGCCGCCCTCGCCCAGCATCGTGTCCAGGCCGCCCGCCAAGGCACGCACCTCGTCATCGAGGCCGGCTGCCTGCAGCGCCGCCCACAGCTGCGCATCGCTGGCGGACGGGTCGGCCAGACGCAGGTTGTCGCGCAAGCTGTCCTGGAACAATTCCGTCTTCTGCGTAAACAGGCAGGCGCGCGGCGCGCTCACCTTGCCCGACAGCGGCGCCAGCTCGCGCGCGGCAAGGGCCAGCAAGGTGGACTTGCCCGCGCCGCTGGGGCCGATCAAGGCCACGCGCTCGCCGTCCGCGATGTGCAGCGATATGTCATGCAAGATGGCGATATGGCTGCCCGCATGCGCGGCGCTGACGTGTTCCAGGCGCAAGCCCGGTGCGGCAGCGACAGGCGGCTGAGGTACCTCACTATCGAGGCGCGGCGCCAGGCGGCGCATTGCCAGCAGCATCCGCCCCGCTTCCAGCGCGCCGCGGCGCAGTCCCGCAAACGGTTCCACGGCCGTCAGCGCAAGCAGCAAGGCCAGCGCAGCCAGCGGCACGTTCAGCATTTGCTGCTGCACCAGCGCGGCCACGGCCAGCAGCACGCCAGCCAGGGTCGCGCTGCCAGCCACGCCATACGCGGCGCCGGCCGCCGTCTCCAGGCGCTGCAGGGCGACATCGGCTTGCGCCAGCGAGCGGTCGATCTGCCCCAGCACGGCGCACTGGACGTCGATGCGGCCCGCCATTACCAGGTCCGTCTGGCCCGCCACCAGATCGATGGTGCCGGAACGCAGTTTTTCGATGGCGCGCGAGCGCACGATGGCGGGACGGCGGGCGCGGTACGCCACGACCCAGCTGATGCCGCCGCCGGCAGCCAGCAGCCACGCGGCCAGGCCCAGGCCCAGCTGCCACTGCATCACGCCCAGCGCCACGCCGGCCAGCAAGGCCACGCACAGTGCCGTGAAGGCAGGCACCAGCAGGCGCAAATACAGCGATTCGAGCGCATCGATGTCGGCCGTCAGACGGAACAGCAGCTTGGCGGGCTGGCGCAGCAGCCGGCTGGCCGCTTCCGGGCGCGACCAGCCGCGAAACAGTTGCACGCGGATGCAGGCCAGCGCGGCGAACGTGGCGTCGTGCGTGACGAGGCGCTCCGCATAGCGCGAACCCGTGCGGCCGATGGCCAGCAGGCGGATGCCGGCCGATGGGCCGAACACGTCAAACAGAAGCGCCGTCGAGGCATGCAGGCCGGCAATCGAGGTGGCGGTAATAAACCAGCCGGACAAGCCCAATAACGCCATGCCGGCCACCGCCGTCAGGGCCGCCAGCAAGGCCCCCCCGATCAGCTTGCCGGGCTGGGCCAGCAGCAATTGGCGCAGCACGGGGTTCGCTATGAGTGAATTTTTCATGCGCGCAACTCCTGTGCCAGGGCTCCGGTATCGACCTGCACCGTGCGCTGCAGCCGGCCAGCCAGCACGGGGTCGTGCGTGGCGACGAGCATCGTCTTGCCTTGCGCCAGTGCCAGCAAAGCGTCGGTGACGCGCGCCGCCGTTTCGCTGTCCAGGTGCGCCGTCGGTTCATCGACCAGCAACAGGTCGGCATGCGGATGCAGGGCCACGCGGGCCAGGGCCAGGCGCACGGCTTCGCCGCCGGACAAACCCTGGCCGCCATCGCTGAGCATGACGGCCGGCTGCGCCTGCGCCACGCCAGCCAGGTCGGCCAGGTGCAGCGCCTGCGTCACTTGCGCGGCATGCGCGCCCACGCGACCCAAAGTCACATTCTGGCTGACGGACGCGGCAAACACATGGGGGCGCTGGCCCATCCACGCCATGCGCTGGCGCAAGGTATTGACGGTACTGTCATTCAGGCGCACGCCGCCGACGCGGATGTCTCCGCCGCTGGCGGGCAGCAGGCCGGCCAACAAAGAGAGCAAGGTGGTCTTGCCGGCGCCGCTGGCGCCCAGCAGGGCCACGTGCTCGCCGGCGCGCACGGTCAGGTCGAAGCCGTCGAACACGGGCGCCTCGCCGGGATGGGCAAAGCGCAGTTGATGGATATCAATGGCCGGTGGCGGCGCCACCGCCATGGCGGTGGCGGAGACGACGGCAGGCAGTACCTCCGCGCCAGGCAGGGGCACGCCCTCGCCCGCCAGATCGTGCAAACCGGCCAGGCCCGCTTCGCCGGCCGCCTTGTCGTGCCAGACGGCGGCCAGTTCGCGCAGGGGCTCGAAAAACGCGGGCGCCAGCAGCAGGATGAACAAGCCCTGTCCCAGGCTCAATTCCCGGCCCCAGGTGCCGAAATGGATGCTGCCCAGCAAGGAAAAACCGATGAAGGCGGCCACCATGGCCACGCCCAGCGCGGAAAACAGTTCCAGCACGGCGGACGACAAAAAGGCGATGCGCAGCACCACCATCGTGCGCCGGCGCACGGATTGCGACGAGGCATCGAGCCGTTCGGCCGTGGCGTCGACGGCATCGAGCGCGCGCAAGGTGGCCAGGCCGCGCAGGCGGTCCAGCAGAAAGGCGTTCATGCTGCCCATTTCCACCATCTGCGCGCGGCTGGCCGCTTGCGCGCCCATGCCCACCAGGGCCATGAAGACGGGAATCAACGGCGCGGCGATGAGCAGGATCAAGGCGGCGATCCACGACAGCGGCGTCACCACGGCGAGGATCACGAGCGGCACGAGCATCACTTTCCAGCGTGCCGACTTGTAGCGCACCAGATACGGCACGATGGCTTCGGCCTGCTCGGCGATGACGCTGGCCGCCTGGCCCGACTGGGCACGCTGGCGGTCGAGCGGCGAACGGCGCGCCAGCGCTTGCGCCACCTGGGCGCGCAAGGTGGACAGGTGCTCGCGCGCGGCCACATACATGCGCCGCGCGCCCCACGCTTCGCAGCCGGCGCGCAGCACGCCCAGCAGCAGCACGCCAGCGGCCGGCAGCAGGGCCGCGCGCCATGGCGCACCGCCCAGCATGGCTTGCACGGCCCAGGCCAGCAAGGCCGCTTGCGGCAGCCACAGCAAGGCGGCACCGCCCTGCGCCAGGCTGGCGGCACGGGGAAGAACAAAGCGGGGCAAGGACAGGGGCGTAGTGGGCATCTTCTATACTTCTTGAGTTTTCAGAATTTTCTGTAAATTCGATTTTTTGTATAATACTGCGAAACATGACATATATCAATTGACCCTGCCAGTATGGCGTGAAAAAATTCAGATAATTATGAAAACTCAACATATCCAAATGACGCCGCTGATCCTGACCTTCGTCAGCCATTTCGGCGAGATGGGCAGCCGCTGGGGCTTTAACCGTACGGTGGGACAAGTGTACGCCTTGTTGTTTGTCGCGGAGCATCCTTTACACGCGGATGAAATCGCGGAACACCTGAGTTTTTCACGCTCGAACGTGAGCATCGGCTTGAAGGAGTTGCAGGGCTGGGGCTTGATCCGCCAGTCGCGCATCCCCGGCGACCGGCGCGAGTATTTTTCCTCGCTGGGCGATGTATGGCAAATCTTCCGCGTGGTGGCCGCCGAACGCCGCCGCCGCGAAGTGGCGCCCACCCTGACGGTGCTGCGCGAATCGCTGCTGGCGCCGGCCACGGAACCCGTCGACCAGTATGCGCAGGAGCGCATGCGCGAAATGTATGAATTGGTCGACCTGGCCAACACCTGGTTCGACGACTTGCAGCGCCTGTCGCCCGAATCGATGGCGCAACTGATGAAAATGGGCGCCAAGGTGCAAAAATTGCTCAACGCCAAGGATCGCCTGTTTGGCGTCAGCAACAACAACGACTGAAGCTCCCCGCCCCCAAGCCGAGACGCCGCCAGGCAATGGCTTAGCACATGCTGGCGCGCCTTGTCACGCCATGTCGAACCGCCATGCTGGCTGTCGCTAACACAGCCAGACATAGCCGTATGCGATGTTGTCAAGCAAACCAATAGAATTATTAAAATTGTATTAGTTTAGATCAAGAGTAAGCTTTCATTTGCGTACTCACTACGCGCAGGAAATAGGTAAAAACGGCAATGGGATGACTTCCCGGGCAGGCAGGGACGCGTCCCGACAAAATGAAGCGACTGTCTTCTAAAAAGGGGATTTTCATGAAAAGCATAAAGAGCATTGCCATCAAGGCATCCATGCTGGCCGCCGTGACGGTACTGGCTGGCGCAGCACAGGCTGCCACCTGGGTGGATGTGGGGCCGGCCAGCGGTTTCGTCATTGACGGCAGCGTCGTGACTTATTCGCCCTCTCCGGCACTACAGGTAAAGTATTACGACGATAATCTCGTGCCACAGGATCCCTCGGACATCCAGGGTTATATCAATGGCGTGTTCGGCACCAGTCTGGGCGCTGCCGTCTCGTATTGCGACAACGCCACCTCTGGCTGCACCGCCGGCACCACGGCAGACTTCAGCGGCGGCGTCAATTCGTATACGAGCGCGGCCGCCTATGACTATCTGGCCATCCACTTCGGCCAGGGCGAACTGGTCTTCCACTGGGCCGCTCCCTTGGCTGCCGGCACCACCTTCACGGTGTCGGGCCTGCCCAAGGAACTGAGCAACTACAGGGCTTTCATTTCCGCCGTGCCGGAACCTGAAACCTATGCGATGTTGCTCGCCGGCCTGGGCATGCTGGGCTTCCTGGCACGCCGCCGCCTGGGAAAGCAAGCATCGTAAGCATCATCGGCGGCAGCGGCGCACCAGCGCCCGCTGCCGCCTTCCATGCCAGCCGCATCTTTACGCCGCGCTTGCGGCGCCAGGCCGGCTTTTTACACCATTTTTAGATTTCCCTCGCTATGCTCGACGGCATCTACTGCTGATCGAGGAGGGAAAACTCATGCATGAACAACCGTTTCAGCCACGCGCACGCAGCGTGATCCGCCAGCATCTGCCCGTGCGGGAGCGGCTGCGCCTGGCCCGGCTGGCCAGCAAGAAAATGGCATCGGTATTCACCGCGCTGCTGTGCGCGGCGCCGCTGCTGTATTTGCTGAGCGTGGTGCTGTTTGCGCAGCCGTGACATGGCAGGCAGGCGAGCGATGGAAGATGAAGAGTGATGGCTGGCGACAGGCTGTCGCTTGCATGACCAGCATAAGCTGGTCCGCCCAGAGGGAATCGAACCCCCATTCACGGTTTAGAAGACCGTTGTCCTATCCGTTGAACGATGGGCGGAAAGGTGCAGTATTTTAGTCCATGCGCGCCAGCAATGAAATGCCTGCGCGGAATAGAAAACGGGCTGTCATTTCTGACAGCCCGTTTATGACTTTGGTCGGAGTACAAGGATTCGAACCTTGGACCCCCTGGTCCCAAACCAGGTGCGCTACCGGGCTGCGCCACACTCCGAAGACAAGATAATAACGCCCCCACCCTATTTCGTCAATTGCCCTAGACGAAATAGATGGAAATAACTATCGGTTCCGGCCTGTCACGCGGTCACTTTATCCGCGATGCGGCGCGCCATCGACTCGGCCTTCTCTTTGTCTTTCGCTTCCACCATCACGCGGATCAGCGGTTCCGTGCCCGAAGCGCGGATCAGCACGCGGCCCGTGTCGCCCAGCTCGGCTTCGACCAGTTCCTTCTCGGCCACCATGGCGTCATTTTTCTGCCAGTCGAAACCGGGCGCCACGCGCAGGTTGATCAGGGTTTGCGGGAACAGCACCAGTTCGGCCAGGCATTGCTGCAGGCTTTGGCCGCTGCGCTTGAGCGCGGACAATACTTGCAGCGCCGAGACGATACCGTCGCCCGTCGTGTGCTTGTCCAGGCACAGCAAATGGCCGGAACCTTCGCCGCCCAGTATCCAGCCCTTCTCCTTCATGACTTCCAGCACGTAGCGGTCGCCCACCTTGGCGCGCGCAAAGCCGATGCCCTGCTGCTTGAACAGCACTTCCAGCGCCATATTCGTCATCAAGGTGCCGACTGCGCCAGCCACGGGGCCTGTCGCCAGGCGGTCCTTGACCATGACGTACAACAGCTCGTCGCCGTTATACAGGCGGCCCGTGGCGTCGCACATGATCAGGCGGTCGGCGTCGCCATCGAGGGCGATGCCGAGATCGGCGCCGTGCTCGACGACGGCTTCGGCCATGGCCTTGGTTGCCGTGGCGCCGAAGCCCGCATTGATGTTGAAGCCGTCGGGCTTGTTGCCGATGGCGATCACTTCCGCGCCCAGCTCATGGAACACGTGCGGGGCGATATGGTAGGCGGCGCCGTGCGCGCAATCGACGACGATCTTCAGGCCACGCAAGTCCAGCTCGTTCGGGAAGGTGCCCTTGCAAAATTCGATGTAGCGGCCCTGGGCATCATCGAGGCGCTTGGCGCGGCCCAGCTTGTCCGACGGCACGCAAGCCATGGGCTCGTCGAGCGCCGCTTCGATTTCCAGTTCCACGCTGTCGGGCAGCTTGGTGCCCTGGCCGGAAAAGAACTTGATGCCATTGTCATGGTAGGGATTGTGCGAGGCGGAAATGACCACGCCGGCCGCCAGGCGCAGCGCCCGCGTCAGGTAAGCGATTGCCGGTGTCGGCATGGGGCCGGCCAGCATCACGTCCACGCCGGCGGCCGACAGGCCCGCCTCCAGCGCCGCTTCCAGCATGTAGCCGGAAATGCGCGTGTCCTTGCCTATCAGCACGGTCGGGCGCGCCTTGCCGCCTTGCGACTTGGCCAGCACCTTGCCGGCCGCATAACCGAGGCGCATGACGAAATCGGGGGTGATCGGAGCCGTGCCCACCAGGCCGCGAATGCCATCGGTGCCAAAATATTTACGCGTCATAAAGTTCTCTTTTTGTTGTTTATAATGAATCTTACAGGTTCAGTGCGCCATGCGCCAGACCTTCAGGGCATCGACGGTTTCAGCTACATCATGCACACGGATAATTTCCGCGCCTTGCGCTACCGCAGCAAGCGCCCCGGCAACGCTACCGGCCAGGCGCTGCTCGACGGGGCGTCCCGTGACGGCGCCGATCATCGACTTGCGCGACAGGCCGGCCAGCACGGGCAGGTCCAGCTCGCTGCGCAGCTGGCGCGTGGCGCGCAGCAAGGCATAGTTCTGTTCCACCGTCTTGCCGAAACCAAAGCCGGGATCGACGCACAGGCGCTCGCGGGCGATGCCGGCCGCCGTCATGGTGTCGATGCGCTGGCGCAGGAAGTCGGTGACTTCGCGCACCACGTCCTCGTACTGGGGCTGGTCCTGCATGGTTTGCGGCACGCTTTGCATGTGCATGATGCACAGCGCGCAATTGCTGTCCCGCACGGCGTCGATGGCGCCCGGCGCGCGGAAACCGTTGATGTCGTTGATCATGTCGGCGCCCGCCAGGATGGCTTCGCGCATCACTTCAGGTTTGTACGTGTCGACGGACAGGGGCTTGCTGCAATCGCGCAAGGCGTACAGCACCGGCATGACGCGCTGCAACTCGTCCTGCAGCGGCAGCGGCGGCGCGCCGGGACGGCTCGATTCGCCGCCGATGTCGATGATGTCGACGCCATCAACCATCATCTGCTCGGCGCGCGAAATGGCAAATTCCAGGTGTTGATACTGGCCCGCATCGGAAAACGAGTCGGGCGTGACGTTCAGGATGCCCATCACCAGCGCCTGCGTGCCCTGCAGGTTGAAGCCGAAACGGCCGAATTGCAAATAGTGTCGCATGTGAATCTTTGTAGTCGTCATGAAAATCTGGCGCGGCAACGAAAAAGGGCAAGGATTGCTCCTTACCCTCGTTCTTGCCATACCCTTGCGCGCCGCCCGTCAGGGCGGCCGTTATCAGGCTGGCGCCGTCACGTTTGGCGAGATGCCGCCCGTGCCGCTATCACCGCCCGCATTGCGGCGTGGCGGAATGACTTTGGGTGGACGCGGCTCCAGGCCGGCCATGATGTCATTGATTTGCTCTGCATCAATGGTTTCCCATTCCAGCAAGGCTTTGGTCATCATTTCGACCTTGTCGCGGTTGCTTTCCAACAAAGTGCGCGCCAAGGCATATTGCTTGTCGAGAATGTTGCGGATTTCAGCATCGACCTTTTGCTGGGTCGCTTCCGAGATCGTCTTGGTGGCGCCACCGAAAAAACCTTCGTTTTCGCTGTCTTCGTAGACCATCACGCCCATGCTGTCGGACATGCCGAAACGGGTCACCATGGAACGGGCCAGCTTGGTGGCACGCGAGAAGTCGTTCGACGCACCGGTGGACATTTGTCCCACGAAAATCTCTTCGGCGATACGGCCACCGAACAGGATGGAAATTTCTTCCAGCATCTTGTCCTTGTAGGCGGACAAGTTATCGTGTTCCGGCAACTGCCAGGTCAGGCCCAGGGCCCAGCCGCGCGGCATGATCGTCACTTTATGCACGGGATCGGCCTTCGGCAGCAGCTTGGCAACGACGGCGTGACCGGACTCATGGTAAGCCGTATTGCGACGCTCTTCCTCGCGGATGATCATCGACTTACGCTCAGGACCCATGTAGATCTTGTCCTTCGCATCTTCGAAGTCGGCCATTTCCACCAGGCGCTTGCTGCGGCGGGCCGCAAACAGGGCTGCCTCGTTGACCAGGTTGGCCAGGTCGGCGCCCGAGAAACCGGGGGTGCCGCGGGCCAGGATATCGGCTTTCACGTCAGTACTGATAGGCACTTTACGCATGTGCACGTTCAAGATCTGCTCGCGGCCGCGGATATCGGGCAAGCCGACGGAAACCTGGCGGTCGAAACGGCCTGGACGCAGCAAGGCTTTGTCGAGCACGTCGGCGCGGTTGGTGGCGGCCACGACGATCACGCCGGAGTTCGCTTCAAAGCCATCCATCTCGACCAGCAACTGGTTCAAGGTCTGTTCGCGTTCGTCATTGCCGCCGCCCATGCCGGCGCCGCGGTGACGGCCGACAGCGTCGATTTCATCGATGAAGATGATGCACGGCGAATGCTTCTTCGCGTTTTCGAACATGTCGCGCACACGGCTGGCGCCCACGCCGACGAACATTTCCACGAAGTCGGAGCCGGAAATCGAGAAGAACGGCACCTTGGCTTCGCCGGCGATGGCGCGTGCCAGCAGGGTTTTACCCGTGCCCGGAGGACCGACCATCAGCACGCCGCGGGGAATGCGGCCGCCCAGTTTCTGGAATTTGCTCGGATCCTTGAGGAAGTCGACCACTTCGTTGACTTCTTCTTTCGCTTCGTCGCAACCGGCGACATCGGCGAAGGTGACGGTGTTGCTGGCTTCATCCATCATGCGCGCCTTCGACTTGCCGAACGAGAATGCTCCGCCCTTGCCGCCGCCTTGCATCTGACGCATGAAAAACACCCAGACGCCGATCAACAGCAGCATGGGGAACCAGGAAACAAAAATAGTTTGCAGGAACGACGCTTCCTCAGGCGGACGCACATCGAAATGCACGCCATTGTCGCGCAGGTCGCCGATCAGGCCCTTGTCGAGGCTGGTGGCGGTGGTACGTACCTTGGTGTCGTCCATCAGCTTGGCGGTGATCGACGAACCTTCGATCACGACATCCTTGACGCGCTTGGCTTTGACTTCATCCAGCAAATCGGAATAAGCGATGGCCTTGCTGCCGCCTGTGGCGCCATGACTGTCGAATTGCTTGAACAGCATGAACAACAGCAGCAATACGACTACCCAGATGGCAGATTTGGAAAACATGTTATTCACGAAGACTCCTTGGATGCAGTGCGCATCTCTTTACCTATAGCTAGAAACACGATTTTACTCGCAATAAGCGGGCCGTGCCAAAGCCCGCCGATCCGTGCGCGCGAAAAAACCGCGTTCACGCAAAAAAATGCAGTATAAACAATTTAGGCTTTTATGCCATCAGACGCTACTGCACTTCTCGTTCCCATGTGCGGATTCCATCTCAAATATCAAGGGCGGAATCATCTTCTTGCACGGCATTTTTCAGCGGATTCTTGATTCCACGTCCCATCAGGAAGATTTCCGACGATTTATCGCGGCTGGCCTTGGGCTTTTTCTGCACCACGACCTTGAATTCAGCGCGGAATTTCTCCACGATCTGGCTGAAACCCATGTCTTTAAAGCATTTCACCAGCAGCACGCCCGATGGTTTCAAATGCAATTGCGAAAATTCGATGGCCAGGTCGATCAAGTGTTCCATGCGCGCGGCGTCCGCCGTGGCGATGCCCGACAGGTTCGGCGCCATGTCCGACAGGACCAGGTCGACCTTGCGTCCTTGCAACACCACTTCCAGCTGGCGCAGCACGCGCGCTTCGCGGAAGTCGCCCTGGATGAAGTGGAAATCGGCGATCGGCTCCATTTCCAGCATGTCCAGGCCAATCAGGGTACCATTGACCCCGCCGCCGTCCTTGCCGGCCAGCTTGCGCCGCGTGTACTGGGCCCAGCTGCCAGGAGTGCAACCAAGGTCGACAATCACCTGGCCGGGTTTGATCAGTTTCTCGTCTTCATCGATTTCTTTGAGCTTGTATGCTGCCCGGGCGCGGTAGCCCTCTTTTTGCGCCAACTTCACATAAGGATCATTTATGTGGTCGTGCAACCAGTTTTTGTTTAATTTCTTCTTTGCCATTCGCGTAGAATACTGCTTTTAAGGGAATTACTAAATATTATTATGCTAAAACTTACACCCGTAGAGCGCAGCGCACTGCGCGCCGAAGCACACGCGCTGAAGCCTATCGTCATCATTGGCGAAGCGGGCTTGACACCTGCTGTCCTCAAAGAGATCGACCTTGGCCTGGATTCGCACGGCCTGATTAAAGTCCGCGTGTTCGGCGACGACCGCGAAGCCCGCGTCGGAATGTACGATACGATTTGCGGCAATCTCGGCGCCGCCCCGGTACAACATATTGGCAAACTGCTGGTAATCTACCGTCCAAAAAAAGAAGTGGTTAAGGAGAAGGTCAGCGCCGGCAAAGGCATGCGCGAAGTGACCATCGTCAAGGCCAGCGCCAGCGGCACCAAGCGCCCCAGCGTGACGAAAGTCATGATCAAGGGCAATGAGCGCGTTACCGAAGGCGGTTCCATCAAGCGTGCCAAGCCACGTCAGAAAAGCGCCAAGAAAAGCGCACTGGGCAGCAAGTAAGCCTGTTCACCCGGCCACCGGAAGGCGGCCGGGCTTGAAACAAGAAGCGGAGCACGGGATATTCCCTGCTCCGCTTTTTTTGTTGCTGCTGCGGCATTTGTCGGATTACGCGTGGCCTACGGCCTCGCTAATCCGACCTACGTGTTGCCATGCAGGTCGGATTGGCGCGCAGCGCGTAATCCGACAACACCACAGACAATTACTGCTGTTTCCAGATCAGCACACCCGCCAGCAAGCTTTGCACGGCAAAGATCACGGTCGACACGCCATGCAGCATGCCGAAGCGGCTGCGCATGGCCTCGTCCATGATGCCCGACGGCGCTTGCGCCTTGAGCTCGGCCATCAGGGGTGAAATGCCGAAATGGCTGAGCAGCGCGCACACCAGCATGGACAGCACCAGCGCGGCCAGGAGGCGCCGGCGCTTGAGCTCCAGCGCACCGGGACTCCATTGCAACAGGGCCAGCAACACCAGCGCGCAGGCGATCGACAGCCAGGCTTCGGCGCGGAACATGCTGCCGGCGATATTGCCTGCCAGCACGCGGTCGCTCAGGGTGCCAAACAGGGTCGGCGCCACGATGAAGCCGATGCTCCACAGGCTGCCGGCCCACAGGGTGGCAACGAGGATGCGCACGCGGCCCAGCATCAGATGTACAGTACTTCCAGGATTTCGTATTCGCGCGGGCCGGACGGCGCCTGCACTTCCACCACGTCGCCGGCGTACTTGCCGATCAGCGCGCGGGCGATCGGGGACGTCACGGACACCTTGTTCATTTTCAGGTCGGCTTCATCGAGGCCGACGATCTGGTAGGTGACTTTCTGGCCCGATTCCAGGTCTTCCAGGTTCACGGTCGCGGCAAACACCACGCGGCCTTCCGCGTCGAGCGCGGTCGGGTCGATGATTTGCGCTGCGCCCAGCTTGCCTTCGAGCTCGGCGATGCGGCCTTCGACGAATGCCTGGCGTTCCTTGGCGGCATCGTACTCGGCGTTTTCCGACAAATCTCCGTGCGAGCGCGCTTCGGCGATCGCATCGATGACGATGCGGCGTTCCTTGGTCTTCAAATGATGCAGCTCTTCTTTCAAGAGTTCTGCGCCGTATTTGGTCAATGGGACTGAGGTCATGTTATCTCTACTATCTGCTAGTTATCGGTGCCGTTGCCCGTGTTTCATCACGGTTAACGGACTTACCAAGTGAAAACCACAGAGGCCGCGCGCTGCTCTGCACGGAACTCTGTGGTTGATAAGCATGCAGTGTACCGCCTAACGGCGGCCACTGCAAACGCACTTAGTTCAAGGTCTTGTGCAGACCTTGCAAATCGTACACACGCAGCTCATCCAGGTGACGGATGCCTTCGACGGCCGCTTCCGCGCCCGCGATGGTGGTGTAGGTCGTCACGCGCGACGCCAGGGCCGACGTGCGGATGGCCCGCGAATCGACGATGGCGCTGCGCTTTTCTTCCACGGTGTTGATCACCAGCACGATTTCATGGTTCTTGATCATGTCGACCACGTGCGGACGGCCTTCGATCACCTTGTTCACTGGCGTGACGGCGATGCCGGCAGCAGCGATCACGGCGGCGGTGCCCTTGGTGGCGACCACGGTGAAGCCGGACTCGACCAGGTCACGCGCCACTTGCACGGCGCGCGGCTTGTCCGACGCTTTCACGCTGATGAAGACCTTGCCCGATTTTGGCAGGTTGACGCCGGCGCCCAGTTGCGATTTCACGAACGCTTCGCCGAAGGTCAGGCCCACGCCCATCACTTCGCCCGTCGATTTCATTTCAGGGCCCAGGATGGTGTCCACGCCCGGGAACTTGACGAACGGGAACACGGCTTCCTTGACGCTGAAGTAAGGCGGCACGACTTCCTGCGTGATGCCTTGCGAGGCCAGCGACTGGCCGACCATGCAGCGCGCGGCGATCTTCGCCAGTTGCAGCCCGGTGGCTTTCGAAACGAAAGGCACGGTGCGCGACGCGCGCGGGTTCACTTCCAGCACGAAGACGACGTCTTTCATTTCGCCATCGATCTCTTGCTTCTGGATCGCGAACTGCACGTTCATCAGGCCGACCACATTCAAGCCCTTGGCCATCAGCGCCGTCTGGCGTTTCAGTTCTTCAATGGTTTCCGGCGCCAGCGAATACGGTGGCAAGGAGCAAGCCGAGTCGCCCGAGTGCACGCCTGCCTGTTCGATGTGTTCCATCACGCCGCCGATGAAGGTCGTTTCGCCGTCGGAGATGCAATCGACGTCGCACTCGATGGCGTCGTTCAGGAAGCGGTCCAGCAGCACGGGCGAATCGTGCGACACCTTGACGGCTTCGCGCATGTAGCGCTCGAGGTCGCGCTGCTCGTGGACGATTTCCATGGCGCGCCCACCCAGCACGTACGATGGACGCACGACCAGCGGGTAACCGATTTCCTGTGCCAGCGCCAAAGCGTCGGCTTCCGTGCGCGCGGTGCGGTTAGGCGGCTGGCGCAGTTCCAGCTTGTGCAGCATCTGCTGGAAACGCTCGCGGTCTTCGGCCGCGTCGATCATGTCGGGCGACGTGCCGATGATCGGCACGCCGTTCGCTTCCAGGTCCAGCGCCAGTTTCAATGGCGTCTGGCCGCCGTACTGCACGATCACGCCCACCGGTTTTTCGATGGCGACGATTTCCAGCACGTCTTCCAGCGTCAGCGACTCGAAGTACAGGCGGTCCGAGGTATCGTAGTCGGTCGAAACCGTTTCTGGGTTGCAATTGACCATGATGGTCTCGTAGCCGTCTTCGCGCATGGCGAGGGCCGCGTGGACGCAGCAATAGTCAAACTCGATACCCTGGCCGATACGGTTCGGGCCACCGCCCAGCACCATGATCTTTTTCTTGTCGGTCGGGTTCGATTCGCACTCTTCGTCGTACGTGGAATACATGTACGCCGTGTCGGTCGAGAATTCGGCCGCGCAGGTATCGACGCGCTTGTAGACGGGACGGATGTTCAGCGCATGGCGCTGCTGGCGCACGGCCGTGTCGGTCGTCTGCAGCAGGAAGCCCAGGCGGCGGTCCGAGAAGCCTTTCTGTTTCAACTTGTACAGGGTGTTCTTGTCCAGGTTTTCCAGCTTCTGCGTGTCCAGCCACAGTTCCAGGTCGACGATTTCCTTGATCTGGATCAGGAACCATGGGTCGATCTTGGTCAGGTTGTGCACTTCTTCCAGCGTGAAACCCTGGGCAAACGCGTCGCCCACGTACCAGATGCGCTCAGGACCAGGCTCGCCCAGTTCTTCTTCGATCTTTTCGCGGTCCTTGGTCTTTTCGTTCATGCCGTCCACGCCCACTTCCAGGCCGCGCAAGGCTTTCTGGAACGATTCCTGGAAGGTGCGGCCAATCGCCATCACTTCGCCGACGGATTTCATCTGCGTCGTCAGGTGGTGGTCGGCGGTCGGGAATTTCTCGAACGTGAAACGGGGAATCTTCGTGACGACGTAATCGATCGACGGTTCGAACGATGCCGGCGTGGCGCCGCCCGTGATTTCATTGCGCAGCTCGTCCAGGGTGAAGCCGACGGCCAGTTTGGCGGCGATCTTGGCGATCGGGAAACCCGTCGCTTTCGAGGCCAGGGCCGAGGAACGCGATACGCGCGGGTTCATCTCGATGACGATCATGCGGCCATCGACGGGGTTGATCGAGAATTGCACGTTCGAGCCACCGGTGTCGACGCCGATCTCGCGCAGCACTGCCAGCGAGGCATTGCGCATGATCTGGTATTCCTTGTCCGTCAGCGTTTGCGCAGGAGCGACGGTAATCGAGTCGCCCGTGTGCACGCCCATCGGATCGAGGTTTTCGATCGAGCAGATGATGATGCAGTTGTCCGCCTTGTCGCGCACCACTTCCATCTCGTACTCTTTCCAGCCCAGCAACGATTCTTCGATCAGCAGCTCTTTCGTCGGCGACGCTTCCAGGCCGCGCTTGCAGATGGTTTCGAATTCTTCTTCGTTGTAGGCGATGCCGCCGCCGGAGCCGCCCATGGTGAACGATGGGCGGATGATGGTCGGGAAGCCCAGGGTGCGCTGCACGGCCCACGATTCTTCCATCGAGTGCGCCACGCCGGAGCGTGCCGAACCGAGGCCGATCTTGGTCATCGCGTCCTTGAACTTGGAACGGTCTTCCGCCTTGTCGATGGCTTCCGGCGACGCGCCGATCAGTTCGACATTGTATTTCGCCAGCACGCCGTTGTTGAACAGGTCCAGCGCGCAGTTCAGCGCCGTCTGGCCGCCCATCGTCGGCAGGATGGCGTCAGGACGCTCCTTGGCGATGATGCGTTCAACGACCGACCAGGTGATCGGTTCGATGTAGGTCACGTCGGCCATTTCCGGGTCCGTCATGATGGTCGCAGGATTGCTGTTGACCAGGATGACTTTGTAGCCCTCTTCGCGCAGGGCCTTGCACGCTTGCGCGCCGGAATAATCGAATTCGCAGGCCTGGCCGATCACGATCGGGCCAGCGCCAATAATCAGAATACTTTTGATATCTAAACGTTTAGGCATTTTTCTTTTTCTCCTCCGCAGCCATCAAGTTGATGAAGCGGTCAAACAGGTAAGCAACATCCATCGGGCCCGGCGACGCTTCAGGGTGGCCCTGGAAGCAGAAGGCCGGCTTGTCCGTGCGGGCAAAGCCCTGCAGGGAACCGTCGAACAGCGATTCATGGGTCACGCGGCAATTCGCGGGCAAGGTTGCCGCGTCGACTGCGAAACCGTGGTTTTGCGAAGTGATCAATACCTGTTTCGTTTCCAGGTCTTGCACCGGGTGGTTGGCGCCGTGGTGGCCGAACTTCATCTTCAAGGTTTTCGCGCCGGAAGCGATCGCCATGATCTGGTGACCGAGACAGATGCCGAAGGTCGGGATGCCCTTCTCGATCAGCTCTTTCGTCGCGGCAATCGCGTAGTCGCACGGTTCCGGGTCGCCGGGGCCGTTCGACAGGAAGATGCCGTCCGGATTCAGCGCCAGGGCGTCGGCGGCCGTCGCTTGCGCGGGCAGCACGGTGACCTTGCAGCCGCGCGCCGTGAGCATGCGCAGGATATTGCGCTTGACGCCGTAGTCGAAGGCAACCACGTGGTACTTCGCGTCCGCGTCAGCCAGCTGGCCGTAGCCTTCGCCCAGGGTCCATTCCGTTTCGCGGTATTCGTAGGCGGCCTTGCTCGAGACTACTTTGGCCAGGTCCATGCCGGCCAGGCCGGGGAAGGAACGGGCCAGTTCCAGCGCTTGCGCGGCGGACGGTTCGTTGCCTTGCGTGCCGACCAGGATGGCGCCGCCCTGCGCACCTTTTTCACGCAGGATGCGCGTGAGCTTGCGTGTATCGATGCCGGCGATGGCGACGATATTTTCAGCTTTCAGGTAGTCGGACAGGGAGAGCGTGGAACGGAAACTGGATGCCAGCAATGGCAGATCGCGGATGATGAGGCCAGCGGCGTGTACCTTGGAAGACTCGACGTCTTCCGGATTCACGCCCGTATTGCCGATATGCGGATAGGTCAGGGTGACCATCTGGCGGCAATAGCTTGGGTCGGTAAGGATTTCCTGATACCCGGTCATCGAGGTATTGAAAACAACCTCGCCCGTGGTATGACCGGCGGCACCGATCGAAAAACCTTTGAAGATCGTTCCATCAGCAAGCGCTAATATGGCTGGAACGGCAGGGCCAGAAAAAAATGGCGGCAAGGGCAACTCCTGATAAAGTTACCGTAGCTGCGCCACGTCAGACCGACCGCCTAGATACCCGAGCCAGATGCACTCAGGGTGTTTCAACGGTCATTTTGAATGAGGGGATGGGTAGTCGCTACGGTATATGTGTGATTGGCTAAACCTTTGAATTATAACCAAAAGGAAGCTTTTCCACAAGGAAGAAAATGTGGAATGCGCGGCATTTTTTTGCGCAGCAGCATAAATCCTGCGCCCCATGAAAAAAGCCGCCCGGCTTGCGCGGGGCGGCTGGTTCTGCAATTGCGGCTACTACTTAGGCGGTCAAAGCGGCAATACCCGCTTTGGCGATTTGCGCATCTTCCGCCGACTTGACGCCCGAGACGCCGACGGCGCCCACGTAGTGACCGTCGAACACGATAGGCACGCCGCCTTCGAGCAAGCCGTCGATTTCCGGCGCGCTCAGGAACGACACGCGGCCGCCATTGATCATCTCTTCATAGATGCGCGATTCGCGGCGGCCCAGTGCGGCCGTCTTGGCTTTCGATGGGGCGATGTGCGACGAGATCGGCGCCACGCCGTCCATGCGCTGCAGCCACAACAGGTGGCCGCCGTCGTCGACGATGGCGATCGTGACCGCCCAGTTATGCTTGACCGCTTCCGCTTCGGCGGCGGCAGCGATTTTCTTTACGTCGTCCAGGGTCAAAATCGGTTTCGATTGCATGGTGCATCCTTGTTATGTTGAAGCAAAATTGTATACGAAATGCGCAGCAGCGCCAGCCCTCACTGCTCGCGCCTGGCTTTCAGCTTTTGCTTGAGCTGCGCCATCACGGCAAAGGTCGCCTGCTCGCCCGCCAGGATCGCCTGGTTGCGGCTGTTGAAATCGTTGCCCTTCATGGTGCCCAGGCTGGGCTGGATCACCACGTCCGCATCCTTCAATTCGAACTGGTTGATGCGCTGGCCCATGATGGCGAAGGTCTGCATCAGCACTTCCATCGAGCTGATGGCCTTCTGGGTATCGGTTTGCGATGAAATATTCACGGCGATGATGAAGTCGGCGCCCATGTCGCGCGCAAAGCGCACGGGTACGGGAGCGACGAGGCCGCCATCGACATAGGTGTGGCCGGCAATCGTCACGGGCTGGAACACGCCGGGCACGGCCGACGAGGCGCGCACGGCCATGCCGGTGTTGCCGCGCTGGAACAGGATCGGCTGGCCATTCTTCAAATCGGTCGCCACCACGCCAAACGGAATCTTGAGTTTTTCCAGCGGCACGCCGCCGACAGCCTTGTTGACATAGCTTTGCAGCGCTTCGCCCTTGAGCACGCCGGACGACTTGCCGAACAGGGGCAAGGCCCAGTCGGAAATGGCCGCCTCGTCCATGTCGAACGCCATCTTTTGCAGGGCAAAGCCGGAATTGCCCGCCGCATACATGGCACCCACCACGCTGCCGGCGCTGGTGCCCGTGACGATGTCGGCATGGATGCCTTGCGATTCGAGCGCCTTGATCACGCCGATGTGCGCAAAACCGCGCGCCGCGCCACCGCCCAGCGCCAGGCCGATCTTGATCTTGCGGGGCGTGACGACGATGGGCTCGGGTGGCGTCAATACTTGTATCGGTTTCGGGGCGGTGGTATCGCAGCCGGCCAGTACAAAGGCGGCCAGGGCAAGCAGGGTCAGGCGTTTAGGGAACATGGTGGAGAGGGGGAACCGCGCGCGGCAGTGGCAATAAAGGAGAGCCGATTGTAGCGCAAGCGGGGCCGCTGGCACTGAAGGCAGTCTTAAATGGCTATAAATGACAATATTGAGAGGAAACGTGCGCCTCTGCTCTGCTGTTAGACTGGCAGCTGTTTTTTTACGTGCTCCCGCTATGTCAGAACTTCAATTTGCCGACAGCCGCGCCCTGGCCGAACCGTTCGCGCAACAGCTATCCAACTATCCGCCCGACGGCGCCCTCGCCTGGCTGACCGCCATCCTCGCCACGCAGGCGCCCGCGCTGCGCTCGTCGAACGCCATCTTGCTGGCCTACACGGGCAATCCGGCCGCCCTCGCCTGGATCGACGCCAACGTCGGCTCGCCCGTGGCGGGAGCATGGGGCGTGGCGGCGGCCCTGCTGGGCACGCCGTGGCCACACATCCTGGACTGGCTGCGGCGCGGCGGCCCGCACCGGCTGATGGCGCTCGACACCCTGTGCGCGTATCGCAAGCCGGCCGTCAACATGTCGCCGCTGGAACAGATCGCCGCGCCCGTGCTGCCGCAAGCGCCTGCGCGCGCCGACCTCGATGCGGCGCTGGCCGCTTGCCTGGCCGTGTCCGCCACTCCGCGCATCCAGGCGGCCGTCGACTCGATCAAGCAGCATGCGGACGACATCGTGCGCGGCGGCCCACGCGGCGTGGCCGTGGCTGACCTGCCGCGCCTGTACCTGGACCCGGCGCCGTTCCAGGATGCTACCTCCATCCTGGAACAGCACGAAACGGTGGTCGCCGGCATGCGGCAAAACCTGCAGAACCTGCTCAAGGGCATACTGTGAGCCGGCAAGCCCGCGTGACGATCGACTTGAGCGAAATCAACTCGCCGCGCCAGCTGCACGCGGCGCTGGCCGCCGCGCTGGGTTTCCCTTCCTTCTACGGCATGAACTGGGATGCGTTCCGGGATGCCATCACGGGCCTGGTGGACATGCCGCAACAGCTGGAGCTGCGCGGCTGGCCAGCCTTCGCCGCACGCCTGCCGCACGATGCGGCCATCCTGCAACGCAGCCTGGCGCGCCTGGCACAGGACATGCCGGACCAGACGGTGCAGCTGCGTTACGTTTGACACAAGGTGTCGCCAGGAAACGCTTGACAGCCAGCCACCACTTCCCTTACATTGGCTGCATGTCCTCCTTCAAACATTCCTCCCCTTCCCTGCTGTCGCTATCGCGACTACTGCTAGCACGCGCATAACGTTTGCCGCATTGCTTCGCTTGGCCACACGCCGGCGTGTTTCAAAAACCCTGGAAGGTTTGATGATGTTTGCACCATCCCCATTCGTACACGTAGTTCTCCCTGCGACCGCCCCCGCTGGCATCGTCGCTGCACTGCTATCGCTACCGATCGCTTGCCTGGCCTAGTGTTGCGTGGCCGCCCGGCAAGCTTGCGCCACAACCATTGATTTCCCCCTATCTTCTGGAGTACCCGATCATGATGTTGCAAAACCCAGCTTCCAAATACCGCGCCTTTCCTCCCGTCAAATTGACCGACCGTCAATGGCCGAACCAGATCATCAGCAAACCGCCCATCTGGATGAGCACCGACTTGCGCGATGGCAATCAATCCTTGATCGAGCCGATGAGCGCGGAAAAGAAGCTGCGGTTCTTCGAGATGCTGATCGCCATCGGCCTGAAGGAAATCGAAGTGGGTTTCCCATCGGCATCGCAGACGGATTTCGATTTCGTCCGCAAGCTCGTCGATGAAGGCCGCATCCCGGACGACGTCACCATCATCGTGCTGACCCAGTCGCGCGAAGAATTGATCCGCCGCACGGTGGAATCGGTCGTCGGCGCCAAGCGCGCCATCGTCCACCTGTACAACTCCGTGGCGCCTGTGTTCCGCAAGGTCGTGTTCGGCATGTCGCGCGAAGAAATCACGCAGATCGCCACCACCGGCACCACCCTGGTCAAACAGCTGGTGGCGCAGCACCCGGAAACGGAGTGGAGTTTTGAATACACGCCGGAATCGTTCTCCACCACGGAACTCGATTTCTCCAAGCATATCTGCGACGCCGTCAGCGCCATCTGGAAGCCGACGCCGGCCAACAAGATGATCATCAACCTGCCATCGACCGTGGAATGCAGCACGCCCAACGTGTATGCGGACCAGATCGAATGGATGTCGCGCAAGCTGGCGCGCCGCGATTCCATCATCATCAGCGTGCATCCGCACAACGACCGCGGCACGGCCGTCGCGTCGGCCGAGCTGGCCGTGATGGCGGGCGCCGACCGCGTCGAAGGCTGCTTGTTCGGCAATGGCGAGCGCACCGGCAACGTCGACCTGGTTACTTTGGCAATGAACTTGTACACGCAAGGCGTGCACCCGGGCCTGGATTTCTCCGACATCGACACCGTGCGCAAATGCGTGGAAGAGTGCAACCAGTTGCCCGTCCACCCGCGCCACCCGTATGCGGGCGACCTGGTCTTCACGGCATTCTCCGGCTCGCACCAGGATGCGATCAAGAAAGGTTTTGCCAAGCAACAACCGGACAGCATCTGGGAAGTGCCGTACTTGCCGATCGACCCGGCCGACCTGGGCCGCAGCTACGACGCCGTGATCCGCGTCAACAGCCAGTCCGGCAAGGGCGGCATGGCGTACTTGCTGGAACAGGAATACGGCCTGGTCTTGCCGCGCCGTCTGCAGATCGAATTCTCGCGCGCCGTGCAAGCCGTGGCCGACGCCACGGGCCGCGAAATCGCCGCGCAGGATATCCATGCCATCTTCCAGCAGGAATACCTGGAGCAGACGGCGCCGTACGCCTACGCTGCGCACCGCATGGTGGAAGACACGAGCAGCGATGAATCCGTGCAGATCGACATCAGCCTGTCGCACCGCCAGACACCGCTGGCCCTGCAAGGCGGCGGCAACGGCCCCATCGATGCCTTCGTCAATGCGCTGGGCCTGGACATCAAGCTGATGGACTACCATGAGCATTCGATCGGCTCCGGCGCCAACGCGCAAGCGGCTTGCTACGTGGAATTGCGCCTCGATAACGGCCCGACCCTGTTCGGCGCAGCCATCGACAGCAATATCGTCACCGCCTCGTTCAAGGCCGTGCTGTCTGCCGTGAACCGCCGCATCAAACAGACGGACGCCGAAAAAACAACAGCGGCCGACGTGGCTGCCAGCGCCGCCTGAGCACGGTTCGGGTATCCCTCCTAGGGAGAAAAAGCGGTACGGCTTGATCGCCGTGCCGCTTTTTTCATTTCTATTTGGCAATTAGTAGTGCAAATCAGGTATCGCCGGCCGTATAATCGTTTCATAATAAGACCACCGGAGACAGATTATTAGCTACCGAGGGAATCAGTATGAAATTGACGGATATGAAGATAGGCGTGCGCCTGGGGGCCGGTTTTGGCGTGGTGCTGCTGCTGATGGCAGTGCTGGTAGGCACGGGCCTTCTCCGGCTCGACAAGATCGGCGCGCTCAGCGAAGCCATCATCGAGAAAGACTGGGCCAAGGCCGACGCCATCGCCACCATCCGCAGCACCACGCGTTCAAACGCGGCACTGGTGCTGGAACTGTTCATCCATGAAGATCCAGCCCGCGCCAACGCCATCCACGGCGAAATCGATGCCAACAAGGCCACCATCACCGATGCGCTGGTGGTGCTCGACCGCCTGGTCGTGCTGCCTGAAGGCAAGGAGCTGCTGGCCACGCTGAAGCAGCAGCGCAAGGCCTATGTCGTCTCGTTCAGCCATGCCGACAAGCTGTTGATGGCGGGACAGCGCGCGCAAGCGGCCGTGCACGTGCGCGACGATACCCTGCCCGCCCTGAATCAGTTGCAAAAGACGGTGAACCGCCTGAACGAACTGCAGCGCGAAGTGGTCGTACACGGCGGCCAGCAAATCGAGCACAATATTGCCGCAGCGAATGTGCTGATGGCCAGCCTGGGCACGGCCGCGCTGCTGCTGGGCGTGCTCTTTGCCTGGCGGGTCACGCGCTCGATCACCACGCCCATCGCGTATGCCCTGCGCGTGGCGCAAGCCGTGGCCGCAGGCGACCTGAGCAGCAAGATCGTGGCCGACGGCAAGGATGAAGCGGGCCAGCTGCTGCAGGCGCTGCGCGACATGAATACCAACCTGGCCACCCTGGTGGGGCAAGTGCGCGGCGGCACGGGGACGATTGCCGTGGCCTCGAGCCAGATCGCCAGCGGCAATGCCGACCTGTCGGCCCGCACGGAAGCGCAAGCCAGCGCGCTGGAAGAGACGGCCTCGTCGATGATCGAACTGACGGGCACCGTGCGCAGCAATAGCGACAATGCGCGCCAGGCCGACAGTCTGGCCCGCTCGGCATCCGCCATCGCGCAGCGCGGCGGCTCGGCCATGGCGGAAGTGATCGGCACCATGGACGCCATCAATGCCTCGTCGCGCAAGATCGTCGACATCATCGCCGTCATCGATGGCATCGCCTTCCAGACGAATATCCTGGCCCTGAACGCGGCCGTGGAAGCGGCGCGTGCCGGTGAGCAAGGCCGTGGCTTTGCCGTGGTGGCCTCCGAAGTGCGCAACCTGGCGCAACGCTCGGCGGCGGCGGCCAAGGAAATCAAGGAACTCATTGCCGACTCCGTCACCCGCGTCGGACAAGGCGCACAGCTGGTCAGCCAGGCGGGCGCCACGATGGATGAAGTGGTGGCCAGCGTGGGCCGGGTCAGCGCCATCGTCGGTGAAATCAGCGTCGCCAACCACGAGCAAAGCGAAGGCATCGAGCAGATCAATGCCGCCATCATGCAGATGGACCAGACGACGCAGCAAAACGCGGCCCTGGTCGAGGAAGCGGCCGCGGCGGCGGCGGCCATGCATGAACAGGCGGGTGAACTGGAAACCCTCGTCAGCCAGTTCAAGCTGGAGCAAAATGCCGGCGGTAAAGCGCCACCCCGCCCTGACGCGCCTGCCGCCCCGCGCTTGAATTAAATGGCTTATTCCACCTGGCGCGCCAGGCGGATGCCGGAAAATTGCCAGCGCGCACCGGCCGGGAAGAAATTGCGGTAGCTGGCGCGCGCATGGCCGGCCGGCGTGGCGCACGATGAACCGCGCAGCACATACTGGTTCAGCATGAACTTGCCGTTGTATTCGCCCAGCGCCCCCGGCGCCGTGCGGTAGCCCGGATACGGCGCGTAGCTGCTGCTGGTCCACTGCCAGCAGTGGCCGAACATTTGCCGCAAGCCCGCTCGCGGCGCGCCGGCCGCCGGGTGCCACTGGCCCACTTCCACCGCGACGCCTTGCGCCGCCAGCTCCCACTCCGCTTCCGTCGGCAGGCGCGCGCCGGCCCAGTGCGCATACGCGTCCGCCTCGAACAGCGACAGATGCGTGGCCGGCGCCTGCAGGTCGAGCGGACGCAAGCCAAACAAGGTGAACTCTTGCCAGTGGCCCGCCCCGTCGCGCTGCCAGTACAGCGGACATTGCAGCTGCTGACTGCGCACCCAGTCCCAGCCTTCGGCCAGCCACCAGTGCGCCGTGCGGTAGCCGCCCGCCTCGATGAAGGCCAGATAGTCGCCATTCGTCACCAGCGCGCTGGCCAGTTCGAACGGCGCCACGTATTGCGGATGGCGCGGCAATTCATTGTCGAAGCAAAAGCCATCGCCCGCATGGCCGATCTGCGCCAGGCCGCCTTCGAAAGCGAGCCAGGCCGTGGGCTGCGCTGATGGCGCCGCACTGTCCGTCACACTGTTCAGGTAAGCGGGAAACAGGGCGCTCTGCGCCAGCAGGTGCTTGACGTCCGTCAACAACAACTCCTGGTGCTGCTGCTCGTGTTCGAGCCCCAGCGCCAGCAGCATGGTCAGCCGTTCGCGCTCCTCGCGCGCCAGTTCGCCCGCCAGCAGGCACGCGATGCGCGCATCGACGTTGGCCCGGTAGGCGCGCACCTGCGCCATGCCGGGCCGCGTCAGCAAGCCGCGCTGGGCGCGCGGGTGCTTCTCGCCCACGCCGTTGTAATACGAGTTGAACAGCACGCGGAAGGCCGGGTGGAATGGCGCAAACGCCGCTTCCATGCTTTCCAGGATAAACGTTTCGAAAAACCAGGTGGTATGCGCGAGATGCCATTTCACGGGACTGGCGTCCGGCATCGATTGCGCGCCGCAATCCTCGTCGGACAGGGGTTCGGCAAGCAGCAGAGAATGCTGGCGCACTTTCTTGTAATGATCGATCAGCATCGTCGCCTTTTAGTCTCTGATGACGCGCGCATAGATAACGGCAAACCACTGTTGCGGGTCCGTCCACACTTGCACGGTGGAAAACCCCGCCTGCTCCAGCAAGCCGACGAAGGTGGCGCGCGTGTATTTGTAGCTGTCTTCCGTATGGATGCGCTCGCCTTTCGCGAAACGCCGCTGGCCGCCTTTCCAATGGACAACTTGCTCGCTGCGCGCTTCCAGGTGCATCTCGACGCGGCTGTCTTCCGCATTGAAGCAACCGTGGTGGCGCCACGCGCGCACGTCGAAATCGGCGCCGATCAGCCCGTTCACGTGGCGCAGCATGTTCAGGTTGAAGGCGGCCGTGACGCCCAGCGCGTCGTCATAGGCGGCGTCGAGGATGGCGTCATCCTTGATCAGGTCGACGCCAATCAGCAGGCCGCCATCGCCGTCCGCATTCGCGCGCAGGCGGCGCAGGAAGGCGATGGCTTGCTCAGGCGCAAAATTGCCGATCGACGAGCCGGGATAGAAGAACAGGCGCCGCGCCTCGCGCACGCTGTCGGGCAAGTCGAGGCGGCTGGAGAAGTCCAGGCCCAGGCCCGTCATCTCGATGTGCGGAAAGCGCTGCTGCAAGCGGCTCAGCGATTCGCTGAGGAAATCGTAGGAAATATCCACGGCCACATACTGGGCCGGGTGCAGCAAGGGGAACAGGCCGGCGGCCTTGGCGCAATTGCCGGCGCCCAGGTCGATCAGGGTGCTGCCCGGCCCCACGGCGTGGGCGATCTCGGCGCCGTGGCGGGCGAAGATGGCCGCTTCCGTGCGCGTCGGATAGTACTCGGGCAAGGCGCAGATGGCTTCGAACAGTGTCGAACCGAGGGCGTCGTACAGGTACTTGGGAGAGGTCCAGGCCTCGCGCGCCAGCAGGCCGCTGCTGATCTCGGCTATGGTGGCAGGCGTGGCGCTGGCCGCGCTGGCGGGGCGGAAATCGGACTGCTGTTGCGCAAGTGGCATGGTCATGGGCTGGCGTCGTCAATGTTAGGTTCACGAAAGGCTTGCACGGTCAGCCACCGGTCGCGCCGCCCCTGCCATAGCGGTGTGCGGGCGCCTTGCCGATGACTTTTTCTTATCATAGCGGAATCCGCGCAAGCCAGCCGTGCGGCAGGTAACGCAAAGTCAAACGGGCAGTGTGCGCACAAAAGTGGTATTGCCAAGCAAAAAGCATAAGCCTGTCGTATACTACACATTGCCGGCCAAACAATCCGCGCGCCATTGCAGTTCCCAGGCCCCCCTCTCCCCCGCGTGCCTCCCTTTACGATAGCCGTTAACACCATGCTCGAATTGCGCCATCTGTCGAAGTCCTATGCCAATGCCCGTCCCGTGCTGGCCAACATTTCCTGCCGTTTCAAGGCAGGGGAATTCATCGCCATCATGGGCGACTCGGGCGTGGGCAAGTCGACCTTGCTGAACCTGATCGCCGGCCTCGATACGCCCGACGCGGGTGCCGAAGCGCACCCTATCCTGGTGGACGGCATTGCCATGTCCAGCCTCGATGACGCCGCCGCCACCCGGCTGCGTCGCGCCCGCATGGGCTTTATTTTCCAGGCCTTCCACGTCTTGCCGCACCTGACCCTGCTGCAAAACGTGGCCCTGCCGCTGCTGCTCAACGGACTGCCCCAGGAGCGTGCCGCCAGCATGCTCGAAGCGGTCGGCCTGGGCGGACGCGGCGGCGACTTTCCACAACAATTGTCCGGCGGCGAAATGCAGCGCGTGGCCATTGCCCGCGCGCTCGTGCACAAGCCGGCGCTGGTGCTGGCCGATGAGCCTACCGGCAACCTCGACCCGGATACGGCACACAGCATCCTGCAATTGCTGCGCGCCGAAATCAAGGCCAACGGCAGTTGCGCGATCATGGTCACGCATTCGTTGGCCGCCGCCGAAATGGCGGACAGAACCATGATTCTGACGAAAAGCGGCTTACAAAATACAACAATCGTCAACCAAATTGATCAAACAATCAGTTAATTTAACTGACCATCTGTCACAAGTTTTGTTATCGTAGTATTATTTAAAACACTTGCTTGGTTATCAATATTGTAATGCGAATGTTGTCACGTCACCCAGACAGCCGTACTGCGATGACGAACTATAGCCGGGGCCGCCTAAGTGTGGTCTCGTCCCTTGCATAACCTGAAGGAGGAGTAAATGAACGTTCGGCAAAAGAAGCTGGAAATGATTGAAGCGATGAACCGGGCGCGGGCGCTCGAACCATCGAGTTTTGTGCCCAACAAACTGCTCGATACGCTGATCGAGAAGTTGAACTTGAAAAATGATGCGGAACTGTGCCGTGTCCTGGAAGTTCAGCCTCCCATCATCAGCAAGATTCGTCACGGCAAACTGTCGGTCGGTGCAACAATTTTATTGCGCATGCATGAAAAATCGGACATCACCATCCGCGAACTGAAGGAACTGTCCACCACGCCAGTCCATTGAATTACCCGCTGTTGTAATGCCATGCCAGGCACCCAGGTTCCCGGCGCCATGAACTTTTGCCATACCATTCGCGTAGTTCGCTCACCGCACAACATCCGAGCACGATAGCGAAGAGACCCAGCCCAAACCATGCTGACCGTTTCTCTGCCCTTCCAGCTCCCGCCCCCCCTCCCAGCTTCTCCCCCTGCATTTCCACGCAAACTTGATCTGACACAACACGCATAGTCCGCGCAGGCATCAAGGTCAGCTTTTAACCAGTGATCCCAACCGCATGTCCAGCGATCCTCTTGCGCCGCCCGTGCTGCGCCTGACGCTCACGCGCGATCCCCTCGCCGATGCCGGCGACTGCGCCGCCGCGCCCGGCTGGCATGGCCAGACGCATGTGCTGTCCAGCGCGCGCGGCATCGGCAGCTGCCGCATCGCCCTCGATATCGGCCCGGCCGACGTGGTGCAGCTGCTGCTGTGCGATGGCAGTTCGTTGCTGGCAGGCAGCCTGGACCTGCCACGCTACCTGGGGCCGGCCACGCTGGCGCGCGACGGCGCGCCCGCCAGCATCGAAGTGGGGCTGGCCCTGCGTCCGCAGGCGGCGCGCCAGCCGCCCGGCGCCAGCCGCGATGGCCTGGGCGCCTGGATGCTGCGGGCCGTGCGCGTGTACCGCTGCGGCGCCGCCGCCATGACGGCGATGGCGGCGGCCGGCGCCTTCCAGGACCGCCAGCTGGAACAGCGCCTGGGCCTGTACCGCTGCGGCATCGAGGCGGGCAGCATGACGGCCGTCGCCAGCCTGCCTGCCGGGCCGGAACCGGTGCTGCTGCTGTTGCATGGCACGGCCTCGTCGACCCAGCGCAGCTTTGGCGGCCTGTGGCGCAACGGCCTGGCGCAGCGACTGGCCGCGCAGTACGGCAACCGCATCTATGGCTTTGAGCACCGCAGCCTCAGCGACAGTCCCATCGAGAACGCGCTGGCCCTCGTGCGCCAGCTGCCGCACGGCGCCGTGCTGCACCTGCTGTCCCATTCGCGCGGCGGCCTGGTGGGTGAATTGCTGGCGCGGGCGCAGCGCATCGACAGCCGCGGCGCCGTCGACCTGGCTGGCGACGGCCTGCAGCGACTGAGCGAAAACACGGTGGGCGGCGAAGCGTTCAACAGCCACGATATCGAACACTACACGGCGCAGGCGCGGCTGGGCGGACGCGGCGGCTACGACGCGGATGCGGCGCGCCTGCGCGAACTGGGCCTGGAATTGAAGACGCGCGCCATCCGCATCGCCCGCTTCGTGCGCGTGGCCTGCCCGGCGCGCGGCACCACCTTGATGTCGGGCCGGCTCGACCGCTGGGCCAGCGTGATGTTCAACCTGCTGCTCCAGGGCGACGTTCCCGATGGCGCCATGGCCTTCCTGCTGGCCCTGGTGCAGCAGCGCTGCGATGCGCGCATCCTGCCTGGGCTCGAAGCGATGATGCCCGACTCGCCCCTGGTGGCGCTGCTCAACGCGCCCGACGTGCGCGTGGCCAGTCCGCTGCATGTGCTGGCCGGTGCGTGCAGCGGCGACGGCCTGCTGGGCTGGCTGGGCGACTGCCTCGACGGCCAGCTCTACGGCGGGCAAAACGACCTGGTGGTCAATTGCGCCTCGATGACCGGCGGCGCCACGCGCAGCACGCCGGTACAGCAACTGCTGCTGCGCGGGCCGCAGGCGCACCACCTGAACTACTTCGAACGCGCGCCGTCCAGCCAGGCCGCCGTGCAGGCGCTCACCGGCGACGAAACCGCCTACCAGCCGCTGCCCGGCATCGAGCACGGCGCGCTGGCGCGCGGCGGCGAAGTGCCAAAACGGCGCGCGCACGCACCCATCGTGCTGCTGCTGCCCGACATCATGGGCAGCCATCTGCAAGTGGGCAGCAACCGCATCTGGTTCGACCCCGTCAACCTGGTCGAAGGGCGCATCGAGCGCCTGGCCGTGGGCCAGCCGCACATCGTCAGCGCCGGCTGGATCGAATCGTACTATGAACCGTTTGCCCGTTTTCTCGCGCAAAGCCAGGAAGTGCGGCCCTTCACCTATGACTGGCGCCTCTCGCTGCAGCACTCCAGCAGCGCTTTCCTGCCCGTGCTCGACGAGGCCATGCGCGATGCCGAACAGCGTGGCCACCCCTTGCGCATCGTTGCCCACGGCATGGGTGGGCTGGTGGCGCGCCTGGCCCTGAAAGACCGCTGGCAACGCTTCGGCGCCGTGCCCGGCAGCCGATTGCTGCAGGTGGGCAGCGCCAACCGGGGCACGCAGGCGATGGTGCAAGTGCTGCTGGGACGCGACCGCCTGGTGCGGATGCTGGCCTGCTGGATAGGCTGGAAGCACACGCGGCGCCAGTTTCTCGGCTTCGTGCGCGCCTTTCCCGGCGTGCTGGACATGCTGCCGTGGCCGCAGGCGGGCGGCATCGACTATTTCGACGCCGGCGCCTGGGCGCAGCTGGCCGCCGGCGACGTGCAAGCGGGCCTGCCCGGTGGCTGGCAGGCGCCCGAAGCGCCAGCGCTGGCGGCGGCGCGCGCCACCGTGGCCTTGCTGGAAGCGGCCCCGCTCGACGCCCGCCACTGCAGCTACCTGGCCGGCTGCGCCGACACGCCGGTGGCGCTGCGCCTGCGCGACGGCGGCATCGAGACAGCCTGGTCGCCGGACGGCGATGGCCGCACGGCCTGGCAAGGCGGAGTGCCGGACGGCGTGCCGGCCTGCTACCTGCCGGTGGCGCATGGCGACCTGCTGCTGCAAAAGGAATACTATCCGGCCATCGCGCAGCTGCTCGAGAACGGCCAGGGCGCGGGCCTGCCACGGCGCCCGCCGCACGCGCCTGGCGGCGCCCCTCCCCGCTTCCATCCCTACGTTCCCTACGCTACGCCGCTGTACCCGCAGCCGCAGGAACTGCTCGACGCCGCCATCGGCGCCGCCGGTCCCGCCAGCGCGCCGGAAGACCACGCGCCGCAGCTGCGCCTATCCGTCATCCATGGCAGCATGGCCTCGGCCGACGCGCCCGTCATGAGCGGCTGCTACGCGTTCGAATCACTGCGCGGCAGCATGCGTTTTCTCGACCGCCTGCTGGCGGGCAAGCTGCAGGAAATCCACGCGCTGGGACGCTTTCCGCAACGTCCCGACTCCGCCCTCGTGGTGCTGCAGCCCGATGCGGCGCGCCGGCCCGGCGGCGCCATCGTCATCGGCCTGGGCGCGCTGGGCGAGCTGACGCCGGGCGAATTGGCGCGCGCCTTTGCCGGCGGCCTGCTCGAATACGCGTGCGTCTGCCTGCAGGTGCGCGCCGCCGGCCACGTGGCCGCGCCGCCGATGGGCGAACACGGCTTGCGCGTGGCCAGCCTGCTGTCCGGTTCCGGGTACGGCGGCTTGAGCATCGCTCTGTGCGCGCGGGCCCTGATCGACGGCGCGCGCAGCGCCAACCGGCGCCTGGAAGACGCCGGCATGGCGTGCCGCATCGGCCACATCGCCATCTACGAACAGTCCGAGGCGCGCGCCATCGCCGCCGCCGTGGCCATCGAGCAGATCATGGCCGAAGCGCGCTACCAGGGCAGCTTCGCGTTCGAGCGGCGCATCCGCCACAGCCCCGGCGGCTACCGGCGCATCCTGCCCAGCCTGAGCGGCGACAATGGCTGGCGCCGCGTGCAGATCGTCGCCGCCGATCTCTCCGGCGCCCTGCGCTTCACCGTGCTGACGGACCGCGCCCACAACAGCGTCGACGAGGAGCCGAACCAGCGGCAAGCCGTCGATGGCCTGATCATGGATGCCACCGACAACACCACCGACCAGCCGGGCCTGTCGCGCGCGCTGTACGAACTGATGCTGCCCAATGGCCTGAAGGCGGCCATCCCCGAGATGCGCGGCCTGATCCTGGCAGTCGACCAGAGCGCCGCCATCTATCCGTGGGAGCTGATGCGCGACGAGGCGGGCAGCGAGGAAAACCCGCTGTCGACGCGCATCGGCATGGTGCGCCAGCTGGCCAGCCTGCGCGAGCAGCCGTCCGCCGTCAGCCCGCCCAGCAACAGCGTGCTGGTGATCGGCGACACCGATTCCGGCCTGCCCGAGCTACCCGCCGCGCAAGCCGAGGCGCAGGACGTGGCGCGCATGTTCGGCGCGTACGGCTACCAGGTGCGCGAGCTGCTGCGCCCGCAGGCGCAGCGCGTGCTGGTGCACCTGTTCGACGAGCGCTATTTCGCCATCCACCTGGCCGGCCACGGCGAAGTGGCGGGACCCGGCATCGCCCATACGGGCCTGGTGCTGGGGCCGAAGACGCGGCTGACGGCGGCGCAGGTGGGCAAGCTCAAACGCGTGCCGCAATTCGTCTTCATCAATTGCTGCCACCTGGGCGACATGCGCCCGGACGCCGTCGCGCCGTGGTCGAAACTGGCCGCCAGCCTGGCCACGGCCTTCATTGAAATGGGCTCGCAGGCGGTGATCGCGGCCGGCTGGCGCATCGACGACCAGGCGGCCAGCATCTTCGCGCACAGCTTTTATCACGCCATGCTGAGCGGCGAATACTTCGGCGACGCCGTGCGCCTGGCGCGCGAAGCGGCGTATCTGCAATTTCCTGCCTCGAACACCTGGGGCGCCTACCAGGCATATGGCGACGACCGCTACCGCTTCCCGAACACCCAGAGCCGGCCCTGGCAAGCGCCCGATTACCACTACCACGGCCACCTGCTGGCCGACCTGGAAACCCTGCACGCGCGCCTGGCGGGCGCCGATCCTGCGCGTCGCGCGGCCATCGGGGAAAAGCTGGACAGCATCGAGGAAGCCGTGCGCGCGCGCTTCTTCGGCTGCGCCGACGTCCGCGAAAACATGGCCGCCACGCGCGCCGGCCTCGGGGGACTGGAGAACACCCTGCGCGCCATCGAACATTACCGGGCGGCGCACAGCGCGGCCGACGGCAAGGTGGGCTTGCGCGCGCTGGCGCACTGGGCGGAACTGGAAATACGCCAGGGCGCGGCCCTGTGCGGCCTCGATGCGGGCGCCGGCATCGAGGTGCCGGCCGTGCCCGACACAGCGCAGGGACGGCAGTTGCTGCAGGATGGAAAACGGCATATCGACCTGCTGGTGGCGCTGGCGCCCACGGCGCAGCGCCTGGCCCTGCTGGGACGCTACTGGGCCTTGCAGGCACGCCTGGCCTGCGCCGAAGGAGGCTCCGGCGCGCCGGCCCTGCGCGCCATGACGGACGCCTGTCTGGCCGCGCTGGAAGAGGCGCGGCGGCGCAGCGGCGTGGCCGACTGCGACCTGATTTTCCAGCTGCTGGCGGGCGCCCTGCTGCTGAAAGCCCATGGCGACAGCGGCGCCTGGCGCGCGCTCGATCCGCAACTGGGCGACTTGCTGCACGATGCCATCGCCTATGCGCGCCAGCGCCACGCGGACGAACACCGCGCCATCGACGCAGGCGCCCCCGTGCGCGCCGCCCTGCTGGCGGCCCTGTGGCAGGTGCCGGACGGCCAGCCCTTCGACGCGTCCGCGCGCGCCGCTTTCCTGGCGCTGTACCACGACGCCATGCGGCGCCACGGCAGCATCGGCGAACCCGAAGCGATCACGGTACCGCTGCGCTTCCTGCTCGAACTGCTGCCGCCCGACAGCACGGACACCGGCTTGCGCAGCGCCGCACAGGCGCTGGCTGGCCAGCTGCAAGCCTCACTCCCCGGCGCTAACCCCGGCAGCCTTAGGCAGGCGCCACCCCGTAGTGGCGCGCATAGCGCTCGTCCAGATTCGCCAGCGGCATCATCATGAACATGTCGGCGCTTTCGAAATCAGGATCCCACGCCGGTTCGCCGCAAATCCACGCGCCCGAACGCAGGTAGCCCTTGATCAGCGGCGGCACCTGCGGCTTGTGCGCCGCTTCCACCTGGTGGATGGGGAAAGGCAGGTGCGGCGTGACGCGGTACTCGCTTGGGGCCATGTGCTTTTCGGCCAGCGCCTGATACACGGCGACGGCGTTGTGGCCGCCATCGGCCAGGCTGATGCTGGCGCAGCCGACCAGGTAGTCGCAGCGCTCGCGGCGCATGTACTCGGCCAGGCCAGACCACAGCAGCATGATCACGCTGCCGCCCCGGTATTTCGGGTGGATGCAGGCGCGGCCCGCTTCGACCATGCGGCCGCGCAGGTTCTTCAGGCGGCTCAGGTCAAACTCGTTTTCCGAATACAGCCTGCCGATCTTGGCCGCCTTGGCCGCGCTCAGCACGCGGTAAGTGCCCACCACTTTCAGGGTATCGGCATCGCGCACGATCAGGTGATCGCAGTGCGCGTCGAATTCATCGCTGTCGAGGCCATCGGCGTTGGCCAGCGACGTCAATCCCATAGTCTCGATAAACACCTTGTAACGCAAACGCTGGACTTCGCGCAATTCCGCCGCTGTCGTGGCCTGGCTCAGCACCAGTTGGACCGGCCGCGCCTTGGCTTCGTTTGATGCGATTATGTTTTGCATGGTTTCATCCCCCTGTGATCAAGACGACTCCAGCGTACTTGTCTAATATGTCAGGAAAATGACAGCCGAATGTCATTTCCATGACGCAAGTCAATGGCATTCGGGGATCGTGCATAATTACCACACTCGCCCAGCCGAAAGAGACCATGAAAGACACGGACGTCGTCCCGGAAGCCATCCATATCACGCCTTACACCAGGCCGGCAGCCGGCTGGGGTGCATTGAAACACGTGGCCATCAGCCTGCGCCAGGAACGGGTCGCGCCCGGCAATCTGAAGGCGCTGCTGGCGCAAAACCAGCCCGACGGCTTCGATTGCCCCGGCTGCGCCTGGCCCGACCGCAACCACGCTTCCACGTTCGCCTTTTGCGAAAACGGCGCCAAGGCCGTCGCTGCCGAAGCGACCAGCCGCCGCGCCGGCCCGGCACTGTTTGCCAGCCATACCGTCACGCAGCTGCTGCAACAGTCGGACTACGCGCTCGAACAGCACGGCCGCCTGACCGAACCGATGGTATACGACGCCGCCAGCGACCGCTATGTGCCCATCGCCTGGGAAGACGCCTACGCCCTCGTGGGGCGACACCTGCGCGCCCTGCCCGATCCGAACCAGGCCGCGTTTTACACATCGGGCCGCGCCAGCAACGAAGCAGCCTTCTTGTACCAGCTGATGGCGCGCCTGTACGGCACCAACAACTTCCCCGACTGCTCCAATATGTGCCACGAGGCGACCAGCCGCGGCTTGCCAGCCACGGTGGGCATCGGCAAGGGCACGGTGACCCTGGCCGACTTCGAACTGGCCGACACCATCCTCATCTTCGGCCAGAATCCCGCCACCAACCACCCGCGCATGCTGGGCGAACTGCGCGACTGCGCGCGCCGCGGCGGCAGCATCGTCTCCATCAATCCCCTGCGCGAACGGGGCTTGCAGCGCTTCACGGACCCGCAAAGCGCGCTGGAAATGGCGACCCTGGGCAGCACGCGCCTGGCCGGCCTGTTCGTCCAGCCCACCCTGGGCGGCGATTTCGCCCTGATCAAGGCCGTCGCCAAGCGCGTCGTCGAGCATGACGACGCGGCCCAGGAGGCAGGCAGGCCCGCCGTCATCGACCACGCCTTCATTCTGGAACACTGCAGTGGTTTCGAGGCATTCCGCGAGGACCTGCGCGCAGAAAGCTGGGAACTGCTGCTGCGCGAGTCGGGCGTGGCGCGCGCGCAGATCGAGGCATTGACGGACATCTTCGTCAAGGGCCAGCGCGTCATCGCCACCTGGGGCATGGGCCTGACGCAGCACAAGCACAGCGTGGCGGCCATCCGCATGCTGTCGAACCTGATGATGCTGCGCGGGCAGATCGGCAAGCCCGGCGCCGGCTTGTGCCCCGTGCGCGGCCACTCCAACGTGCAGGGCGACCGTACGGTGGGCATCGAGGAAAAGCCGACCAGCGCCTTCCTCGACCGCCTGGGCCAGGTGTATGGATTCGCGCCGCCGCGCGCGCACGGCCACGACGTGGTGGCCAGCATCGACGCCATGCGGCGCGGCGACGTCAAGGTGTTCATTGCGCTGGGCGGCAATTTCGCCGCCGCCACGCCCGACACGCCGCTGACCTGTGCCGCGCTGCGCCAGTGCGCGCTGACGGTGCAGGTGGCCACCAAGCTCAATCGCAGCCACCTGGTCATCGGCAAGGAAGCCTTGCTGCTGCCCACGCTGGGGCGCACGGAGATCGACCTGCAGGGCGGCGTGGCGCAGGGCGTGACGGTGGAAGACTCGATGAGCATGGTGCATATCTCGTACGGCCGCAATGCGCCCGCTTCACCGCAGTTGCGCTCGGAAGTGGCCATCGTGGCCGGCATGGCGGAAGCGACGGTGGGCAACGCCCTGGTCGACTGGCGCGCGTACGCGGCCGACTATGCGCGCATCCGCGACGACATCGAGAAGGTGTTCGACGACTTTTACGACTACAACGCCAGGGTGGCGCAGCCGGGCGGCTTTCATCTGACGGTGGCCTCGCGCGAGCGCGTGTGGAAGACGGCCAGCGGCAAGGCCAGCTTCCTCGTCGCCCCGCTGCAGCTGGACACGCCTCTGCACCGCGCCCGCGCGCGCCACGGCGAGCGCCTGATGGTCCTGATGAGCACGCGCTCGCACGACCAGTACAACACCACCATCTACGGCATGGACGACCGCTACCGGGGCGTGTACGGCACGCGCAAGGTGGTCTTCGCCAACAAGGAAGATATCGCCATGCTGGGCTTTGCCGACGGCGAGCTGGTGGACTTGATCGGCGCCTGGGACGATGGCGTGGCGCGCCGCGCCGACGGCTTCCGGCTCGTCGCCTACGACATTCCGCGCGGCTGCCTGGGCGCGTATTATCCGGAGACGAACGCGCTGGTGCCGCTGGCCAGCACGGCCGACGGTGCCGGCACGCCGACATCGAAGTCCGTGCCCGTGCTGCTGCAGCGCAGTGAAGTTAGAGCGTGATGGCGGGCGTGTAATCGACGTACGCATCCTGGCGGCAGAAACCCACCAGCTTCATGCCCGCCTGCGTGGCGATGGAAATGGCCAGCGAACTGGGGGCGGAAATCGTCGCCAGCAGCGGAATCTGCATGCGCGCCGCCTTGCGCGCCAGCTCGTAGCTGCCGCGGCTGGACAGGAAGACGAAGCCGCGCCGCATGTCGATACCGTGCAGCGCCAGATGGCCAATCAGCTTGTCGAGGCCATTGTGCCGGCCGACATCCTCGAACACGTGCACGATATCGCCATCGGGCGTGCACCACGCGGCCGCATGGACGCCGCCCGTTTCCCGCATCAGCGCCTGGTGTTCGCGCAGGCCGCTTGATGCGCGTGCCAGCGCGGCGGGCAGGTCGACGTGGATCAGCGATGGCGGCAGCGCCGCGGGCCGCAAGTCGAGCATGTCGATGCTGTCGATACCGCACACGCCGCAGCCCGTGCGGCCCGTCAGCTGGCGGCGCCGGTCCTTCAGGCGAACGAAGTCTTCCTGCGCGATGCTCAACGCCACTTCGGCGGAGTCGGGGCGCAGGAACACTTCGCAGTCGAAGATGGCGCCGGCGGATGCGACCACGCCTTCCGTCAGCGCGAAGCCGTAGGCGAACGCTTCCAGGTCGCGCGGGGTGGCCATCATGACGACGTGGGAAATGCCATTGAAGACCAGCGCGACGGGGATTTCCTCGGCGACGTGGTCGATGGCGGCAATGGAACCGCCCGCGCGGTGGCGGACGATGGCGCGCTCGACGAAGCCGGCGCGCTCAATACTGGTTTCTTCTGACATGGCAACCATGGGGGAACTATCACAGGCCCCATGGTAAACCAGAATGGGCAAGCGGGGGCGGCCCCTCCGCTCGCGCCATCAATCCTTCTTCGGACGGCCCGTTTTCAGCTGCGGCAAGCCGGCCAGCACGTTTTGCAGGGTGGCCAGGTCGATCTGGCTGATCAGCGCCACGCCGATGCGCAGCAATTCGCTTTTCTTGATCTCGAAACCGGCTTTCAGGCAGGCTTTTTTCACCTGGCCCAGGACTTCGTATTCCGCTTCCGGCATGGTGAAGCTGTCGCGCACCAGTTTCGGCTTGCGGGCTTTTTCCTTGACGGCGGCGACCTTGGCGAGCGGCGCCTTTTTCGCTGGCGCCGGCTTGGCGGCCGCTTTGGCTACCGGTTTGACGGCGGTTTTCGCTACCGGCTTGGCGGCAGGTTTCGCGGCAACCTTGGCCGCCGGCTTGGCAACGGCTTTCACTGCCGCCTTGACGACCGGCTTGGCGGCGACTTTGGCGACGGGCTTCGCCACAGCGGCCTTGGCTGCCGGCTTGGCGGCGGCAGGTTTCGCTGCTGCCGGCTTTGCGGCCACTGGCTTGACGACGGCTTTTGCCACCGGCTTGGCGGCAGGCTTCACTGCAGGCTTGGCGGCCGGTGCGGCCTTGGCAGCTGCCGCGTTGATCGAGGCGCTGGTGGGGAACATCGATACGGGCGTGCTGTCGGCTTTTTTCGCTGGAACGGGTTTGGTCATGGATTTTCCAATCTAATAAATAATATAAACAATATATACGGTTTTTTAAAACCTTGCTTGCTGCACATCAAATTGCGTCAATATTGTCCCCTCCTCACGCGCTGGCGCGGATCGTGAAATCGACCCCGACCTCATCCCAGAATTCCTGCTCCTTCTCGATCCAGAACGACACGGTGGGGTGGTGCGCCACCCAGCCGCGCTTGATGTCGAGCTCGATGCGGCTCTTCATGCGCAGGCGCAGTTCGCTGAAATCGGCCTCGATGCGCGCATGCATGAGCAAGATCGACAGACGCAGCGCCAGCACGGCCTTGGCGAAATCGGGGTCGGACAGCACTTCGCCGATCTTGCGCAGATTGCCCTTCTGCGCCAGGATCAGCCGGCTCATGGTCTTCTGTTCGCGCGTGGTAAAACCGGGCAAGTCCGCGTTTTCCACGATGTAGGATGCGTGCTTGTGGTAGCCCGTCTGCGACACGACCAGGCCCACTTCGTGCAGCAGGCTGCTCCAGCGCAGACATTTCACCAGGGCGTCGGACGTGGGCTTGAGCTGCGCATACATGGCCAGCGCCTGCTCGGCCACGCGGCCGGCGCGCTGCTGGTCGATATGGAATTTCTCCATGCAGCCCTGCACCGACTGTTCGCGGCGGTCGCGCTTGGTCGAGCGCAGGTACAGATCCCACATCACGCCCATGCGCAGGCCCGCCTCGATCGGCGTCATGGCGGGAATGGCCAGTTCGCGGAACAGGCCAATCAAAATGGCCAGGCCGCCGACGATGGTGCTGGCGCGGTCGGGGCGCAAGCCGGGCATGTCGATGCGGCTCGTGTGACCGAGTTCGATGAAGCGGCGCGCCAGCGCGTCGAGGCTGGCGCTCGTGAGCAAGCCATCGCCCAGCTTGTTGCGGGCGATGATGTCGGCGATGGTGCGGATGGTGCCGGAAGAGCCGTAGGCCGTCTTCCAGTGCTGCGGAAGGTACGGCGGCGCGGCATCCTCGAAATGGCTGCGCGCCGACAGGATGGCCGCCTCGAACGACGGCGCGTCGATGCGCCCGCCGATGAAGAACGACAGGCTTTGCTTGACGGTGCCCAGGCTGAAGGACTCGACGCGCTCGATATCGTTGCCGCGCCCCAGTATCAGTTCGGTCGAGCCGCCGCCGATATCCATCACCAGCCGGCGTTCACCAGGAATGGCCAGCGCATTGGCCACGCCCATGTAGATCAAGCGCCCCTCTTCCTCGCCCGAGATGATCTCGATCGGGTAGCCGATGGCTTGCTCGGCCAGCGGCAGGAAGACGGCGCCATTGCGCGCCACGCGCATGGCCGACGTGGCCACCACGCGCACGGCATCGAGTTCGAAGCCGGCGAGAATGGCGCGAAAGCGCTGCAGGCAGGCCAGCGCGCCCTGCATGGCCGCGTCGGTCAGGTCGCCATTGGCATCCAGGCCGGCGGCCAGGCGTATCGGATCGCGCACGCTCTTGACCACGCGGATCGTGTCGCCATCATGCTTGCCGACGTGTAAACGAAAACTGTTGGACCCCAGGTCCACCGCTGCATACATACTGGCCTCTTGTCTTGTCATTGCAATGCCAACTAAAAAAGTTGGCAAATTCAGTTGCTAAACTATATAAATCATTTAAACGATTTAAAAATCCTACCACACTACCCCCATCGTATGACAGCGGCGTGACAGGATTGTGACAAGAAGTCGCGCAGCGGCGACGTTTAAGGAACGATGGTGGTAAACAGATACACGGCGAAAATCACCAGGTGCACCGTGCCCTGCATGACCGTGGTGCGGCCCGTGCCCAGCGACAGGGTGGCCACCATCAGCGACAGCAGCAACAGCACCGTCGACTTGATATCGAGTCCCAGGGTGATCGTCAGGCCCGTGGCCAGCGACACCACCACCACGGCGGGAATCGTCAGGCCGATGCTGGCCAGCGCCGAACCGAGCGCCAGGTTCAGGCTCGTTTGCAGCCGGTTGGCGCGCGCGGCGCGCACGGCGGCCAGGCCTTCGGGCAGCAGCACGATGGCGGCGATGACGATGCCGACCAGGGTTTTCGGCGCGCCCATGGCGGCAATCGCCGTCTCCAGCGCGGGCGCCAGCGATTTGGCCAGCAGCACCACGGCGCCCAGGCACACCAGCAGCGCGGCGGCGCTGACCCAGGCGACGGTGGGCGTGGGCGGCGCCGCATGCACCTCTTCATCGCCGACGGCTTCCTTGGGCAGGAAATAATCGCGGTGGCGCACCGTCTGCACCAGCACGAAAGTGCCGTACAGGACCAGCGAGATGACGGCGATGAAAATGAGCTGGCTGGAGTTGTAATACGGGCCGGCGGCGCTCGATGTGTAATTCGGCAGCACCAGGGTCAGAACGGCGATGGCCGCCAGGGTGGCCAGGGAAGCGCTCACGCCCAGCAGGCCGAAGGTCTGCTCGCGGTGGCGCCCGGCGCCCAGCAGCAGGCAAATGCCGACGATGCCGTTCAAGATGATCATGATGGCGGCAAACACGGTGTCGCGCGCCAGGCCCGTCGTTTCCGGCCCGCCGGCCAGCATCAGCGAGACGATCAGCGCCACCTCGATCAGGGTCACGGCCAGCGCCAGCACCAGGGTGCCATACGGTTCGCCGATACGGTGCGCCACCACTTCCGCGTGGTACACGGCGGCCAGCACGCTGCCGATCAGGCCAGCCACCAGCAGGATCTGGTAGGCGCCGCCGACGTTGAAGGTGGAACCGAAGAGGAACAGCCAGCCGGCAAGCGGGGCGGCAAGCGGCCATACAGGCAGGGTTTTGAGCATTTTCATTATGGGCCTGGCAAGAGTAAAAAAGGGGGACTGCGGTGCGGACGACAAGAAGGGCCTAGCATGCACCCCACAGCATAACTTGCTTAGCTTAAATGAAAGTTAGGGAATGCACATGTTCGGCGTACCGGCGTCCAGCATGGCCTGTCTGGTAACATACCGTTGCAATTCTCTTGTCTTTTTGCTTGCTGCCGTCGTCATACTGCAGAGCACGCCTTACCGGCAACGACCAAGGACAGACCATGATTTCAATAAACAACACGGCCATGCGCACCTTCTTCTTCGCTGGCAGCGTATTTTGCGCCGCCGCACACGCGGACACGCCGCCAGCGCAGGCGGCGCAGGTAGACGCGAACTGGGCCACCCCGCCCGCGCCTGCCGCAGAATCACGCTGGCAAGACAGCCTGCCGCCCGCGCCGCCCGTGGCGCCACGCGAAGAAAAGATCCTGCCCAAGAGCGAATGGCTCAGCGTCGAGCCGATGAAAACGCCCGACCGGCGCTGCGATCCCGGCCTCGACGCCCTGTTCCTCAGCAAGGAATGCGGCAAGGAACCGAGCTGGCTGGGCTCACGCAAGAAGTAAGCCGGCTTAAATGTCCAGGGTGCTGGCGCCGCGTGCTTCCACCACCCTGTTGCGGCCGGCCTGCTTGGCCGCCTGCAGCGCCTCGTCGGCGCGCTTGAACAGGCTGACGGTGCTGTCTTCGGCGCGGATGGTGGTCACGCCCAGGCTGGCCGTCAGCTGCAGCACGGCGCGTTCCGTCTTGACGGGCAACACTTCGACGGCGGCGCGGATGCGCTCGGCCACCATCAGCGCATCGGCCAGGGTCGTGCGCGGCAGCTGGATGGCGAATTCGGCGCCGCCCAGGCGGCCCATCAGGTCGCTGTCGCGCAGTTGCTGGCGGCACGTGTCGACGATGGTTTTCAGCACCGCATCGCCCACCGGATGGCCATAGCTGTCATTGACTCTTTTAAAGTGGTCGATATTGAGCACCACCAGCGCCGTCGGCAAGCCGGGCCGGCGCGCCAGCGCCATCCATGGCGCCAGCGCCTGGTAAAAGCCGCGCCGGTTCGGCACGCCCGTGGCCGCGTCGAGCACTTCCAGGCGCGCCAGCTCGCCGCCCAGTTTTTCACGCGACAGCAGCAGGTAGCCGAAGGCGTTCGTCAACATCATCAGGTACAGGGCGCCAAAACCGGCCAGCTGCAGCAGTTCCGCGTCGAAGGCCGGGACGGCGGCAGCGAGCACGCCGCGCGCGGCGATCAGCAGCGACAGCAGGCCCATGCTGACGACGAGGAAGCGGCGCAGCATGCTCGCCTCGCGCCATTTCAGGCACAGCGCGGCCACGCCGGCCAGGAAGAAACCGGCCACGATCAGCGAACCGCCGGCGCTGCGCAGCAGCGGCGCCACGTCAAACAGATAGCAGGCGGCGAACAGCGCCACCGACAGGCCCAGCGCCGGCAAGACATAGCGGCGCCAGCCGCTGCGTCCGGCCGCCTGCCACAGCGCGCCCGCGTCGAGCGCCATGCCGGCAAACAGCAGGCTGTTGCCCAGCAAGACCGAGAGGAAATCGGGCAGCACGCCGCGGAAGTACAGCAGGCACCAGGCCACGGCCTGACATTGCTTGGCCACCGCCCAGGTGGACATGCTGAGCGACTTCTTGCGCTCGTACTCGAAGAAGAACAGGGCCGCGCACAGGCTCAGGTTGCCGAGCGCCAGGGCCAGTACCAGGGTCTTGATATCCATGGGCTACGCTATCGCTGCGCAGGCGCGGCGCGCCAGGTCAGATTTCGTGCTCGACATTGGTGCTGCCGTCGCCGATCTTGCTGGCCCACGCCTGCACGAAATACTGCTTTTCCACGTCGCTGGGCGCCTCGTGCCAGAACACGATGAGGGTACCCTTGTGATCGTGGATTTGCGCCACTTTTTCAATGAAGCCGACATTCTCGGCCTGGTCGGCCAGCGCCGCCGCGTAGCCATACACGCGCGTCAGCCGCTCGATGCGGTCAGGCTCCGTAAAACTGTTCGTTGCCGTAATAATGGGGTGATCCAAAAACATGCTTGTCTCCATGGTGCCCGACTGCGCGGCCGTGCCGCCGCGCGCCATATACATCGTATACGCATGCTCGGCGCGGATTAATCGAGTATGCTCACGGGAGCTTATCAGATTTCTCTGAATGCAACAAAGCATCTCCCCCAGTCCACTCAGCGAAGTCGCCCCATGCCGGAAAACAGAAGCACCACCCCACTTGCCCCGCAGGTGCATACCTGTGGCGACCGGCGCCGGCTGGAATTCCAGCCCGGCATGATCCAGAGCGAAATGCTGCTGTCGCGCCCCGACCATCTGCTGCTGCGCTATGCGCGCGCCATGATGTGCTTCACCCTGTTCGTGCCGCGCCCGCGGCACATCCTGATGGTGGGCCTGGGCGGCGGCTCGCTGCTGAAATTCTGCCACCGCCACTTGCCCGACACGCGCATCACGGTGCTGGAATTGCGCGCCGACGTGATCGCCCTGCGAGAGCAGTTCATGCTGCCGCCCGACGACGCGCGCCTGCGCATCATCGAAACGGACGCCGTCAGCTATATCCGCCTGCATCCGGGCTGCGCCGACGTGCTGCTGCTCGATGGCTACGACGAAACGGGCTTGCCGCCCGCCCTGGGCAGCGCGCGCTTCTATGCGGACTGCCTGCGCGCCCTGCTGCCCGGCGGCGTGCTGGTGGCCAACCTGTTCAGTTATGACGAGCACTATCCCGCCATGCTGGCGCGCCTGATGCTCACCTTCCGCGGCGCCGTCTGCCACTTCGATGGCATCGCGGGCAATAACCGCATCATCTTCGCCGCCAAGCCGGAGCAAGGCCAGGGCGCCGGCGGCCGCGCCGTGCGCGTGGTGCGCCTGGTGCGCTGGCGGCGGATGGCCGGCCTGGCTTTCCTGAACCGCTGGCTGCCGGCCTGGCAGTTGTGGCGCTTGCGCCGCCATTCAGGCGCGGACAGCGACTGAAAGTCGTCTTGCCCGGCCATAGATATTGTTGCTTATTAGCAGTGATTTGGTGCAAAATCCGCATGATGGATGTGGTTTATGACAAACTACGGCCTGCGTGGGGCCGGCAGGCGCTGCCGAACCCATGTGTCGATGAAGTGAGATAGGAAAAACCATGCTGCGTGGCCGCCTGCCATTGTCGATTTCCGCTGCGGCCGCGCTGACCTTTGCCAGCGGCGTCAGCGTGACGGCCGTGCTGTTTGCCGCCATCAGCCAGCTCGAGTACGACAAGATGAGCCTGAGCCTGCAGCAGCGCGCTGGCGCGCGCGTCGCCGCCATCGAGCAGGGGCTGGACGACGCGGTCGAAGTGCTGACCACGACGAACCAGCTGTTTGCAGCCGTCGTGCCCGTCACACGGGAGCAGTTCCACGACTTCACCACGCCGCTGCTGCAGCGCCACCCATTCATCCAGGCCTTCAATTTCCACCGCATCGTGCCGCATGCGCAGCGCGCGGCATTCGAGGCCGAGCTGCGGCGCATCGTGCCCGACTACGCCATGACGGAAATGCGCGATGGCGTCGTCGTGCCCGCCACGGCGCGCGCCAGCTACCTGGTGGTGGACTACCTCGTCCCCTTGCAAGGCAACCGCCCCGCCTTCGGCCTGAACGTCAGCCCGAGCGGCGTGCTGGCGCGCGCGCTGGAACAGGCGATCATCAGCGGCCAGACCACCGCCACCGGCCTGCTGGCCCTGGCGCAGGGACCGCAACAGGGCTTCGTCATCGTGCGTCCCGTGTACCGCCATGGCGTGCCCCTGCAAACGGTCCAGCAGCGGCGCGCGGCGCTGATCGGCGATACGGCGGTCATCGTGCGCGCCGGGGAACTGGTGCAGAAAATCCTCGCCGGCGCCGACCTGCTGGACGACTCCCAGCTTGAACTGAGCGTCTACGCGGACGCCGGCGCCGACCCGCGCCAACTGATCTTCCGGCATGGCCAGGCGCCTGCCGATGAACCGGGCGGCGCCTGGGAATCGCTGCCCCGCTGGCTGCACTTTGCCTACCACAACCAGTATGACCGGGCCTTTGCTTCCGCCGGCCGGCCCTGGCACGTGCGCGTGGTGGCCCATCCGCGCCCCTTCCTGGCCGACCATCTGGGCTCCCTGTTTACCCTGATCACGGGCTTGCTGTTCAGCGCACTGACGGCCGCCTTCGTGCAATCGCTGACGCAGCGTTCGCGCCGCGTGCAACTGCTGGTGGAGCAGCGCACGGCCGACCTCAAACGCAGCAATGAGCTGCTCAGCGCCGACGTGCGGGCGCGCCAGCGCACGGAGCGCGCCCTGCAGGAAAGCGAGAAGCGCTTCCGCCGCCTGCTGGCCCTGTCTTCGGACTGGTACTGGGAACAGGATGCCAACTTCTGCTTCACCCACATCACCAGCGGTTTCACGGACAAGTCGAACATGCCGCTGGAACGCTTCATCGGCATGACGCGCTGGGAAAACAACCCGGAGATGCGCAATTCGCGCTGGGGCAAGCAGCACATCGCCAATCTGGAAGCACACCTGCCCTTTTCCAACCTCGAATATGCGATGCAGGACCGCGACGGCCAGCTGCGCTGGTTCAGCATCAATGGCGAACCGCTGTTCAACGAGCTGGGCGAATTTCGCGGCTACCGGGGCACGGGTTCGGAAATCACGGAACGCAAGCTGGCCGAGCAGCAAATCCAGCACATCGCCCACCACGATGTGCTGACGGGCTTGCCCAACCGCGCCCTGCTGCGCGACCGCCTGGCGCAGGCGATGGCGCTGTCGCGCCGCAAGAACCGCGCATTGTGGGTGCTGTTGATCGACCTCGACCGGTTCAAGTTCGTCAACGACAGCCTGGGCCACAAGGCCGGCGACCTGCTGCTGAAAACCATCGCCACGCGCTTGCAGGCCAGCCTGCGGGAAAGCGATACGGTGGCGCGCCTGTCGGGCGATGAATTCGTCGCCATCCTGTGCGAACAGGTCGACGAAGTGCTCAGCGGCGCCATCGTGCAGCGCGTGATGGATGCCGTGGCGCAGCCGGTACTGTTAGATGGCAAGGAATTTTTCGTCACCTGCAGCATCGGCGTGGCCGTCTACGACATGTCGCGCTACGACGCGCCCGGCGACGTGACCTTGCATGGCGAGACGCAGAACCTGATCGAGCAGGCCGACATCGCCATGTACTGCGCCAAGAAACAGGGCCGCAACAACATCAAGTTCTACACGACGGCCATGAACCAGGCCACGCTGGAGCGCCTGCGCATCGAGACGGCGCTGCGCAACGCGCTCGAACGCGAGCAGTTCGTGCTGCATTACCAGCCGCAGGTGGACCTGGACAGCGGGCGCATCGTCGGCGTGGAAGCGCTGCTGCGCTGGCAGCATCCGGAGCTGGGCATGGTGGCGCCGCAGCGCTTCATCGCGCTGGCCGAAGACACGGGCCTGATCGTGCCGATCGGCGCGTGGGTCATGCGCCAGGCGTGCGCGCAGATGCAGGCCTGGCATGCGGCTGGACTGGGCCAACTGCGCCTGGCCGTGAACCTGTCGGCACGCCAGTTCAACGAGCCGAACCTGGTGGCCTCGATCGCCGAAGTGCTGCTGGAAACGGGCTTGCCGCCCGCCTGCCTGGAACTGGAACTGACGGAAAGCCTGTTCATGCACGACGTGGCGCTGGCCGTCAGCCAGCTGCACGACATGAAGGCGCTGGGGGTGCAGCTGTCGATCGACGACTTCGGCACCGGCTATTCCAGCTTTGCCTACCTGCGCACCTTCCCCATCGACGTGCTGAAGATCGACCGCAGTTTCGTCGGGGACGTGGCGCGCGACGCGGACGATGCGGCCATCGTCGTCTCCATCATCGCCCTGGCGCACAATCTGAAACTGCGCGTGGTGGCCGAAGGCGTGGAAACGGCGGAGCAGCTCGATTACCTGCGCCGCCATGGCTGCGATGAAGCGCAAGGTTATTACTTCAGCCACCCGCTGCCCGCGCACGAGGTGGAAATCCGGCTGCGGGCGGAAGAAACGCACGTCATGCTGTAGCCGGCGGCGGCACCCTTGCCCCGAGCTCGAGCTCGGCCCAGTCGTCGGCCAGGCCGGCTTGCGCCAGCAGGAAAGCCACATCCGTGGCATGCGCCGTATCAATGTCCTGCTCAGGATGCGGCCATACGAAATCGCATTCCGTGCAAACGATCACCGCCTGCCCCGTTTTCTTGACCGTTGCGTGCAGCAGGTCGCCATATTCGCCGCAGGTGGGGCACTCCATGCTCTTCGCCTACATGCCCGGCCTTATAGCTTCTGTTGCAGGAATTCGAGGAAGCAGCTGATGCGCTGCGCCAGCTGCGTGTTGCGGTAATACACGGCGTGGATCTGCTGGCGGTAGCCCGTATAGAACGGTTGCAGCACCTGCACCAGGCGGCCGGCCGCGATGTCGTCCTTCGTCATGAAATCGGACAGGCAGACGATGCCCTGGTCGTGCAGGGCCAGCTGGCGCAGGGTTTCGCCGCTGGAGGCTGCCAGCGCGGGCACGATCTGCAGGCTGTTGCCCGCCTCGTGGCGCAGCGGCCACTGATTGCCCAGTTCATATTGCGCAAAGCCCAGCAGCGCATGACCGGACAGCGCTTCCGGCGTGGCCGGCGTGCCGTGGCGCGCCAGATAGGCGGGCGTGGCCAGCACGTGCAGCGGGCTGGCACTGAGGGGGCGTGCATGCAGGGTCGAGTCGACCAGGGCGCCGATGCGGATGGCGATATCGGTGCGGTGCTCGAGCAGGTCGGCGATCTGGTCGTTGCTGGTCAGCTCCAGGCGGATGTCCGGGTACATGGCACGAAACTCGGCCACGTGGGGCACCACGCAATGGAGCATGAAGGGCGAGGCGGCATCGACGCACAGCCGCCCGGCCGGTTTCTGGCGGCGGATGCGGATCGACTCTTCCACGTCTTCCATCGAGGCGAGGATGGCGCGCGCCTTGTCCAGGAACAGCTGCCCCTCCTCCGTCAGCTCCATGCGCCGCGTGGTGCGCGTCAGCAGCGAGGTGGCCAGCTTGTCTTCCAGGCGCGACAGGGCGCGGCTGACGCCCGAGGTGGTTTGTCCCAGGTGCACGGCGGCCGCGCTCAGGGTGCCGCTGTCGATGACGGTGACGAAGATTTTCAGGTCGTCCGAATTGATGTCCATTCTTGCCCTTGTTTCACAGATCAAGGCATTATAATGGATTGCAGGCAATAGTCAGCGAGGCTGACCGGGCTGCGCGCTACGTCAGGCAACGTAGAACAAAATGGCGATAAAATGGCAGATACTGCCGGCCAGCACGAACAGATGCCAGATGCCGTGGCCATGGCGCAGCTTGTGGTCGGTGGCATAGAAAGCGATGCCGCCCGTGTAGCACAGGCCGCCCGCCACCAGCCACAGGAAACCGTTCCACTCGAGCGCCGCCAGCAGCGGCTTGATGCCGACGACGATCAGCCAGCCCATCGCCACGTAGATCACCAGCGACAGGATGCGCGCGCCTTTCGCGTACACATATTCCTGCACGATGCCGAGCAGGGCCAGGCCCCAGACGACGCCAAACAGCGACCAGCCCCACGGTCCGCGCAGGGTCACCAGCATGAAGGGCGTGTAGGTTCCCGCGATGAGCAGGTAAATGGCGCAGTGGTCGAGCCGCTGCAGTATGGCCTTGGCCTTGCCGCGCACGCTGTGGTACAGGGTGGAAGTCAGGTACAAGGTCAGCAGCATGGCCGCATACACGCTGCAGCTGACGATTTTCCAGGCGTCGCCCGTGCGGGCCGCCACGACGATCAGGATGACGCCGCCGATGGCCGCCAGGGCGGCGCCCACCGTATGGGAAATGCTGTTGAACCGTTCACCGTGATACATGGCTAAGCCCCGCCCACGGAAACGCAGCAAAATTCCGGGGTCAGACCCGCCGGGTCTGACCCCAGTTCTTGCTTTGGGGTTTCAATCAAGCTTCTTCCGCCTTCTTGCGCGCGGGACGGCGTGCCGGCGTCTTGCGTGGCGCCTTGGCCGGCTGGTCTTCGGTCACGGCAACCGCTTCCACCGGCTCCGCTTCGACGACAGGCGCCGCTTCAACAACAGCTTCCGCCGCCTTCCTGGCCGGTTTCTTCGCCGCTGCCGCCTTGCGGGCCGGCGTGCGCGGCTTGGCCTTGGGCTTCGCTTCGGCGACGGCTTCCACGACCACGTCGGCTACCGGCTCGGGCACTGGCGCAGGCACGGCTTCCACCGGCGCTGCCTCGACGGCTTCGGCGCGCGCTTCGCGGCCGCCATCGCCATTCTTGCGGCCGCCACGGCCATTGCGGCGCGAACCGCGCTTGGCGTTGCCTTCTTCGGCCGCCACCTCGGCCACCAGTTCCACCGCCTCGGCCACCTCGTGCTGCACTTCCGGCTGCGGCGCCGGCGCATACTGCTCGACGACGACGGCTTCCGCGTCGGCCACCGGCACGAAGGCCTGCGGCGCGGACTCGCCACGGCGTTGCTCGTTCTGCTTGCGGCCGCCACGTCCGTTGCGGCGCGAATCGCGGCGGCTGCCGCCTTCGCGGCTGTTGCCCTCTTCCGCCGTCGCGCCGGTCTCGCTGGCGACGACGTCGCTGGCGGCTTCCCCGTTCACGGGCGCAGCCACGGGAACCAGGCCGCTGCTGCGGTAGACATAGGCGCCCGATTTTTCATCGCGGCCAAATTCCAGCAAGCCGCGCGTCTGCGCTTCTTCCAGCAGGTTGCCGAAGGTGCGGAAACCGTAATACGATTCGCTGAAGTCCGGCTTGCGGCGCTTGATCGCTTCTTTCAGCATCGAGGCCCAGATCTTGCCGCTGTCGCCGCGCTCCGAGACCAGCGCGTCGAACGTCTCGACGGCCATCTCGATCGCTTCCGTCTTGCGCGACTCGTACTTCTCCTTGCGGCGCACTTCCTCGTCGGCCGAACGCTTCGGCGCAGGCGTGTCGCGCGCGTCGCGCTTGGCGGCCGTGCGGCGGCTCTCGCGCACCAGGTCATCGTAGAAAATGAATTCGTCGCAGTTGGCCACCAGCAAGTCGGAGGTCGACTGCTTGACGCCCACGCCGATCACCTGCTTGGCGTTTTCGCGCAGTTTCGACACGAGAGGCGAAAAGTCGGAATCGCCGCTGATGATGACGAAGGTGTTCACATGGGCCTTGGTGTAGCACAGGTCCAGCGCATCGACCACCAGGCGGATGTCGGCCGAGTTCTTGCCGGACTGGCGCACGTGGGGAATTTCGATCAGTTCGAAGTTCGCCTCATGCATGGTGCCCTTGAAACTTTTATAACGGTCCCAGTCGCAATATGCCTTCTTGACAACGATACTGCCCTTGAGCAGCAAGCGTTCGAGGATGGGCTTGATATCGAATTTTTCGTAATTTGCATCTCGCACACCGAGCGCGACGTTCTCGAAGTCGCAAAACACGGCCATGCTGAGGTTTTCTGGGGATGACGCCATAAGGGTGAATTCTCGCTGATGATAAGGGCGGACGGGAAGCGCAACGCCTCCCTTTTCGCCTAGTATATTCGCCCATCCCCCGTTTCGGCGACAACTATCGTGCGCGGCAGCCTATTGTGCGCCGCCGGCGGCGCTCGTGCTGGCGCCGGCGAGCGGCCAAACAACGCTTTCATCGACCGAATACAGCTGGCACGGCAGGCTGCTGCGGCGCTGGCACGAAGCGAGCGCGCGCACATCGGGGCTTTCGCCCTCCTCGGCCCAGCCCCAGGCGCCGCTGGCCGACAGGGCAAAGGCGCGCGGCGCGGTTTTCTCCAGGAAGACGCGATAGGCGGCCCGGCCCTGTTCTTCCAGATAGGGCACGGCGGCGATATCGTCCTGCGGCGCGAAATGCGTGGCGGGCGGCGACGGCGCCTCGGCCACGCGGTAGACCTGGCGCACCGGCATGCCGATTTTCTGCAGGAAGCGCTCCGTGGCGGGCAGCCACACGGCCACCCCGTCGCGGCTGCCCAGAGTCAGGTGGGCGTCGCGCTTGAACGGGCCATACGCAAGCAGTTGCGCGCGGCCGCCGGATCCGGTAAAGGAATTGAACAGCCGCCGCGCCAGGGCCGGCGAAAAGTACGAGTCGTTCGCGCCATACAGCCACAGGCTGGGGATGTGGTTGTAGGCGCCCATGGTGGCGAAGGACTTGGCCAGCGCCCCTTGCCAGTCGCAGCCGGGCATGTCGACGCGCAGGCCGCCGGCAAAATTGAGCACGCCGCGCACGCCGGGCAGCGCCCGGGTGGCCAGCGCCAGCGCCGCCATGCCGCCATACGACTGCCCCGCGACGACGATGCGCTGCGGGTCGACCCAGCTCTGGCGGCGCGCATACGCCAGCGCGGCCAGCATGTCGCGCGCCTGACCCTGGGCGTTGCCCAGCATGTCGCAGCCGAAATCGCGGTAGGCGCCCATGGAACGCGCAAAGCCGGCGCGCATGGGCAGCATCACCGCATAGCCGCGGCGCACGAATTCGGTGGCCATATAGATAAAGCGCTCGCGCTGCTGCAGCCGGGCCGGGCCGGCCTGCTTGCCGTGATTCATCAGCAGCAGGGGAAACGGGCCTGGGCCGGCGGGACGGAACACCGTCGTCTCCAGCGCTTCGCGCACGCCGTCGCCGGCCGGCAGCATGATGACCTGCTCGTTCAGGCGCGCATCGAGCGGCAACTGGGAAGAAACAAGCTGGGCTTGCAGGGGCAGGCACGGCAGACTGAGCAAAAAACCCAGGAAAACAGGGCGACGCAGGGGAAAAATGGCGGACTCCGTGGAGGATTTCCCTGCCAGTCTAGACAGTGAAATGCCACGGCGCAATATGAAAATGTACGTGATGCACTTATTTTTTGCGGCAAGCACCTGCGGAAAAAATTGTTGCCTTGCACCAACCACCATCCGCCCCTTTTCCCGCTGGAAGGAGTAAACTGGGCGTATTCTGAAGGAGTCGCCATGTCCATCTCCGCCCTCACCACCGGCACCTCGGGGCTGACCGCCAACCAGCGCGCGCTGGATGTGGCCGCCAACAATGTCGCCAATGCGAATACGCCGGGCTTCCAGCCGCAGAAAGCCGAGTTCCAGGAAGCCAGCCCGGCCGGCACGGGCGTCACCCTCTCCGTCGAAGGGCGCAAGCTGGCCGCCAGCGAAAGCGTCAGCGGCGCCAGCGCGAATGCGGCCAAGGCGGCGGAAAGCCGGCCGAACGGCGTGGGCCTCGCGTCCGAACTGACAGATAACCTCGTCTACAAGGTCGGCTTCAATTTATCGGCGAATGTCGTCAAGGCCGCCGACCAGGCCCTGGGCAGCCTGATCGACGTCAAGACTTGAACACGGCAACTATCGACAAGATAGTTTACATTTTCACTTCCAGCGCCAGCGGCGCCATGGCCGGCTGAATCAGCGCCAGTAGCCGCTCGGCGGGAATGCCGTCGCGCGCCTGCACCGACAAGCCGTGCAGCAAGGCCGCATAGTAGTCGCCCAGCGCCTGCACGTCCGCCTCCCCTTTCAATTCTCCCGCCAGCTGCGCCGCGCGCAGGCGCTCGATGACGGCTTGCGTGCGCGCGCGGCGGTGCTGCGCCAGCCAGTCGGCGATGCCCGCGTTTTCCGCGCTGGTGTTCGTGGCGGCCGTCACCACCATGCAGCCTTGCGGCTGGCCGCTGCGCGTATACAGCAGCACGGCTTCTTCCAGCATGCGCGCCACGGCGTCGCGCACGTTCAGGCTGGCGGCCAGCGCGTGCACGGCAAACGCGCCTTCTCCCGTTTCATACAGCTCCACGGCTTCGCGGAACAATTGCTCCTTCGAGCCGAACGCCGCATAGATGCGCGCCGAGGCGATGCCCAGCGCCGCCACCAGGTCGGCCATCGATACGCCCTCGTAGCCGCGCGTCCAGAACGCGTCGCGCGCCTTTGCCAGCGCCAGCGCGCGGTCAAATTCCCTCGGTCTTCCTGCCATCTTGATCCTCTGCTTGCGAAGTGGCGGCCAGTATAACGCCTGGCAAGCCAAGCGCATTCGCGATTTATTTTGCATCAGCGTCTTGACCGCGCCAATGATTTCGCCTATTCTTTGTCGATCGACAAACAATAGGAGCCGATATGAAAACCATCCAAGGACCGAGCCTGCACCTGGCACAATTCGCCGCCGACACGGCACCCTTCAACACCCTGCCCGCCATCGCCGAGTGGGCGGCCGGCATGGGCTTCAAGGCCCTGCAGATTCCCGCCTGGGATGCGCGCCTGTTCGACGTGGCGCAAGCGGCCCACAGCCAGCAATACTGCGATGACCTGGTCGCCATGCTGGCCGGCCATGGCCTCGTCATCAGCGAACTGACGACGCACATCCTCGGCCAGCTGGTGGCCGTGCACCCGGCCTACGACGCGCTGTGCGACAGCTTCGCGCCGGCCCACCTGCACGGCCAGCCGGCGGCGCGCACCGAGTGGGCCATCGAGCAAGTGAAACTGGCGGCCATGGCGTCGAAGCGCCTGGGCCTGACGGAGATGGGCACGTTTTCCGGCTCGTTCGCCTGGCCCTACCTGTTCCCGTTCCCGCAGCGCCCGCCCGGCCTGATCGAGACGGCCTTCGACGAACTGGCGCGCCGCTGGCTGCCGATTCTCGACGTGTGCGAGGAACAGGGCGTCAACCTGTGCTACGAAATCCACCCGAGCGAAGACCTGCATGACGGCATCAGCTTCGAGATGTTTTACGAGCGCGTGGGCCGCCACCCGCGCTGCAAGATGCTGTTCGACCCCAGCCACTTCGTGCTGCAGCAGCTGAACTACCTGGAATTCATCGACATCTACAAGGACCATATCCGCATGTTCCATGTGAAGGATGCGGAATTCAATCCGACGGGGCGGCAAGGCATCTATGGCGGCTACCAGTCGTGGGAAAACCGCGCCGGGCGTTTCCGTTCGCTGGGCGATGGCCAGGTCGACTTCAAGGCCATCTTCTCGAAGATGGCGCAGAACGATTACGCGGGCTGGGCCACCCTGGAATGGGAATGCTGCCTGAAGGACCAGGAAGTGGGCGCGCGCGAAGGCGTGGCCTTCATCAACGCCCACATCATTGCCGTGACCGACAAGATCTTCGACGACTTCGCCGGCGCCCCCGTCAGCGCACAACAGATCCATCAATTGCTGGGCATCCAGCACAACTGAACAAGGAAGCACCATGAACGATTTTACCCACGAATTTACACATGATTACGTCCGCATCGACGGCCAGCGCCTGCATTGCGTGATCGCCGGTGCAGGAAAGCCCGTGCTGCTGATCCCCGGCTGGCCGCAAACCTGGTACGCCTGGCGCCACGTGATGGCGGCGCTGTCCGCCCAGGGCTACCAGGCCATCGCCATCGATCCGCCCGGCAGCGGCCACTCGGACCGCCCGGCCTGCGGCTACGACACGGGCGCCGTGGCGACCACCCTGCACCGCGCCATGCTGGCCCTGGGCCACGCGCAGTACGATGTCGTCGGCCACGACATCGGCATGTGGGTCGGCTATGCGCTGGCCAGCGACTTCCCGCAGGCCGTGACGAAGCTGGCGCTGACGGAAGCCGTGATTCCCGGCCTGGCGCCTGCGCCGCCCATCTTCGTCGCGCCGTCCGACAATATCTTCCTGTGGCACTTCATGTTCAACCAGGTGCTGGACTTGCCGGAGATGCTCACGGCGGGCAAGGAGCGCGAATACATCCGCTTCATTTTCGACCGCTGGTCGTACCGCCGCGACAAGGTGGCCGTCGACGTGTATGCGGACGCCTATGCCACGCCGGGCGCCTTGCGCGCCGGTTTCGCCTACTACCGGGCGATTCCCGAAACCATCCGGCAAAACCTCGAGCGGGCGAAAACGCGCCTGGCCATGCCCGTGCTGGCCATCGGCGCCGACCACGCGACGAACGACGCGCCCCTCTTGACCATGCAGGGCAAGGCGGAGCATCTGCAAGGCGCCATCGTCGCCGAGTGCGGCCACTTCATCATGGAAGAACAGCCGGAAGCGTTCATCGCCCACCTGCTGCCCTTCCTGGCGGGAGAGCCCGCATGAGCCTCGATCCGCTGATCGCCGCCTGGCTGGAACAGACAAGGGATGCGCCGCCGCCCGCCTCGCTGGCGGACTTGCGCGCCGCCACGGAAACGGGCTTGCGCCAGCTGCACGGGCCATTGGAAGACGTCGCGTCGGTCAGGGATTATGTGCTGCCCGGCGAGCATGCACTGACCGTGCGCGCCTATGTGCCGGCCGGCGCGCAGATAGGCCAGCCCTTGCCGGCCATCGTCTTTGCGCATGGCGGAGGATGGTGTTTGTGCTCGCTGGACCTGTACGACAATCCATGCCGCGCGCTGGCCAACGCCACCGGCTGCGTGATCTTTTCCGTCGATTACCGGCTGGCGCCCGAGCACAAGTTCCCCGTGCCGCTAGCCGACTTTTACGGCGCGCTGTGCTGGGTCGCCGAGCATGCGGCGGCACTGGGCATCGACGCGAATCGCCTCGCCGTGGGCGGCGACAGCGCGGGCGGCAACCTGGCGGCGGCCGCCGCCCTGATGGCGCGCGACCAGGCCGGCCCCGCGCTGGCGCACCAGTTGCTGCTGTACCCGGCGCTCGATTTCGCCTTCGACACGCCGTCCTACCAGCGCTATGCGGACGGCCATTCGCTGACCAGGGAGGCCATGCGTTTTTGCTGGTCGGCGTATCTGAACGAGCCGGCCGACGGCATGCAGCCTTACGCGGCACCGCTGCGGGCCGCCTCGCTGAAGGACTTGCCGCCGGCAACCGTGCTGGTCTGCGAGTACGACCCGCTGCATGACGAGGGGATTACATATGCGCAGCGCCTGCGCGAGGACGGCGTGGCGGCAGAGTGCGTGCAGCTCGACGGCATGATCCACGCATCGATCCATATGCTGGGATTGGCGCCACAGGCGCGCGGGTTGTTCGACGTGGCGGGCCAGGCGCTGAAAAAAGCGCTGGCGATGTAGGAAAATCCGCCGCCGGGGATGGCTCCACGGCGGCAGACCTCTTCACGTCATTACTCCACCAGCTTGCGCACCTCGATGGCGTTCAGCCACTTCACGTGGCGCGGACCGGTGCGGATATCCTTGGCCGAGATCAGGCCGATCTCGCCATCGCTGTCGCCGAGGGCCTTGCCGTTTTTTTCGTAGTAGACGATGACGCCCTCGCCGGCCGGCGCGTTATACAGCTCGCCCCAGGAAAACACCACCGCATAGCCATCCGTGGCCGTGGCGATGATGGCGAGCTTCTTGACATCGTTGTGGCCAGGCGCGTCCAGTGCCGCCTTGTCGAGGATATCGCGCAGGCGCACGCCACGATAGCTGGTGATGGTCTCGGCCTTGTCGCCATTGTGGCGCGTGACGGCGAGCTCCCCGCCATTCGCTGGCGGCAGCTGGCGCAGGTCCGCCACCGTCAGGATCAATGGCGTTGCCACCTTGCCCGTCACGGCGAGCGCGTGGCTCATGTTCTCGCTTGCCGGCGCCGGGTCGGCCCACGCGGGCGCCGCCGCCAGCAGTGCCGCCGAAACGAGGCTGGTCAGTATGGTCTTCAACATGCTGTGTCCTTTCATGGAACAATCAAAAAATCAGAACTGGTATTGCGCATTGGCCAGCCAGGTGCGGCCCGCGCCGGGGAAACCGTCGGCCAGCGCGTAGTTGCGGTCAGCCGCGTTGCTCACGCCCGCTTCCAGGCTCAAGGCCGGCATGGGGCGGTACACGGCCTTCAGGTTCAGCGTCGTAAAACCGCCGAGTTCCAAGGTGTTCGACACCCAGCGCCCGCTGTTCGCTTCCGCGATGGCCGCCAGGTCGACCTGGCGCGCCGCGTGCAGCACGGCGTGCGCCGTCAGCTTGTGGCACGGCACGTCCGTCAGGCGCGTGGCGCGGTCGCTGACATTCTGCATGTCGGTACAGGTGTAGTTGCCGCCCCACTCCAGCCAGGCGCCGGCGCTGCCGCGCACTCCCAGCTCCACGCCGCTGATATGCGCCCTGCCCGCGTTGCGCATCTGCGCGCGCACGCCCGAGACGTTCGCCACGCTCTGGATCTTGTCCTTCACGTCGCTGTAGAACAGCGCCGCTTCCACCTTGGCGCCCAGCGCGTTTCCTTGATACCCGAGCTCATAATTCATCGCCTCTTCCGCGCGCAAGGCCGGATTCTCGATGTACGTGCCCAGGCGCTGCGAATAGCGGTCCTTCAGGGTCGGCAGGCGCGACTTGCGCGCCACGGTGGCGTACACGCGCGCGCCGGCGCTGATCTTGTGGAACAGGCCCGCCTGCAGGTCGGTAGCCGATTGATTCGCGGGCAAGGTGTAGGCATTGCCGGCGCTGTAGACGGTGTCCGGGCGCAGTGCGTTGCGCGAGACGCCCAGCGACAATTCCGTCGTCGCATTGAGGGTAATGCTGTCTTCCGCGCCCAGGGTCCACAGGGCATCCTTGTACCAGGTGGTGCGCACGCCTTTTGCGTCGAGCTCCTGGTGCTCGTCGGCCTTGTAGCTGGCCACGAAACGCAGGCTGTGCGCGGCCAGGCGGAACGATTCGAGTTCCACCGCGCCGCCGTTCGTGCGGTCGTTATAGATGCTGCGCCCGCCGCTGACGCTGCCCTGGCCGCTCGTCTTCAGGGTCGCGTATCTGCCGTTCGTATAGGACGCGATTTCATTGTCGTAGCTGTCGTGGTACAGGCGCAGTTTCAGGCGCTCAGCGGCGCCCAGACGCGTCTGCGAGACGACATACACGCTTTCCTTGTTCCAGTACGGCCATTGCCAGTAGCGCGCGCCGACGGGATGGGTCGACGGCGGCTGGCCCTTCTCGCCATGCTGCTTGTAGTAGCTGAGGGCGTATTCATCACCGCCTGCGGGCGTGTAGCCCACCTTGAACGACAGTTTGTGGTCCTTGCGGTAGGCGTTGTTGCGCATGCCGCCGTCTTCCGTGGCAGTGGGGCGGAAGTCGGACGACAGGGGGAAACCGTCGCTGTCGATGTAGGACACGCCCGCCTGCAGATACCACAAGCCCTGGTTCGTGCCCACGTTGGCCGACAGCTGGCGCTCGCTGCCCGAGCCGAAACCGATGGACGTATCGCCTTCCATCCGCGCGGACGGTTTGCGCGACACCAGGTTGATGGCGCCGCCCAGGGTATTGGCGCCGTAGGCGACGGAGCTGTAGCCCTTGGCCACCTGGATGGCGGCCAGGTCGGCCGTCGTGAAGCGGTTGAAATCGACATAGCCGTCATACGGCACGTAGACGGGAATGCCGTCGATGTACAGCGGCACCTGGCGAGAGTCGAAGCCGCGGATGGCGACGGTTTTCTCGTTGCGCGCATTGGTCGACAATGACACGCCCGACAGCAGGTTCAAGGCGTCGCCCACGTTGTCGCGGTTAAAACGGCGCATCTCGGCGCGGCTTGTTTGCGCGCCCACCTGCTGTTCCATTTCTCCTGCCTGCTCGCGCTGGCCCACCACCGTCACCGTGCCCAGCACGAATGGCGCCGCCGCGTCCGCGTCTTCCTTGCCAGCGGCCTGCTGCGCCAGCGCCAGCAGTACGGCGCCCGCCATTACCTGTTTCACCATCGTCATGTTGTTCTCTTTCGTTATATATCATCTTATATAGCGACATGCAAAAAAGCGGCCACGCATGCGGCGGCCGTCATCGAGAGGCGCAATATACAGAGGTATATAGCGATATTCAAGCGACAGGCCGAAAGCGCGCGCACAGGTCAATTTTCCACGCATTTTTCCCGCACCGCAGCATTTCGCTGTGCGAACGCATGTTTCACAAAACGGTTGACACGTCCCATTTGGCTAGGCAAACTGATTTCCAGGGAGCCTGAAAATGAATGTACATATGACAAATATTCAAGCTGCGGCAGATCCGGAACTCATCGTCTTCGGCGATGACGAGGAAGGCAAGGACCGCCAGTTCGTCAACGCGCTGGCGCGCGGACTGGAAGTGCTGCGCTGCTTTCGCCCCGGCGAAGTCCATCTGTCGAACGCGGACATGGCCAGGCGCACGGGCATCCCGAAACCCACCATTTCGCGCCTCACCTACACCCTCACCAAACTCGGCTACCTGAATTACTCGGACAACATGGGCAAGTACCAGCTGGGCGCCGGCGTGCTGGCCCTCGGTTACCGCATGCTGTCGAACCTCGACGTGCGCAAGATGGCGCGCCCGCTGATGGAGGAGCTGGCCGAACACGCGCAGGCCTCCGTGTCGCTGGGCACGCGCGACCGCCTCAGCATGGTCTACGTAGAGACGTGCCGCAGCAGCGCCAACGTCACGCTGCGCCTCGACGTCGGTTCGCGCATTCCCCTGATGACGACGGCCATGGGCAAGGCCCTGCTGTGCATCCTGCCGCAGGCCGAGCGCGACTACCTGATGGACCATGCGCGCGTGCACGAGACGGAGCGCTGGCCGCGCATCAAGGCCGGCATCGAGCAAGGCTTCAAGGATTACCAGGACCGGGGCTTTTGCATCTCCGCCGGCGAGTGGCAGAACGACGTGCATGCCGTGGGCGTGCCCATGCTGGGAGCCGACGGCGAACAGGTGATGGCCTTCAATTGCGGCGGCCCCGCCTTTTTGCTGTCGCGCGAAAAACTCGAATCCGACCTGGGACCGCGCCTGGCAACCCTGGTCAGGACAGTGGAAAAAAACCTGGGCCGCGGTTAGACTGCGCACCCCCTCTCAATATCGCCTTCGAGGACCCCGATGATACGCGACGAAGAAACCCTGAACATCCTGCTCGACAGCATCGCCCGCTTCGTGCGCGAAGTACTGGTGCCGAACGAGGCGCTGGTGGCCGAAACGGATGCGATCCCGCCCGCCATCGTGGCGCAGATGCGCGAACTGGGCCTGTTCGGCCTGTCCATCCCGGAAGCCTACGGCGGCCTTGAATTGAGCATGGAAGAGGAAGTGCGGGTCGCCTTTGAAATCGCCCGCACCTCGCCCGCCTTCCGCTCGCTGATCGGCACGAACAACGGCATCGGCTCGCAAGGCATCGTCATCGACGGCACGGAAGCGCAAAAACAATACTATCTGCCCAAGCTGGCGGCCGGCGAGATCATCGGCTCGTTCGCCCTGACGGAAGCGGGATCAGGCTCCGACGCGGCCTCCCTGCGCACGAGCGCCGTGCGCGACGGCGACTTCTATATCCTCAACGGCAGCAAGCGCTATATCACCAACGCGCCCGAAGCGAGCATTTTTACCGTCATGGCGCGCACGGACCCCGTCAAGCGGGGCGCCTCGGCCATTTCCGCCTTCATCGTGGAAAAGGATACGCCGGGCCTCTCGCTGGGGAAAATCGATAAGAAGATGGGCCAGCAAGGCGCGCATACCTGCGACGTCATCTTCGAAAACTGCAAGGTGCCGGCCGCGAACCTCATCGGCGGCAAGGAAGGCGTGGGTTTCAAGACGGCCATGAAGGTGCTCGACAAGGGCCGGCTGCACATCGCCGCCGTCTGCGTGGGCGCGGCTGAGCGCATGCTGGCCGACGCCCTGGCGTATGCCATGGAACGCCAACAGTTCGGCCAGCCCATCGCCGAGTTCCAGCTGATCCAGGCCATGCTGGCCGACAGCAAGGCCGAGATCTACGCGGCGCGCAGCATGGTGCTCGACGCGGCGCGCCGGCGCGACAACAAGGAAGACATTTCGACGGAAGCGTCATGCTGCAAGCTGTTCGCCTCTGAAATGTGCGGCAGAGTGGCCGACCGCTCCGTGCAGATCCACGGCGGCGCCGGCTACATCAGCGAATACGCGGCCGAACGCTTCTACCGCGACGTGCGCCTGTTCCGCATCTACGAAGGCACGACGCAGATCCAGCAGATCGTCATCGCCCGCAACATGATCAAGGCAGCGCAAAAGTGAAGGCGGCCGCGATGGATATTCCCGCCCTGCTGGCCGGCTTGCCGGCGCGCCTGTCGGCCATCCCCGCCGACTGGGCGGCGCGCGCGCCGGACGCGCCGGCGCTGCATGAAGGCGGACGGCACTGGACCTACGCGCAGCTGCAGCACAGCGTGGAAAATGCAGCGCAGCTGCTGCGCCAGCTGGACGTGCGCGCCGGCGACCGCCTGATGGTGGTGGGCGAGAACAGCGCGCTGCAGGTGGCACTGATCTTCGCTTGCGCCAGCATCGACGCGTGGATCGTCAACGTCAATGCGCGGCTGTCGGCGCGCGAGATCGACAGCATCGCAGGCCACTGCGCTGCGCGGCGGGTGCTGTTCCTGGCCGGCGCCTCGCCGGAAGCGGCTGCGCATGCTGCACGTCTGGGCGCGGCCAGCGCCAAGGTCGACGGCATGGGCGAGCTGCTGGCGGGCGACTTGAACGAAACAGCCATCGCGGAAGCCTGCGTGCCCGGCAACGAACAGGTGGCGGCGCTGATCTACACGACGGGCACGACGGGGCAGTCAAAAGGCGTGATGCTGACGCACCGCAACCTGCTGTTCATCGCCGCCGTCTCCAGCACATTGCGGGGCTTGACGCGCAGCGACCGCGCCTGGGGCGTGCTGCCGATTTCGCACGTGTACGGCCTGGCCTCGGTGGCCCTGGGCACCCTGTATGCGGGCGCCGCCCTGTACCTGGTGCCGCGCTTTTCCGTCGATGGCCTGCTGGCCGCGCTGAAAAACGACGAGCTGACCATCGTGCAGGGCGTGCCCGCCATGTACGCCAAGCTGCTGCAAGCCCTGGGCGGCGCCGATACGCCGCTGCCCACGCGGCTGCGCTTTGCGTATGCGGGCGGCTCGCCGCTGGCGCCGTCGCTCAAGCGCGACGTGGAAAAGCTGCTGGGCACCGCGCTGCACAATGGCTACGGCATGACGGAAAGCGCGCCCACCATCAGCCAGACGCGCCTGGAAGCGCCCCGCCTGGACGATTCCGTCGGCACACCGATCCCCGGCGTGGAGGTGCGCGTGGTCAGCCTCGATGGCATGGACGTGGCGCCGGGCGAGCCCGGTGAATTGTGGATACGCGGGCCGAACATCATGGCAGGCTACTACCGCGAGCCGGCCATGACGGCGGCCACCATGCGCGATGGCGGCTGGCTCAACACGGGCGACATGGCGCGCCAGGAACCGGACGGCGCCCTGTTCATCGTGGGCCGCACCAAGGAACTGATCATCCGCTCCGGCTTCAACGTGTATCCGCTGGAAGTGGAAACGGCGCTGAACGCCCACCCGTCCGTGGTGCAGTCGGCCGTGGTGGGGCGCACGCTCGCCGATGGCAACGAGGACGTCATCGCCTATGTGGAGCTGGACCCGCGCCAGCCCGCCAGCGTGGCACAATTGCAGGCCTGGCTGGCGCAGACCCTGTCGCCGTACAAGTGCCCATCCGCCATCATCGTCATGCAAGCGCTGCCAGCCGCCGCCACGGGCAAGATTTTAAAGGGGCAGTTGCGGCAAATGGCGCAGAATGCCCGATAAGCCGACCATGCTGTACCAGACCTGACAATAAAACCAAGCCACATCACCGGAGGAGACACGATGAAACGCACCTACACACGCATCGCCATGGCAGCGCTGGTTGCCAGCGCCTGGATGGCGCACGCCAGCGCCGACGAATTCCTGGTCGGCGCGGAAATCCCGCTGACGGGCAACCTGGCGCGGGTCGGCGCCGGCATGCAGGAAGGCATCATGGTCGCGGCCGAGGTATTCAACAAGACCAACGGCAAGCACACCATCAAGATCCTCACCGTCGACGACGAATCGGCGCCGGCCAAGGCCATCGCCGCCGTGGAAAAGCTGGCCAGCCAGGGCGTGGTGGCCATCACGGGCGGCTATGGTTCGAACAATATCTCGCCCGCCTCGGACACGGCAAACAAACTGGGCCTCGTCTACATCACTTCGGGCGGCGTGGACGACAGCCTGGTGAACAGCGGGCGCAAGAATTTTTTCCGCATCAATAACACGGCCGGCTACGAAAAAGCCATGCTGGGATTGCTTGCCGACGTGGGCGCCAAGTCCGTCTCCATCGTGTATTCGACCAAGGACGCCACCACGGGCCTGGCCAAGGACGTGGAAAAGACCCTGGCGGCCAGGGGCGTGAAAGTGACGACGCATTCGTTCGACCCGGCCATTACGGACTTCAAGCCCATCATCAACAAGATCCGGCTGCAGGACAAATCGGAAGTGGTGGCCATGGTCGGCTACGAAAACGATTACGTGGGCATCATCCGCGCCGCCCGCGTGCTCAAACCGAAGATCAAGGCGATGGTGGGCGTGTGGTCGCTGGCCACGCCAAAAATGGCGGCCGACTTCCCCGACCTGATGCCGAACGTCTTCGGCACGGCCCTGCTGCCCTTCCCAACGCAATTCAAGACGGCCGACGGCAAGGCTTTCAGCGACGCTTACAAGCAGCTGTACAAGAAGGAACCCGACTACCTGGGCCAGTTCGGCTATGTGCAGTCGATGCTGCTGTTCGAAGCCATCGCGCGCGCGGCCGACAAGGGCACGCTCAAGAAAGGCGGCGTGGCCGAAGAAATGCGCAAGACGGACCGCGAAACCCTGATCGGCCGGGTGCAGTTCGCCGCGAATGGCGACAACCTGAATTTCGTGCACCGCATGGCGCAGCACCAGGACAAGAAAGTGGTGATCGTCTGGCCCAAGGAACACGCGACGGGCAAGCTGGCCTACCCGGCGCTGCCCTGGTAAGCATCCGCCCCCTGCACACGCGCGCGCCCGCCCGGGCGCGCACCGATGAACGGCGCTCCAGGCATGCGCCAGGGCCGCCTGACGGGATGACGACATGACGGAATTAATCTTGCAAGCCCTGTATTCGGGCTTGCTGCAGGGCGGCTCCTACGCCCTGATCGCATTGGGACTGGCGCTGGTCTTCGGCACCATGAAAGTAATCAACCTGGCGCACGGCGAACTGGTGCTGCTGGCCGCCTACATCGCCTACAGCGTCGAATCCGGCCTGGGCCTGGGCCCCATGTTCGCCATTCCCATCGCGCTGGTGATCGTCAGCCTGACGTCCGTGGGCGTGTACCTGATCGTCAGCCGCATCAAGAAAGACCGCGAAATCAATTCGCTGATCCTCACCTACGGCATCGGCGTCATTCTGACCAATGTCATCCTGCTGGTCTGGAAGGCCGACATCCGCTCGACCTCGTCGAGCTGGCTGCAGGAAGGCATCGAGATCGGCCCCTTCTTCAGCATGCGCAGCGAAGTGATTTTCTTCGGCGTCAGCCTGGTGCTGATGGCGGCCCTGTGGCGCTGGCTGTCGACCAGCTGGTATGGCCGCGCCGTGCGCGCCGTCTCCAGCAACCGCGATGCGGCCAAACTGATGGGCATCGACCCGGGCCGCACGGAACTGGTGTCGTTTCTCGTCGCCGGCATCCTGGCTGCGTTTGCGGGCGTCGCCCTGTTCAGCTATGGCGTGATCCAGCCCGCCTACGGCGGCGCGCTGACGGTGAAAGCCTTCATCATCACGGTCTTGGCCGGCATCGGCTCGATCCCCGGCGTGCTGATCGCCGCCGTGCTGCTGGGCGTGGCCGAAGCGCTGACCGTCACCCTGGCCAGCTCCGCGCTGCAGGAATTGTCCGGCATGGTGCTGTTCCTGCTGGTGCTGTTCATCATGCCGAACGGCTTGTTCGGCGCACAACGGAGGCGCGGATGAAGCGTTCAACGTGGATATCGACGGCGGGCCTGCTGCTGGCCGCGTACATCGCCGTGCCGCTGGCCCTGGGCGGCAACCAGTACGTGATGAGCATGGTGGTGGCGGCCCTGATCATCGGCGGCGTGGCCCTGTCCTGGGCCTTGCTGGGCAACTTGGGCGGCATGGTCAGCTTCGGCCATGCGGCCTTCTTCGGCGTGGGCGCGTATGTCTCCGCGCTGGCCACCGTGAAACTGGGCTTGCCCGTGTTTGCGGCCATGCTGCTGGGCGGCGTCGGCGCAACGCTTTCCGCCGTGATCATGCTGCCCGTGCTGCGCCTGCGCGGGCCGTATTTTGCGCTGGCCATCCTCGCCTACGCCCACATCTTCCGCATCCTGGCCACGGAATGGAGCTCGGTGACGGGCGGCGCCGGCGGCATCAACAACATCCCGGCCTTGCCCACCGTCCTCGGCTTTGATTTGGCCAGCAAGACGGGCGCCTACCTGGTGGTGCTGACCCTGGTGGTGGCGTGCGCCTTCGCCTACAGCCGCATCCGCGCCAGCCACTACGGCATCGCCCTGCGCGCCATGCACGACAGCGAAGACGCCACGCGCGTCGTCGGCGTCAACAGCACCTTGCTGAAAGGCGCCATGCTGCTCGTGTCGGCCTTCATGGCGGGCCTGTTCGGCGCCTTCAACGCCCATTACATCAACTTCCTGGAGCCGGATTACGCCTTCAACAGCCTGTGGGTGACCTTGCCGATCGTGGCGGCCATCTTCGGCGGCTACCGCACCATACTCGGCCCCGTGCTGGGTGCCGTGGTGGTCTACCTGGTCGACCAGCTGATTTTCAAGTCGCTGATTCCCACCGGGCACCAGCTGGTGCTGGGCGTGCTGCTGGTGGCGATGATCGTCTTCAGCCCGAACGGCCTGCTGCCGCTGCTGCACAAGCTGGTCAAGGGTAAGGCAAAGGAGAAAGCACATGCTTGAACTCGATAATGTGTCCGTGCGCTTCGGCGGCCTGACGGCCGTCGATTCCGTCACGTTAAAAGTGGGCAGCCATGACGTGATCGGCCTGGTGGGCGCGAATGGCGCCGGCAAGACCACCCTGTTCAATGCCATTTCCGGCCTGGTGCGCCCCACCGGCGGCGGCATCCGCTTTGAGGGACGCGACATCATGGCCACGCCCATGTACCAGCGCGCACGCCTGGGACTGGGCCGCACCTTCCAGATTCCGCAACCGATGCACGAATTGACGGTGCGCGAGAACCTCGTCGTGGCGCAGCGCTTCGGCACCGGCAAGCTGGACCCGCGCAAGATCGATGAAATCCTCGATTTCACCAGTCTGGCGGACAAGGCCGGGCGCGACGCGGCCAGTGAACTGGCGCTGACGGAACTGAAAGCGCTGGAAGTAGCCAAGGCGCTGGCCACCAACCCGAAACTGCTGCTGCTCGACGAAGTGCTGGCCGGCCTGGAAACGAACGGCAAGCGCCGCTTCATGGGCATGCTGAAGGAATTGCATGCGGCCTTCGGCGTGGGCATCGTCATGATCGAGCACGATATCGAAACCATCAGCAATCTGTGCCAGCGCGTGGCCGTGCTCAATTTTGGCCAGCTGATCGCCGACGGCGCGCCCGATGCCGTGTTCCGCGATCCAGCCGTCATCGAAAGCTATACGGGAGCAGTCCATGCTTGAAGCGATGCCTGAAACGACGCTTGAAATAAGTCAACTGCGCGCCGGCTATGGCGCCATCAATGTGCTGTGGGACGTGTCGCTGTCGATCCAGAAGGGCAAGCTGACCACCATCATCGGCCCGAACGGCGCTGGCAAGACGACACTGCTGCGCGCCATCATGGGCCTGCTGCCCGTGGGCGCGGGCAGCATCGCGCTCGATGGGCAGACCATCAACGGCACGCCGACGTGGAAGATGAGCGACGCGCGCGTGACGATGATCCCCGAGGGGCGCATGACGTTTCGCGACATGAGCGTGGAAGAAAACCTGATCATGGGCGCGTTTCCGAAGGAGCACCGCGGCCACATGCCGGCGCGCCTGGCCGACGCCTACGCCATGTTCCCGCGCCTGCACGAGCGGCGCAAGCAGCTAGCCGGATCGCTCTCCGGCGGCGAGGCGCAGATGCTGGCCATGGCGCGCGGCTTGATGTCGGACCCGTCGCTGCTGATCATCGACGAGCCCTCGCTGGGCCTGGCCCCGCTGGTGGTCAACGAACTGTTCGAGATCCTCGCGCGCCTGAACGATGGCCGGCGCACCATCGTCCTGGTGGAGCAGAACACGGCGCGCGCCGTCGGCGTGGCCGATCACGTCTACCTGATGCAAAGCGGCAAAGTGGCGCTGTCGCAAAAAGCGTCCGAAGTCAACCTCGAACACCTGCACGAACTCTATTTTGCGCGCTGAGTGATATCAGCCGCACGCGGCTGGCATCACTCGTCGTCATCGGCCAGTTTGCCAAACGCCAGCAGCTCACTCTTGCCCAGTCCGGCCGTCACGAAGGGATCGTCGGCAGGAAAGCGGCCGGCATCGGCCAGCATGCGCAGCTTGCTCAAGCGCTCGCCCAGCGCCAGCGCTTGCGCCTGCGGATCGGCATCGGCTTGCCCCACTTGCCCGATGGCGCGGGTCACGGACTGGGGAAATTCCCACAATTCGGCGATCCGTACCGACAAGATGCGCGCTTGCGCAAACACTTGCGCAATGAAGGCGTCCGATTGCGGAAAGACATCGGGCCCATGCATCTGGTCGATCAGCCGGAACGCCACCACCAGGCCGACATTGGCCATCAGCCCCGCGAGATAGGCATCGAAGGCGTTGGCATGCATTGCCGGCGCGACCAGGCTGGCCGCCAGCGCGCATTTTTCGGACTGGCGCCAGATCAGCGGCGCCGTGCGCACGGTCAGTCCGCCGCTTTGCATGCTGACGATGGGACGGAAGGCGACGCGGGCGAGCAGCATGCGCATGCCGTTTTGCCCCAGCAGCATGATGGCGCCTTCCATATTGTTGATCGACGGGCTGGCGTTGTAGCGCGACTGGTAGCAGGGCCGGTTCGCTTCGCGGTAGACCTCGGCGACCAGCAGCACATCCTGGGCCAGCTGGGCCGACAGCTTGGCCGCGCTCATGTTTTCATCTTGCAAGGTACGCATCAACTGCGGAATGATGGCTGGAATGCGCGGCACCAGCGCGGCGCCAGCGATCGGTTCACGGACCAGGCGCGCCAATTCGTCCAGAATCTGCTGTTCAGTCTCCGCCGGAGCCTGCGCCGAACCCGCAGCCGCAGCCGCCAGCCAGCGGTAGTACATGGCATCGATTTCGGCGATGGTGGCTGGCTGCCGCGTCGCCTCGGGCGCCGCCGCTGCCGCAACCGGCGCAGGCTTGTTTTTTTCGTCGCCGCCGTTGAGTAATTTTCCTATCCAGCCCATTTTGCTATCCCAAGCCCTGTATGCATCATTATCGCGAAGTTCGCTCCGTGATTTTACTTGATGACAGCAGCGCCGGTGCAGCGGGCGTGAGCGCTTTGTCCATCTGCCGCAACATGCTAAAGTGGCACGACATGCACCCTGCCATGCTCGACAAGCGATCCATCATGAACAATCCACTTGCGCACTACATCACCAGCCAGGCGTATAACAACGCCTGGGCCAACCACCGCCTGCTGAAAGCCTGCGGCGAACTGACCCAGGCCGAATTCCAGGCCACGCGCGTCAGCTTTTTCCCCACCATCCAGTTCACCCTGAACCACATTTTGACGTGCGACTGGTTTTATCTCGACGCGCTCGAGCGCGGGCTGCGCGGCGAAGCGCCCCATGCCGACTGCTACGTCTTCTTTGAACAGGATGAACCGTTCACCGATTGCGCCGCCCTGCACGCGGCGCAGCGCGCGTCGGACCTGCGCCTGATCGCCCATTGCCGCAGCCTGTGCGACGCGGACCTGGCGCGGCCCGTGACGATATTGCGCGACACGCCGCAAGTCGACACGCGCCAGCGCATGCTGGCGCACCTGTTCCAGCACCAGACCCACCACCGGGGGCAGGTGCACGCCATGCTGGCCGGCACGCGCATCTCACCGCCCCAGCTCGACGAATTCTATTGCGCCGGCGAGGCCGACGAGCGGGCGCAGGATTTTCTGGAACTGGGCTGGACAGAGGAAGATATCTGGGGCCAGCGCTGAACTATTCCTCGGCGTGGTAGCAGACGCACAGCTTGTTGCCGTCGAGGTCGCGGAAGTAGGCGCCATAGTAATGGGCGTGGTAATGGGGGCGCAAGCCGGGCGGCCCTTCGCACGCGGCGCCCAGCGCCAGGACGACCTGGTGGCAGCGCTCCACATGGGCGCGGCTGGCCGCCAGCAAGGCCGTCATCTGCCCATTGCCCGCTGTGGCGGGCAAGCCGTCATGCGGCGCCGTCAGCACGAACAGGGGGCGCGACGCCCCTTGCGCCATCCAGCCGGCCCAGGGCTTGGCCGCATCATGAAATTTTTCGATCAAACCGAGTTCTCCCAGCAGGGCAGCATAGAACGCGTAGGCGCGGGGAAAGTCGTTGGTGCCGAGGCAGATATGGGACAGCATGTTGCTCCTTCATGAATTCAGGCATGGGCGGCGAAATGCGCCAGCTGATTATAATGGCGCATCGTTTTCCCACACGCTCCCATGACAGACCTCGACCGCCTTCAGCTGCTCCCCCCCTCCAGCGCCGACATTGCTGCCTTGCTGGCCTTCGAACTGGAAAACCGCGCCTATTTTGAAAACTGGGTCACGGCGCGCGCGCCATCCTATTACCACCAGGACGCCATCGCCGCCGCCATCGAGCAGGCGCAGCGCGAGCGCCAGCAAGACCGCGCCTACCAGTACCTGGTAAAACTGGACGGACAGATCATCGGCAGGGTCAACTTGACGGCCGTTACGCGCCCCTACTTCAACAAGGCAACACTCGGCTACCGCATCGGCGAACGGTTCGGCGGGCGCGGCTACGCCACGCGCGTGGTGGCCCTGCTGCTGGAAGAAGCCTTCGGCGCGCTGGAACTGTGGCGCCTGGAAGCGACGGCGCGGCCGCTAAACCTGGGCTCGGTCGCCGTCATGCAGCGCAACGGCTTTCACCAGTATGGCCGCTCGGGAAAAGCCATGCGCTTCCAGGATGCCTGGTCGGACTTGCTGTACTTTGAACGGCGCAACGAGCACGCTGGCGTCCGATAAAACCGAGCAATCGTTCTATTGAGCAGGCGCTTCGCCCCTGGTGTTGCAAGATAGGCAAATATGGCGCTTGCAGGCCTTTCGCGCACGCGGATGCGCTCACACTCAGGGAACAACATGCGCAATACAGACAGAAAAGCCTACCTCGTCGGCGGCGGCATCGGCTCGCTGGCCGCGGCCGCCTTCATGCTGCGCGACGGCGGCATGCAAGGCAGCAACATCACCATCTTCGAAGCGTCGCCCGTGACGGGGGGCAGCCTCGATGGCGGCGGCAATGCCGAAGATGGCTATACCTTGCGCGGCGGGCGCATGCTGACCACCGACAATTACGAGTGCACCTGGGACTTGTTCAAGAGCATCCCCTCGCTCGAACATGCGGGCCAGAGCGTCTACGACGAAACCATTGCCTTCAATGCACTGCACATTCCCCACGCGCGCGCGCGCCTGGTCGACCGCAACCGCTTCAAGGTCGACGTCAGCAGCATGGGCTTTTCCATGCAGGACAGACTGGAATTGCTGAAGCTGACGGAAGCCGACGAAGACACCCTGGGCAGCAGCGCCATCACGGACTGGCTCTCGCCCGGATTCTTCGACACCAAGTTCTGGACCATGTGGGCCACCACGTTCGCCTTCCAGCCCTGGCACAGCGCCGTCGAGTTCAAGCGCTACCTGCACCGCTTCATGATGGAGTTTTCACGCATCGAAACCCTGGCCGGCGTCAAGCGCACCGTCTACAACCAGTACGATTCGCTGGTGCGCCCGCTGGTCGCGTGGCTGCAGGCGCAAGGCGTCAACGTCATCATGGATTGCACGGTGACCGATATCGAGGTGCAGGAATCCGGCGGCCGCCTGCGCGCCACCGCCATTGCCTGCCAGCGCCACGGCCTGGCCGACGTGATCCCCGTCGCGGCCAGCGACCTGGTCTTCTTCCAGAATGCCTCGATGACGGATGCATCCAGCTATGGCAGCATGCACAGCGCGCCGGCCAGGCGCACGAAGCACGACAGCCATGGCTGGTGCCTGTGGGAAAAGCTGGCCGAGGGCCGGCCGGAACTGGGGCGCCCCGCCGCCTTCAACAGCAGCATCCCCGAATCGTACTGGGCGTCGTACACGGTCACCTTGAAGGACAGCGCCTTCTTTGACAGGATGGAACAATTCACGGGCAACAGCGCGGGTACGGGCGGCCTCGTCACTTTCAAGGACAGCAACTGGTTCATGTCCATCGTGCTGGCGCACCAGCCCCATTTCGCCGGCCAGCCCGCAGGCGTGCAAGTGTTCTGGGGCTATGCGCTGCACCCCGACCGCATCGGCAACTTCGTCGCCAAACCCATGTCCGACTGCAGCGGCGAGGACATCCTGCGCGAGCTGTGCGGCCATCTGAACTTCGACCTCGACATCATGGCCACGGCCAATTGCATCCCTTGCCGCATGCCCTACATCACCAGCATGTTCATGCCCCGCGCGAAGAGCGACCGCCCGCTGCCCGTGCCGGCCAGCTCCGTCAACCTGGCCTTCGTCAGCCAGTTCGTCGAGCTCGCCGACGATGTCGTGTTTACCGTGGAATACTCGGTGCGCGCGGCGCAGACGGCCGTCTACCAGCTGCTCGGCGTGCAGCGCGAGGTGCCGGCCATCCACGCGCACGACAAGTCGCTGAAGGTCAAGCTCGATGCCGTCATCAAGGCGTTCAAATAGCCTCGTTGCTGACGCTTGCACGCAACAACGGCCGCGCCATCGGCCGCGCAGGCGCTTGATTTAAGACTGGCTTCAGCCTCGCCGTGCATCGTGGATAGGGCGCCAGCGGCAATGGCGCCTCCCTTCACCACCACGGGCACGGCCCAGCGAAAGAGCCAAGATGACAACATGGATGCGCGCCAACAAAGGTTTTTTGATGTTTATCCTGCTGTTCGGCGTGTTCCGCACGGCCGTGGCGGACTGGAATCCCATACCGTCGGCGTCGATGCGGCCCAACCTGCTCGAAGGCGACGTGGTCTTCGTCAACCGCCTCGCCTTCAACCTGAAAGTGCCGCTCACCGATATCGTGCTGCAGCGCCTGGGCGAACCGCAGCGGGGCGACATCGTCACCTTTTCTTCGCCGAAAGACGGCACGCGATTGATCAAGCGCATCATCGCCCTGCCCGGCGACACGCTGGAAATGCGCAATGAACAGCTGGTCATCAATGGCCAGCCCGCGCAGTACACAGCGCTCGATACGGCGCCGGAAACCATCGCCCACGTGGGCCAGTTGACGGCGCAGCGCATCCAGGAACACACCCCGACCGAGCAGCACCGCATCCAGGTCTTGCCGCAGATGACGGGTGCGGCGCGCAGTTTTGGCCCCGTAACGGTGCCGGCCGACCATTTTCTCATGCTGGGCGATAACCGCGACAACAGCGCCGACTCGCGCTACTTCGGCTTCGTGCCCCGTGCATTGCTGATCGGCAAGGCCGAGCGCATCCTCGTCTCGGCCAACATCCAGGAGCATTGGCAGCCGCGGCTGCAGCGTTTCGGCATGAAGCTGGAGTAAACATCCCCCTTGCAACAAGGCCCTGCTTTTCGGTTAGCATGGTGCATCATGCAAAATTTTTCCTTCGCCAGCCAGCCGCCAGCCATTCACCACCACGCTCTCGATCAGCTGGCGCAGTTCCTGCAGCGCCATCCCGACGTGCTGCTGCTGACGGGCGCCGGCATCAGCACGGCGTCCGGCATTCCCGACTACCGCGATACGGAAGGCGTGCGGCGCGGCAACGCGCCCGTGCAAGGGCCCGATTTTCGCCGCCAGGAAGCGGTGCGCCGCCGCTACTGGGCGCGCAGCATGGTGGGCTGGCCGACCCTGGCGCGCGCCGCGCCGAATCCCGGTCACCTGGCCATCGCGCAACTGGCGCAGCGCCAGAGAATAGGCGGCCTGGTCACGCAAAACGTCGATGGCCTGCATCAGCAGGCTGGCAGCCCGGCCGTCACGGAATTGCACGGCAGCATACACGGCGTGGTCTGCCTCGATTGCCGGGCCCGCCATACGCGCCGCCTGATCCAGGATCAGCTCGAACGCGACAATCCGCACCTGCTGGGCGCCACGGCCACGCCGGCGCCCGATGGCGACGCCTTGCTGGAGCCGTCGCAACTGGCCACCTTCCACGTGCCCGTCTGTCCCCGCTGCGGCGGCACCCTGCAGCCGGACGTGGTGTTTTTCGGCGATGGCGTGCCCGCCGCCTGCGCGGCCGAAGCCGAGCGCAAGATGATGGACGCTGGCGCCCTGCTGGTGGTGGGCTCATCCGTCATGGTGCATTCCAGCTTTCGCCTGTGCCGCATGGCGGCCGAAACGGGCAAGCCAGTGGCCGCCATCAACCTGGGCAAGACGCGCGCCGACCATTTGCTGGCCTTCAAGACCGAGGCGCCGGCACAGGACATCCTTCCTGCATTGGCGGCCATGCTGGGCTGATCCCGTGCCGGCCCTGCGCCGCTCTCGCTATACTGTGGGATTAACGAGGAGAATTCATGCTGGAACTGTTGAGTGAACACGCCTGTTTTGGCGGCGTACAACGCTTTTATCGCCACGACGCGCAAGCCATCGGCTTGCCCATGCGTTTCTCGGCCTTCATTCCCGACACGGCGCCAGGCAGCGTCGTCACCACCAAGCGCCCCGCCCTGTTTTACCTGGCAGGCCTGACTTGCACGGAAGAAACCTTCATGATCAAGGGCGGCGCGCAGCGCGTGGCGGCCGAAGAAGGGCTGATCCTGATCGCCCCCGACACCAGCCCCCGTGGCGCGAACATCGCGGGCGAGAGCGAATCCTGGGATTTCGGCGTGGGCGCCGGCTTTTACGTGGATGCCACCGAGGCGCCGTGGCGCAGCCATTATCGGATGTATAGCTACCTGCTGGAACTGCGCGCCCTGCTGGAACAGGAACTGGCGATCGATGCGCAACGCACGGGCATCTTCGGCCACTCGATGGGCGGCCATGGCGCGCTGGTGCTGGCCTTGCGCAACCCGGAACTGTTCCGCTCCGTCTCCGCCTTCGCCCCCATCGCCGCACCGAGCCAATGTCCGTGGGGCAGGAAAGCGTTTGCGGGCTACCTGGGCAGCGATGCAGCCAGCTGGCTGCCATACGACGCGAGCGCGCTGATGCGCGGCCTGCAAGGCCAGCCGGCGCTATTTCCTAACGGCATCTTGATCGACCAGGGCCTGGCCGACACATTCCTGCCCGAGCAACTGCACCCTGACGTCTTCGAAGCGGCATGCCGCGACGCCGGCCAGCCATTGCAGCTGCGCCGCCATGCCGGCTATGACCACGGCTATTACTTCATCGCCAGCTTCATGGAAGAGCATGTGCGCTTCCATGCGAAAAACCTGCGTGCCATTGCCTGATTGAGCTATTGCGACGCGCTGGTATGCCCGTTGAAATGGCGCGTGTACCAGTCGGTGGCCAGCAAGGCCGCCTGGTGCCGCGTGTCGGGCCCGCCAGGCGAGGCGATCTGTTCCAGTTGTTTGTCGCAGCGCAAGGTGGCGAAAGCCATGCGGTTCAGGCCGGCCACGTCGGGGTCGCGCCCGCCCACGATCAGCAACGATGGCACGCGCACGTTTTCCAGCGCCGCCTTGCCCGCCATTTCCACCTGGCCATCACAGACGGCCAGCGCGGCGAGTTCCGCGCTGCGCCAGGCCGCCAGCTGCATCACCACGGCCGCGCTGGTGCCATAGCCGTACAGGCCGCAGGGCAAGCGCCGCGTGGATGGGTCGACCTGCAGCCAGCCCAGGGCCTTTTCCAGTTGGCGCGCCAGCAGCACGATATCGCTGCGCACGAAATAAGCATGGCCATTGCTGCCGCCGCCAGGCCCGACACCGCCTTGGTCAAAGCGCAGGGTGGCAATGTCCGCTCGTAAAAAATCCTGGGAAGTGGCGTGGCTGGAGGCGCCCAGGTAGTCGCTGTCGGCGCCCGCGCCATGGGCAAACAGGACGATGCCCACCGGCCGCTCGGGCATTTCAAGCACGCCATCCATTTGAAGTTCATCGGCCGTAATGCTGACAAATTGTTCTTGCATGGTTGCCTCCGCTATCGAGCTGAAATGAAGCTGAAATCGCGCTGATTTTGCTCTGATTTTGCCGGACCGGGCGCCGCCTGCGCGCGCTGAGCGGCAAACCTCAGTGTACCAGCCTGCGTCCATTCGCGCGCGGCGCACGTCAAATTTGCCACGCGCCCGCATCAGACGGCGCCGTGCCGGTCCAGCCCCTTCAGCACGGCTTCCGGGCGGATCGGCAAATGACGCACGCGCGATGCCACGGCGGCAAAGATGGCGTTGCCGATGGCCGGCGCCACGGCTGTGGTTGGCGGTTCGCCCATGCCCGTCGCCGTTGCCGTGCTGTCCACGAATTCGATATCGAGCTCGGGCACGTCGGCCATGCGCAGAGGCGTGTAGGTATTCAGGTTGGTATCCTTCACTTCGCCGTTCAGGAAGGCCGTGCCTTCATGCAAGGCCATGCTCACTCCCCACAGGGCGCCCCCTTCCGCCTGCGCCAGCGCGCCATCGGGGTCGACGATGCTGCCCGCGTCGATCACCATGAACAGCTTTTCGACTTTCACCATGCAAGTGCTGCGGTCCACCTTGACCCGCGCGACGCACGCCGTCCAGGTCGGCATGTCGCGTTCCTGGCCGAACGTGGCGGCGATGCCCAGGCCCGTGTCGGGCGGCATGGCCGTGCCCCAGCCCGCCTTGTCCGCCACCCGCTGCAGCACGTGGGCCAGGCGCGCGGCGCCACCGACGGCATTCGGCGCGCTGCCCGCATTTCTCCCCGCGGCCTGCAGCAAGGACAGGCGGAATGCCAGCGGATCGACCTTGGCCGCCTGCGCCGCCTCGTCCATGAAACTTTCCACAGCCCAATTCGTCCAGCCGGGGCCCACGGAACGCAGCCAGCCGGGGCGGAAACTGCTGTTGGCCAGGTCGTTCGACACGGCCCGCACGCGCTGCGCGCCCACCGTGTACCAGTGGTCGGCGCCGGCGATGGCGAACGGGTCATACGGATGGCCCTGCTTATCCTTGGCCAGGAAGGCGGGGATCATCGCTTGCGTGGGCCAGCCCGCGCTGGCTTCGTGCACCATCGCCGACACCTTGCCGGCATCGTCGAACGCCATGCGCACATGCTGCACGGATGGCGAACGGGGCGAATCGAAACGGGCATCATCGGCCCGCGTGCAAATCATCTTGACGGGCCGCCCCACGGCTTGCGCCGCCAGCGCGGCCGGCACGCAATAATCGCCATTCAAACGCCGCCCGAAGCCACCGCCCAGAAGATAGGTATGCAGCATCACCTTTTTTTCAGGCACCTGCAAGGCCTGCGCCAGCACGGGCAGGATCAGCGATTGCCACTGGTTGCCCGCATGGATATGCCAGACGCCATCGATTTCCTGCGCCACGGCATTCACGGGTTCCAGCTGGAAATGCAGCACGGTGCTGGTCGTGTAGTGGCGTTCCAGCTGCAGGCTGGCATCCTTGAACGCTTGCTCCACGCCTTCATCATCGACCACGCGGGCACCCAGGCTGGCATCGGCCAGCTGCTTGGCAGCATAGTTGAGGATATCCTGTTCCGCCACGTGGGCCGCCGCCCCGGCCCGCCATTTCACCTGCACCAGGTCGGCCGCGCGCATGGCGGCCGCATAGGTGTCGGCCACCACCATGACCCAGCCGGGCACCGTGCCGCTGGGGTCCTGCAAGGCGAACGAACGCAGGTAGCCCTTCACCTTTTTCGCGGCCGTATCATCGATGGAGACGACCTTCGAGCCGTAGCGCGTGGGCGGGATCTTCGGGCGCGCATACAGCATGCCCTCGATTTCCGCATCGATGCCGTACACGGCCGTGCCATTGACTTTCGCAGGGATGTCGAGCGCCTGCACCTGCTGGCCGATCAGGCTGCGCTGCCGCGGCGTTTTCAGCACGATGGCCTGCAATTGCCCGGGCGTGTACTGGCGTGCCAGCTTGCCACGGCGCACGATGTCGCCATAGCTGATCGAGCGTCCCCGGCCATGCACGACACCGAGCCGGGCGTGGCAGGCGGACACGGGCACGCGCAGCAGGCGCGCGCCCTCCTCGACCAGCGCGAGGCGCCCGGCCGCGCCGGCGCGGCTGAGGGGGTCGAAATTCTGCCAGACGGACCAGCTGCCGCCCGTCACCATCAAGCCCCATTTCGGGTCCGTGTCCACGTACTGCAGGCGTACTTTGCTCCAGTCCGCTTCCAGCTCCTCGGCCACGATGCGCGCCAGGGCCGTGCCGATATGCTGGCCCATTTCCGCCTTGGCGATGTTGACGGTGACGATGCCATCGCGGCCGATCTGAAACCAGATGCTCGGGTCGAACACGGGCGCAGTGAAAGACTTGGCCGGCGGCGCGGTCGTCACCTTGCCGGCGGCCAATGAGCTGTCGGCGCGCAAGAAAGCCAGCGTCAAACCCGTGCCGGCGGCGGCGATCAGGAAACCGCGCCGGCCCAGCAAGCTGGGGCGGGCAGGAGAACCTTCTTTTGGCAATTTAAACACCGGGCGCCTCCTGCATGCCGGCCGCCAGCTTGATCGCCTTGCGGATGCGCACATACGCCATGCAGCGGCACAGGTTGCCGCTCATGACGGCATCGATATTCGCATCCGTCGGCTGCGGATAGTCTTTCAGCAAGGTGGCCGCCTGCATGATCTGGCCCGACTGGCAATAGCCGCACTGCGGCGCCTGCGTGGCAAGCCAGGCCCGCTGCAACGGGTGCGTGCCATCGGACGACAGGCCTTCGATGGTGGTGATGGCGCAACCGGCCACGGCGGCAATGGGCGTGATGCACGAGCGCATGGCGCGGCCATCGACGTGCACGGTGCAGGCCCCGCACATGCCGATGCCGCAGCCGAACTTCGTGCCTGTCAAATGGACTTCGTCGCGCAGCACCCACAGCAGGGGCGTCTCGGCGTCGGCCTCGGTGCCGAAGGGCTGGCCATTCACAATAATGTTATACATGAGTGTTATACATAAGTAGCTTTCAGAGATTACCTGCCGGCGCGCGTGCGTGCCACGGCCGCTTCCAGGTTCGTCCACGCGGGCTGGGGGCTGCGGCTGCGGCGCAGATAGGCTGCCAGCTGGGCCACGTCGTTGTCCGTCAGCGAAGCGGCAAAGCCGGGCATCAGCACGCCGGGCATGGCCTCGTCCTTGCTGATGCCGTGCAAAATCACCTGGATCAGGTTGGCGGGATCGGGCGCGCTGACGGCGCTGTTCAGGCTCAGTTCCGGACGCAGGGCCACGGGGCGGCCATCGCTGTTCGAGTGGCACGACGCGCAGGCGGCCACGTACAGGCTGGCGCCTTGGTCGTTGTCGACCAGGCTGACCCGCTGCGAGCGCTTGATGCCCGCCTTGACCACGGTATCGGTATCGACCTGGCGTTGCCCGACTCCGGCCAGGCCGGCAAAATACACGGACAGGGCGCGGATATCGCTATCGGGCGAAGCGCCCATGCCTTCGTGCACGACGGCCGACATGGGGCCGGCTGCCACGCCGTGCAGGGCCGTCGCCCCCGTGCGCAGGAAAGTGTACAGTTCATCCTGCGTCCACGGCAGGGGCGCCGTGTTGGCGCTGGTCAAGGCCGGCGCATACCAATGGTCGATGGACGCGCCCAGATACGACGAACCGGCAAGCTCGGCGCCCAGCGCATTGCGCGGCGTGTGGCAGGCGGCGCAATGGGCCAGTCCCTCGGCCAGGTAGCGGCCCCGGTTCCAGTCCAACCCTTGCGCAGGATCCATTTGATAGCTGGCCGGCTTGAAAAACAGCAGCTTCCAGCCTGCCTGCAAGGGGCGCAGATTCAGGGGGAAAGGCACGCTGTTGGCGGGCGCCACCGCATACACGGGCGGGCGCGTCATGACATACGCGTACAGGGCCGTCAGGTCCGCGTCCGAGACGAGGTTGAAATGGGTGTACGGAAAGACGGGATACAAATGCGCGCCATCGCGGCCCACGCCTTCGCGCATGGCCCGCTGGAAGGCGGCCAGCGACCAGCGGCCGATACCCGTTTGCCGGTCGGGCGTGATGTTCGTCGCGTAGATCGTGCCGAACGGCGTGGCCAGGCCGTGGCCGCCCGCGTAATCGGCGCCGCCCGCGGCCGTATGGCAGGCGGCGCAATTGCCCATGCCGGCCAGGATGCGGCCCCGCTCCACCACTTGCGGGGAAAACGCGGTGGCGGCGGGCGGATCGATGGGCGCCAGCGCGGGACGCCAGTAATACAGATACGCGGCCAGGGCCGCCACGATGAGCAATGCCAGCGACAGCAGCAGGCCGGTGAAGATTTTCTTGAGCAAAACAGGAACCAATAAAAAGTAAAGGCCAGAGTAAAAGCAAGGTGCATGGGCCGCCGGCCAACGGCGGCGGCAACAAGGCCACAGTAACAATCTTACCGCGATTGTGACTTGTTGTATGTACGCAATGGCATGCAGGCGCTGCCTGTCGGCGGGCTGCGCCTTATAATCAGCGTTTCAGCACGCCGCCGCTCCTTCATGCATACCGTTACCATCATCCTCATCCTCGTCTTGACCGTCGTCCTGTGCGGCTTTCTCGCCCGCTCGCGCTGGGTCAAGCTGCCGCTGCCCCTGATCCAGATCGCCGGCGGCACGGGATTGGCCGTGTTTGGCGTGCAAGTGCCGCTCGATCCCGACATTTTCTTCCTGCTCTTCATCCCGCCGCTGCTGTTTCTCGATGGCTGGCGCATTCCCAAGGGTGCCTTCTTTTCCGATGCGCGCTCGATCCTGATGCTGGCCATCGGCCTGGTGCTGTTTACCGTGCTGGGCATGGGCTTTTTCATCGACTGGCTGATCCCCAGCGTGCCCCTGGCCGTCGCCTTTGCGCTGGGCGCCATCCTCTCGCCGACCGACCCCGTGGCCGTCTCGGCGATTGCCGCCGGTAACCCGATCCCGCCGCGCCTGATGCATATCCTCGAAGGCGAATCCTTGCTCAACGACGCCTCGGGCCTGGTCTGCTTCACGTTTGCCGTGGGTGCCATGATGACGGGCGGCTTTTCCATCGGCGCCGCCTCGCTGAGTTTCCTGCAGGAAGCGGGTGGCGGCATCATCATCGGCCTGGCCATCTCCTGGGGTGTGGGCCTGGCAAACAAATGGCTGGTGAGCAAGGTCGGCGAAGAGCCGGGCCTGCAAATCCTGATCAGCATCCTGATCCCGTTTGCCGCCTACCTGGGCGCCGAGCAAATCCACGGCTCCGGCATCCTGGCCGCCGCCACGGCGGGCGTGTCCATGCATTACGCCGACCTGATCGGCCGCCCGCTGGCGGCCACGCGCACCCAGCGCAAGGCCGTGTGGGATACCGTGCAGCTGGTCTTGAATGGCGTGATCTTCGTCATGCTGGGCGCGCAACTGCCCACCACCGTTGCCGGCTTGCCGGCCGCCTCGGCCGAAGTGGGCGCCGGCAGCGCCTGGAAACTGCCCCTGTTCGTCATCGCCATCACGGTGGGGCTGACCTTCATGCGCTTCCTCTGGGTCTTCATCTCGATGAAGCTGACCCTGTTCAAACACCACAAGAAAATGCCGGGCGAACCGAAGGATGCGGCGCTGCTGGCGCGTCCCAGCCTGCGATTGCTGCTGGTGGCGTCATTTGCGGGCGTGCGCGGAGCGCTGACCCTGGCCGGCATTCTGACCCTGCCGCTGTTCTTGCCAGACGGCAATCGTTTCCCGGCGCGCGACCTCGTCATCTTCCTGGCCATGGGCGTGATTTTGCTGTCGCTGCTGCTGGCCAGCGTCACCCTGCCCCTGCTGACCAAGGGCCTCGTGTTCGCGCCGCCCGCGCGCCGTTCAACGGAAGAGCGCAATGCCCGCGCCGCCGCCGCCGAAGCGGCCATCGCGCGGCTGGAAAAGGTGTGCGAAGGCATCGACAAGAATGACAAGCAGCAAGTCGTCACCGAGGCGGCCAACCGCCTGATCGAAGCCTACCGGCGCCGCCTCGCGTATGGCGAAAGCAGCAACGACGAGGCGATGCGGCTGCAGGAACTGGCCAAGGCCGAGCGCGCGCTGCGCCTGGAAGCGCTGAATGCGGAACGCGATGAACTGTTCCGCCGCCGCATTTCGGGCGAACTGGACGACACCATCCATTTGCGCCTGCTGCGCGAAATCGACTTGCTGGAAGCGACACTGGAAGAATAGCAACACTCTGGCCCGCCACGGCAGTGTTGACAAGTAATTCTCATGGTAAGGAATGCAAGTTTTAACATTCGTGTTTATAATGCAAGGTTGATGGCGTAGCGCCGTGATTTACTTTCAGCATGGACTTCCGTACAGTCTGTGTAGCTGAGTAACTATTTGAATAGCCACCCGATCTGCATAAAGACACTGACGCCGTGCCCTCCTCCCCCCGCCACCGGCAGCGCTGCGCGCCGCCCGTCCTGCTTGCCGTCGTGCTGCTGGCCTCGCTGCTCGCCTGCACTGCGCTGGCGCCGTGCGCGGCGTGGGCGCAAGGGGGCGCGGCACCCGATGCCAGGCGTCCCGCCGAGGTGGCCCAGGTCCTGTTTGGCATCATCAGCTATGTGCGCTGGCCCGTGGCGCGCCCGGAAGTGCGCGTCTGCATGCTCGGCGCGCCACGCTACGGCGCGGCCATCGTCGACACGCCCGCCTCCAGCCTGGGCCAGCGCATCCGCGTGAAAATCCCGGCGGCGCCAGCCGCTGCCGGCGAATGCGACGTCGTCTACCTGGGCAGCTTGCCCGAAGCCGAACGCGAGTACCTGCTGGCGCAGATCATCGGCAAGCCGATTTTATCGGTCGCCGAACCTGGCACGGCCTGCAGCGTGGGCACCATGTTCTGCCTGCGCCTCTCCGAGGCGCAGATCGGTTTTGACGTCAACCTCGACGCCATCGCCCGCAGCGGCCTGCGCGTGCATCCGAACGCCTTGCAAATTGCACGTCGCAAGGGACCGCCGCCATGAGCGCCCGCATGAGCAACAAGCCTGCCCGCCAGCCCCGCCCCACGCTCGACAGCGTGCTGCGGCGCGCCCACCTGAGCGTCTCGCTGATCGCCGTGCTGGCGGCCGGCCTGACCATGACGGCCGTGGCGCTGCTGGCCCTGCGCGTGTATTCGGACCAGAACCTGCGCCTGGTGGCCCGCTCGATGAGCTACACGGTGGAAGGGGCCGTCGTCTTTGGCGACGCCCTGGTCGCCAAGGAAGCGCTGGCCTTGATCGGCGTCAATGAAGATATCGACCGGGCCCAGGTGAGCGACAAGGCCGGCAATGTGCTGGCCCGCTGGGAACGGGGCGAACACGGCACGCGCTACTACATCGAACGCGCGCTGACGGGCTGGATGCTGCCCGACTCCCTGACCTTCCCCGTCATGCGCAATGAACAGGCCATCGGCAGCATCACCCTGGTGCCGCACAGCCGCAGCCTGCTGCCTTTCCTGCTGAGCGGCCTCTCCTGCCTGCTCGCTTGCCTGGTGCTGAGCCTGGTCGTCGCCGTGCGCCTGTCGCGCCGCATGGAAACGGAGATCACGTCGCCGCTGCGCCACCTGGCGGAAACGGCGCACCGCGTGCGGCGCGACCGTTCATTCGAACTGCGCGTGCCGCCGGCCAACATCGCCGAACTGAACCAGATTAATGACGACTTCAACGCCCTGCTCGACGAACTGGAAGCGTGGCAAAGCCATCTGCAGAAGGAACACGCCTCGCTGTCGCACCGCGCCAACCACGACAGCCTGACAGGCCTGTCGAACCGCGCCTTCATGGAAGCGGAGCTGGAACGCGCCATCCTCGAAGCGCGGGTTGGCAATGGCAAGGTGGCCGTGCTGTTCCTCGACAGCGACCGCTTCAAATACATCAACGACACCTTCGGCCACGCCTCGGGCGACCGCGTGCTGGTGACGATCGCCGCGCGCATCAAGCAGCAATTGCGCGAAGGCGACCTGGTGGCGCGCCTGGGCGGCGACGAATTCGCCATCCTGCTCAAACCGCTGCGCAACAGCAGCGACGCCATGCACATCGCCGACAACATCATCGCCGCCATGGCGCAAGCCATTGAATTGCCTACAGGTAACAGCATCGTCAGCTCGCTGACCATCGGCGTGGCCGTCTTCCCCGATCACGCCATCGATGCCGTCTCGCTGGTCGGCGCGGCGGACGAAGCCATGTACCGCGCCAAGCAGGCGCAGCGCGGGACGCGCCAGGTGGCGCGCCTGCCGCAACCCCACATTCACCCCTGAACCAAGGAGCAACACCATGCAATTCATCTACACACAATTACGCCGCGGCTTCCTCGGCCCCTTCATCCTTATGCTGGGGCTGCTGGCCGCCTGCCAGAGCACGCCAGAGAGCAAACCGCTGTTCAGCGCCGAGCAAGTCGCCACCCTGAAGGAGCAAGGCTTCAACCAGACGGACGAAGGCTGGGAACTGAGCTTTACCGACAAGCTGCTGTTCGAATTCGACGCCGCCAAGCTGACGCCACCGAGCCGCAACGCCATCCAGAAAATCAGCGCCGCCCTGCTGAAAGTGGGCATCACCCACATGCGCGTGGAAGGCCATACGGATAACGAAGGCACGGAAGCGTACAACAACAAACTGTCGCTGGCGCGCGCCAACGTGGTGGCCGACGCCATGAGCGCATCGGGCATTCCACGCGACAACATCAGTGTCAAGGGCCTGGGCATGAGCAAGCCCGTGGCCTCGAACGCCAGCAAGACGGGCAAGGCGGAAAACCGCCGCGTCACCGTCATCGTTTCGGCGCCTTGAGGTGGGCGTGCCCGCCGCGCGCTGGGTCGTGATGGGCGTATCCGGCTGCGGCAAGAGCGCCGTCGGCAGCCTGCTGGCCGACGCCCTGCGCGTACCCTACGTGGAAGGCGACGACGTGCATGCCCCGGAAAACGTGGCCAAGATGGCCGCCGGCATTGCGCTCGACGATGCCGACCGGGCCGGCTGGCTGGCCGCCCTGCGCCAGCAGATCGCCACGGCCCGCGCCCAGGACAGCGGCCTCGTCGTCTCCTGCTCGGCCCTGAAACGCGCCTACCGCGACCTGCTGCGCGAAGGCGACCCGGGCTTGCACTTTGCCCACCTGGACGGCCCGCGCGCCGTGCTGGAAAGTCGTTTGCAGCGCCCCAGCCATTTCATGCCAGCCAGCCTGCTCGACAGCCAGCTGGCCACGCTGCAGCCCCTGCAGGCGGACGAGGCCGGCATCGTGCTCGACATCCGCCAGCCGCTGGCCGTGCTGGTCGAACAGATCCTGCAAGCGCCGTGACAGGCGCGCGGCTGGACAGCCCGCGCACCCCTGTGTAGACTGGCGCGCACTTTCATGAAGGATGTTTATGACCACACCAACGACAAAACCGGCACCGGGCCCGGAATTCTGGGAACGCGCCGACCAGGTCATCGCCCTGGCCAACGAACAATGCATGCACAGCGGCGGCAATGAGGTAGCCACCTCGCTGCTGTACGCGGCCGCCCGCTTCAACGCCTTCCTCGTCGCCAGCAAGAGCAACGATGTGGCCAAGATGCAGGAAGAGAAAGAAGGCGCCGTGGCGTTCTTCACGGAACAGTACAAGCGCATGCTGACCGACAACTTCAACGACTACATCACCAACTTCGACAAGTACACGCAACCGTCGTCGGCCCCCCAGGGTTGATGTCCGCAGCCAGCCTGGACAACCACCGCGTCCGCGCCACGCACGCCGGCAGCGTGCTGAAAGGTTCAGTACGCTATGCGCCTTTGCAATCGCTGTGGCTGCTGGCCATGCTGGCCGGCGCCGTGACTGGCGCCCTGCTCTACTTCAGCTGGACCGGCCTGCTGCTGTTTGCGGCCGGCACGGCCATCGTCTTGCTGTTTGGCCATTCGCTGGGCAGCCACCGCAAACTGATCCACGACAGCTTTGCATGCCCGCGATGGCTGGAATACCTGCTCGTCTACCTGGGCGTGCTGGTGGGCCTCAGCGGCCCGCTGGGCCTGCTGCGCCAGCACGAGCTGCGCGACTATGCCCAGCGCCTGCCCGACTGCCACCCCTATCTGCGCCACGGCGCCGGGCTCTGGCGCGATGCATGGTGGCAACTACACTGCCGCCTCGACCTCGACCACCCGCCGCACATCGCCATCGAGCCGCGCATCGCGCACGCCCGCTTTTACCGTTTTCTGGAAAGAACCTGGATGCTGCAGCAATTGCCGTGGGCGCTGCTGTTCTATGCCTGGGGCGGCTGGGGTCTGGTCTGCTGGGGCGTCTGCGCCAGGGTCAGCGCCGGCGTGCTCGGCCATTGGCTGGTCGGCCACTTCGCCCACAAGCATGGGCAGATGCATTTTCATGTCGATGGCGCCGCCGTGCAAGGCAGGAATATCCGCCTGACGTCGCTGCTGACCATGGGCGAATGCTGGCACAATAACCACCACGCCTATCCGGGCTCGGCCAAGCTGGGCCTGCTGCCGGGCGAGTGGGACCCGGGCTGGTGGATGCTGCTGCTCTTGCAGCGCCTGGGCCTCGTGTCCGGCCTGCGCCTGCCGCAAGACCTGGCGCCGCGGCCGGAACTGCGCCGCCTTGACGGCGCCGCCGCTCAGGCGTCGTCGCCGCCGGCCAGGTAATTGTTTTTGACGCGCACGTAGTGCTCGGCCGAATAGCGCAGGTAGGCGATCTCCGCTTCGGTCAGTGCGCGCACCTTGGCGGCGGGCCGGCCCACGTACAGGTGCCCGCTTTCCAGCACCTTGCCCGGCGACACCAGGCTGCCCGCGCCCAGCATCACGTGTTTTTCCACCACGACATCGTCCATGACGATGCTGCCCATGCCGATCAGGCATTCATCGCCGATGGTGCAGCCGTGCAAGATCACGGAATGGCCGATGGTCACGTACTTGCCGATGGTCAGCGGTGAACCATCGGGCCTGGCCGCATTCCTGTGCGACACGTGGCCCATGGAAAAGTCCTGGATATTGCTGCCCTCGCCGATGACGATGCGGTTGACGTCGCCGCGCAGCACGCTGTTGCACCAGATGGAGCAGTCGTCGCCGATCTGCACATCGCCGATCACTTGCGCCGTGTCATGCAGGTAGACGCGCTCGCCCACGACGGGGCGGGTATTCAGGTAGGAACTGACTGGCATCGCTTTCTCACTCTTCATTAATAGTAAACATTCACACCCAGCCGGCGGCCAGCGCAAAAATCGCCAGGCCATGGGCCAGGGACGCACCCAACAAGCCGGCACGGCAATATACCAGTCCCGCCACCACGCCTTCGATCACGGTGAACACGAGGATGGGCGCGCCCACCTGCGTGACGGTGGTGGCGAGAAAAGCGTGGCACAGGCCAAACAGCAAGCCCGACACCAGCGCCGCGCGCCAGGCCGGCAGCCAGGCGCGCAATTGCTGCTGCAGCAAGCCGCGAAACAGCAATTCCTCATAACAGTTGGCCGCCAGCGCAAAACCCAGCAGCAAGGGCAGCGCGGATGACGCGACGGGCGCCAGCGAGGGCAAGCCAAACACGGCTTTCAAGCCCGTCACCAGCGCGATGATCAGCGCGGCGCCCGCCACGCCCAGCAGCACGGACAGGGCCGGCCGCACGCCGAACCAGCGGATCTGGCGGCGCGCCTCGCTTTCCAGCCAGCACGTGCTTGCCACCAGCCCCAGCGACATGGCGCCCAGCGCCAGCAAGACCAGCGGCGGCGCCGTGAAGCGCAAGCCGCCCGCCGCCACTTGCCAGTAGCCATGCGCCGTCATCGCGTCGCGCGCCAGCACGAAAAACAGCATATGCACGAGCACGCGCAGCAGCGGAATTGTCCGTGGCAACGCCAGCAACAAGGCGGCGCAGACGAGGAAGGCGGGCGTGATCGCCAGCAGATACCGCGCCAGGGAAGTGATCTCGGGCATCGTTCGGGTCAAGTCGGATTACGGTGCCAACGGGCACGGGCGCAGCAATTGTATGCGCCGGCTGGCACCATGGGCAAGCTGTCTGGCGATGCCGCCGTCAGGCCGCCTTGCGCCATCCATGCATCAGCCCATGCGCCGCCAGCCCGGCCGCCAGCCCCCACAGGGCGCCGCCCACGCCCAGCAAGGTCACGTTCGCCGCCGTCGCCAGGAAAGTAATCAAGGCCGTTTCACGCATGCGCACGTCCGCCATGGCCTGCGCCAGGCTGTTGCCGATGGCGCCCAGCAGGGCCAGGCCCGCCAGCGCCGTGATGAAGGGGCGCGGCAAGACCATGAACAGGCTGGCCAGGGTGACGCCGAAGATGCCCACCAGGATATACAGCACGCCGCAGGCCAGCCCCGCGACATAGCGCTTCGACGGGTCCGCATGGGCATCCTTGCCCGTGCAGATGGCGGCCGTGATGGCGGCCACATTGAACGCGTGCGCGCCGAACGGGGCCATGAGCAGCGAACCGAGGCCCGTCACCGTCAAAATCGGGTTGGCGCTGACCTGGTAACCGTCATTGCGCAGCACCAGCATGCCGGGCATGTATTGCCCCGTCAGGGTGATCAGGAACAGCGGCAGCGCCACGCCCAGCAGCGACGCCAAGGAAAAGCGCGGCATCTCGAACACGGGCGCGGCCAGGGCCAGTTCGATGCCTTGCGCATCGATGCGCCCCTGCGCCAGCAGCAGGCCCAGCCCGATCAGCATGATGCCGACCACGGCAAAGCGTGCCGTGAAACGGCGCAGCACGGCGTAAGACAGCAGCAGCACCACCACCAGCAGCGGATCGGCACTGGCGCCACCGAACGCGTTCACGCCAAACTGCAGCAAGATGCCGGCCAGCAAGCCAGCCGCGATGCCGCCCGGTATCAGCCGCACCAGACGCTCGAAGGCGCCCGACATGCCCAGCAGAATGAAGGCGATGGCGGACACGATGTAGGCGCCGATCACCTCGGCATACGGCGTGTGCGGCATGACGGTGGCCAGGAAGGCCACGCCGGGCGTGGACCAGGCCGTGATGATGGGCGCGCGGTAGCGGTAGCTGAGCCAGATGCCCGTCACGCCCACACCGATGCTCAGCGACCAGACCCAGGATGCCGTCTGCGCGGCGCTGAGCTGGGCCAGCTGGGCCGCCTGGAATACCAGCACGAAGGTGCCGCCATAGTTGACGAGGACGGAAATGAAGGCCGCCATGGCGGGGGACGCCAGGTCGCGCCAGCGCGCCTGGCGCCCGTTGCCGATTGCCGCCGAGGATGTGGAACTTGTCTGCATGCGTGTGCCCTTGCCTGAGGTTCAAAAGGGGCATCTTAGCGCCCACATGGACTGCTCAGGCAGGCCAATTTTCACACATCTAACAGACCACTTGAGCGGTCACCCCAGCGCGCGGGCCAGGCGGACGATGCCGCTGTCGATCTCGTGCGGCGTGAGCGCCGCAAAGCCCAGCAGCCAGCCGCCCCGCGCCGGCGGCGTCGCGTACAGCCTGCTCAGGCCCGGCAGCACGATGCCGGCCTGCGCCGCCAGCCGTATCGTGTCCAGCTCGTCCCTGCCCTCGTGCAGCAGACACGGCATCTGCAAGCCGCCCGGCGGCAGCTGCGCCGTCACCACGTGCGGCAAGTGCCGGTGGACGGCGTGCGCCATCGCATCGCGGCGCACGGCGTAGACCTTGCGCATGGCGCGCACATGGGCAGCGAAATGGCCGTCGGCGATGAAACGGGCCAACGTCAGCTGGTCCAGCTGCGGCGTGTGGCCATCAAGGATGCTGCGCGCATACGTCATCGGTTTCACCAGCGCGGGCGGCAGCACCATGTAGCCGATACGCAGCCCCGGGTACAGCGACTTGGCGAAGGTACCCAGGTAGATCGTGCGCTGCTGCGTGTCCAGCCCCTGCACGCACGCCGTCGGCAAGCCCGCGTAGTGAAACTGGCTGTCGTAATCGTCTTCGATGATCCAGCCCTGGCGCTCGGCGGCCCAGGCAGTCAGGGCCAGGCGGCGCCCGAGCGCCAGGGTGGCGCCCGTCGGGTATTGATGCGACGGCGTGACGTAGATCGTGTTGGCCCCGCTGCGGTCCGCCCGCAGGTGTTCGATCGACAGGCCATCGGCGTCGACCGGCACGGGCACGACCTGCAATTGCGCCATCTCGAACGCCTTGCGCGCGCCGAAATAGCCGGGATCCTCCATCAATATCGGGCCATGCGCGTCTGCCAGCACCTGCGCGCACAGGTACAGGGCCTGGCGCGTGCTGCTCAGCACCAGCACCTGGCCGGCCGTGGCCCGCGCGCCCCGTTCCAGATTGACATAGTCGGCGATGGCCTGGCGCAAAGGCTCGACGCCTTGCGGGTCGCCATGCAGCAGCACATGGTGTTCGCTGGCCGCCTGGCGCCGCAAGCGCTCCCACACGTCGAGCGGCAAGGCCCGCGTTTCCGGCAAGCCCGTGGCGAAAGCGTTGACGCTTTGCTGGTCGGCCACGCCACCGCTGGCGAGGATGTGCGCGCCACGCGCGCTGAGCGCCACGGGCTGCGCGGGCAAGGCCGGCAGCGCAGCCGCAGGCTTGCCCAGCAAGCTCGCGCCTATCGTCGGCGAGACAAAACTGCCCGATCCTGCCTGCCGCCGCAGATAGCCATCGAGGCGCAGCTGCGCGTACGCCATTTCCACCGTGTCGCGCGACACGCCCAGCGATTGCGCCAGCGCGCGCGTGGCCGGCAGGCGCAGGCCGGGCGCCAGCACGCCATCGAGTATCAGCTGGCGCAGCGCGCGCTGCACCCGCACGCGCAAGTCGAGCGCCGCCAGTTCAGGCGCGGCGATGCGTATTTTCAGGGTGTCGAGTTCGAACTGCGGCGTCATGTCGCTGTCGGCGCGGCGCGGGCGGCATCCACGGCAGCCATGCTGCTGGCCAGCGAAAAGCCGTGCTGCTGCAGCACCGCCACCAGCTGCTCGCCGGCGCAACCGAGGCGCAGGTTTTCCGCCACCCAGTCGCGCCACTCGCGGCTGATGTCCGGCATCGGTTCCGGCGCCAACGTGAGACCGAGTATGCATGCGGCCAGTAAACCATTGATGCGTTGCGTGTCGATCAGGTGCTGCACCACCGCGTGGCCCGACTGGGGAAACGGATGCAGGGTGCAGCGGCCGAAGGCGGCCAGGCGCTGCGCGTGCATGGCGTCGAGGTTGACCGACTCGCTGGCACTGGCGCCGGCGTTGGCCGCGTCCGGCCGCGTGCCGAACACCAGGTGCAGCTGCGTATGCTCCGTCGCCCTGGCGCGGCACAGGGCCGCCAGGTCATAGTAGCCAGAAAGCGGCGGGTCTTGCGCCAGCGATTCCATCACGGGCAGCCAGCGCAGCTCGTGGTACAAGCGCGCCTGCTGCACGTCGAGGAAGGACAGCGGCCCGAAGGCGACGATCTGCTGCGCCTCGAGCAGCAAGCCATACATGACGGCCGCGTACGCGCCCATGGACTGGCCGACGGTGGTGGTTTGACTGGGCGCGATGCGGCGCACCAGCTCGCGCAAGGCTTGCGCCGATTCATCCACGTGGTTGCCCAGGCCAGCGATGCGGCGGTGGTACCAGGCATTGCCCGAATCGCGCACGAGGATCTTGTTCAGGTGCTGCCCGCTGGCCTGCTCCAGCTTGCGCAAGCGGCCGTAAAAATCGAAGGCGGGACGCGTGGTCCACGAAACGAAGCCGAAGGCGATCACCAGCGGCGCGCCCGGCACGATGCGGTCGACCAGCACATCGTCGGCACTGGTGGCGACCAGTCGATTATCCAGCGCTTGCGCTTGCAGCATCGGCCCGGCTCCCCGATCAAGGTTGAAACAGCAGAAAGCATGAGTGTAATGCCAGCACTGGCAAAATGGAAACAATCGCCGCTGCCGTGCGCTGAGCGGCGCGCAAAACCTGCTAGTCTGCGGACATTCCCCCCCTCACAGGAGCATCCCATGCTGCATCGCCTGAAATACCTGTCCCTCGCCGCCGCCATCGCCATGGCCGGCGGCTGCGCCGCCACGCAGGACACTGGCCTCACGCCCAGCTACAGCCTGACGAATACCTACTGGAAGCTGACGCAGCTCGATGGCGCCGCCGTGACGATGGCGCCGCAGCAGGAACGCGAAGTGCGCATCACTCTTACCGACGATGGCAAGGTCCATGGTTTCACGGGCTGCAACCGCGTGATGGGCGGCTACACGCTGGCCGGCACGGCCCTGCGCTTCACACAGCTGGCCGGCACGCGCATGGCCTGCCCGCCGCCGCTGATGCAGCTGGAAAACGCCGTATTGGCCAATTTGAACAGCGTGACGGGCTACCGCTTCGAAGGCGGGTTCCTGGTCCTGCTCAAGGATGGCGCGCCCGTGGCCAGGTTTGAATCGGTCTACCTGTGAAATAAAAATCGACTGCCGTTACAATGGCTTCCAGCCCATCATCTGGAAGGAAGCCATGTCCGCACTGCCCTCGCCGTCGTCTTCACCACTGCCATCGGCCGCCGGCCGCTATCGGGCTTTTCTGTTTGACATGGACGGCACCGTCATCAATTCCATCGCCGCCGCCGAGCGCATCTGGGGCACGTGGGCACAGCGCCAGGGCCTCGACGTGGCGGCCTTCCTGCCCACCATCCACGGCGCCCGTTCGGTCGACACCATCGCCAAACTGCGCTTGCCCGGCGTCGACGCGCAGCGCGAGTCGCAGGGCATCACGGATGCGGAGATCATCGATGTGGAAGGGATTATTGAAATCGCGGGCGCGCTGCGCTTTTTGCAGTCGCTGCCGCCCGCGCAATGGGCCATCGTCACCTCGGCGCCGCGTGCATTGGCCACGGCGCGCCTGAAGGCGGCCGGCATGCCCATTCCCGCCATCATGGTGACGGCGGAAGACGTCAAGGCAGGCAAGCCCAAACCCGATTGCTACCTGCTGGCGGCGCAAAAACTGGGCGTGGCGCCCTTTGAGTGCCTGGTGTTCGAGGATGCGTCCGTCGGCATCGAGGCGGGCGAGGCGGCCGGCGCGAAGGTCATCGTCGTCACCGCCACGCATGCCCACCCGCTGGCCACGCGCCACCCCGCCATAGCCAGCTACGAGAGCATCGTGGCAACCGTCGATGCGGATGGTTTCATCGTGCTGGCGGAGTCGGTTGCAGCACCCGCGACAAGATAGCCTGCTCCAGCGCGGCCGCTATCGCCCCCGTTGCGAGGAAGGCAGCTTGCGCCACAGGGGCTTCGGCCATGGTCCGCGCCGGCCCGCCGCCCGCGTCCCCGTAGGCGTTTGCGTCCAACCCCGTTCCGTGTCAGCATACGCCACCCTGGCAACACGGATAAGGAACGCAATGCCCCTCACTCCCCTACGCGCGCTGGCCCTGGGCCTGCTGCTGGCCGGTCATGGTTCACCGGCGCTGGCAACGCCGCCGACGCCAAACTGCGATGCCTGCGCCGCCTGGAACGCAGACCAGGCGCCGTTCCGCATCTTCGGCAATACCTATTACGTGGGCGTGAAAGGCCTCGGTTCCGTGCTGGTGACGTCGCCGCAGGGCCACGTGCTGATCGATGGCGGCTTGCCGGAATCGGCGCCCAAGATCATCGCCAGTATCGCCGCCCTGGGCTTTCGCATCGAAGACGTGAAACTGATCCTCAATTCGCACGGCCATATCGACCATGCGGGCGGCCTGGCCGAACTGCAGCGGCGCAGCAATGCGCTGGTGGCCGCCAGTCCGTCGGCCGCGCTGGACCTGGCCTCGGGCGAAGTGGGGCCGGACGATCCGCAATACCACGCGCTGCCCAAGTACCCGCCCGTCAAGGACATGCGCCTGGCGCGCGACGGTGGCCAGTTCAATGTCGGCCCCGTCAACCTGACGGCGCATGCCACGCCGGGCCACACGCCCGGAGGCCTGAGCTGGACGTGGCAATCGTGCGACGGCCCCCGCTGCCTGAACATGGTCTACGCGGACAGCATCACCGCCGTCTCGCGTCCCGGCTTCAAGTTCAGCGCCAGCAGCGAGTATCCGAACGCGGTGGCGGACTTGCGCCACAGCTTCGAGACCCTGGAAAAACTGCCGTGCGACGTACTCGTTTCGGCCCACCCGGAAGCGTCGCAATTGTGGGAAAGGCTGGAAGCGAGCGCCACGGCCGGCAGCGAAGCGTTCATCGACCCGCAGGCCTGCCGCGCCTACGCAGCGGCGGCGCGCACCGTGCTCGAGGCGCGCCTGGAACAGGAAAAACAAGAATGAGCTTGTCAACCGTGCACGCTGGCGTGGCGCCGATCTGCTACGCTGGCGCCATTCATTTAAAGAAGGAAATGCCATGTTCACACTCGCCAGACTGATTCCCCTCGCCGCCATCGTCGCCATCACCGCCGGCTGCGCGCAAACGCCCGTGCGCAGCGACGCTGCCGCCGCCGCGCCCGGCGCCACGTCGCCCGCCAAGCCGGCACCGAAGCTGGCGGGCACGCAGTGGAAGCTGAAAGAATTGAAGGGCAAGCAAGTGGTGCGCAAGGCGCCCGAGCAGCGCGAAGTGACCTTGATGCTGGCCGAAGGCCGCGCCAGCGGCAACAGCGGCTGCAACCAGATGATGGGCGGCTATACCAGCGATGGCGTCAGCACCCTGGCCTTCTCGCAGCTGGCCGGCACCATGATGATGTGCCAGCCGCAGGACATGGAACTCGAGCGCCTGCTCCTCGCCACCCTGGGCGAAGTCAATGGCTACCGCTACGCCGACCAGGAATTGCTGCTGCTGAAGGATGGCGTGCCCGTGGCGCGCTATGAAGCGCTGGCGGTGAAGTAAAACCCGCACTCCCGCATGTGAAGCGTGCCCGAAAAACGTTCAGGGCCAGGCGCTGCAACGCCGCCATGGACGTTTTCTCGGCCACGCTTCAGTCGTTGCGCATCTGCGCCTGCGATACGTTACTCTCAGGCGGCACGCTCTGCGTCAGCCACACATTCCCCCCGATGGTCGATCCCGCGCCGATGGTGATGCGCCCCAGCACGGTCGCGCCCGCGTAGATCACCACGTCATCCTCGACGATGGGATGGCGCGGCGTGCCCTTGATCAGCGCGCCGGAAGCATCGGCCGGAAAACGCTTGGCGCCCAGGGTGACGGCCTGGTACAGGCGCACCCGCTGGCCGATGATGGCCGTCTCGCCGATCACCACGCCCGTGCCATGGTCGATAAAGAAGGATGCGCCGATGTGCGCGCCCGGATGGATGTCGATGCCCGTCAGGGTGTGCGCGATGTCGGCGATCAGGCGCGCCAGGAACGGCGCGCCCAGCGCGTGCAGGCGGTGCGCCAGGCGGTGGTACAAGATGGCGATGGTGCCCGGATAGCACAGCATGATTTCGGCCACCGAGGTGGCGGCCGGGTCGCCCGCGTAGGCGGCCTGCACGTCCGACACCAGCAGGGCGCGGATGTCGGGCAGGCTGGCGGCGAAGGCACGCGTGATGTCGCGCGCCTGCTGCGCCAGGGCCGCGTCGTCGCTGGCGCCATCGCCCTCATCGCCGGCCGGCACGGCGTGAGCCGGAGCCGAGAACAGCAGGCCGCGCCGCACCTGCTCGCTGAGGCGGTTCAGGGTGGTGTTGAGCGTATCGCCGACAAAATAATCGATGCTTTCGTCCGTCAGATTGGGCCGCCCGTAATGCGTGGGGAACAGGGCAGCCGACAGGCCGTTGACGATGGTGGTGAGCGCTTCGCGCGACGGCAGTTCGCGCACCCTGCCGTTATGGCGGATCTTGTGCTTGTCTTCGCGCGAGCTGCGCAAGGCCTGGATCACGGGCCCCAGGTTCCATTGGGCCGTGTCGTCGGCGGGCGCCGCGGGATCAATACTATGCATGGCGTATCACTTCCAGAAAACGGCAAACAGGCCGGGTCGCCCAAGCATAACGGTGACGGCACGCGATGCAAACGAAGAATTCCAAGTTTTCATATGCGAAAAACGCATATGAATGACAAACAGTGGCGGCGCCAGACCCGATTCCCGCCGCTAGCGTAAAATGACGGACTAACAAAAACACTCTTCAACATGACTAAATTATTAACCTGGATTTTGGCGGGCCTGGCGATGGTCGGACCGCTTGCAATTGACACCTATCTGCCGTCTTTCCCCGCCATCGCGCACGATTTCAATGCCAGCCCCCTGCTGGTGCAGCAAACCCTGAGCTTTTTCCTGTTCACGTTCGCCTTCATGATGCTGTTTTACGGCACCCTGTCCGACTCCTTCGGCCGCCGTCCCGTGATTCTCGTCTCGCTGGTGCTGTATGTGATCGCCTCCGTGGGCGCCGCGCTGGCGCCGTCGCTGGGCTGGCTGCTGGCCTGGCGCGTGCTGCAGGGCCTCTCGGCGGGCGCCGGCTCCGTCATCGGCCGCGCCATCGTGCAAGACCGCTATTCGGGCGCCGCCGCGCAGAAAATCCTCTCGCATATCATGATGGTGTTCGCGCTGGCGCCGGCGATTGCGCCCGTGCTGGGCGGCTGGCTGCAGGTGGGCCTGGGCTGGCGCTGGATTTTCTGGTTCCTCACGGCCTTCGGCGTGCTGATGTTCATCGTCGTCTGGCGCGCGCTGCCGGAAAGCCTGCCGAAAGAGCAGCGCCACGCCTTCCACCTGGGCGACATCGCCGTCAATTACTGGAAAGTGCTGTGCCACCGCCAGTTCCTGCTGCTGTCGACGGCCATCGGCGCCGCCTTTGGCGGCTTCGCCCTGTACATCGGCTCGGCCGCCTACTTCATCATCAACATCCTGCACTTGCCGGAAACGGCATTCGCCTGGCTGTTCATTCCCTTAATTAGCGGCATGGTGTTTGGCTCGGCCCTGTCGGCGAAGATCGCCCACCGCTACAGCCAGCGTCAGATGATCTGGGCCGGCTTCATCCTGATGCTCATCGCCGCGCTGGCCAACATCGGCTATAACTACTTCTTTGCCGCCGAAGTGCCGTGGGCCGTGCTGCCCCTGTTCTTCTACTCGTTCGCCCTGTCCATCGCCATGCCGCCGATGACCCTGATGGCGCTGAACCACTTCCCCAACAACAGCGGCCTGGCCTCGTCAATGCAATCGTTCATCCAGATGCTGCTGTTCGCGCTGGTATCGGGCCTGGTGGCGCCGCTGCTGTTCGACAGCGCGCTGAACCTGGCGTATGGGGTGATGGCGGGACTGCTGGTGAGTTTGCTGTGCTGGGTGTTTGCGCAGGGTAAGGCTGAAGCGTAGATACTGTTATCCCCGTCAAGCGGCGTGCAAGGTCGGATCAAATATTTTTCC